>CAVEJY010000143.1:0-5390 GCA_963616155.1 Acutalibacteraceae bacterium
TCGCCCGCCACCACCATGACTTGGCAAAAACACAATAGGCTTCACTTGTTAATGAACCTATACCTCGATAGCCAACGAACCTATACTTCATTGGCCGATGAAGTAGTACCTCGTTGCCTTGTGAGGCTATACTTCATTGCCCAACGAAGTATAGCCTCACAAAACGGCACAAATAAAGGAACTAGTAGAAGATTGCGTATTTATAATTAAAAACAATGAATAATGTTAATATAATAAAATACTACGGAAATAATTAACAAAAACCTTTTAACTTATTAAGAAAATTCCTATCTTTGCCGACATGAAGAAGAAAACAATTTGGACCATAGCCATTATCATGGGCTTTTCGTTCCTTGCGCTGCTTTTCCTCCAGCTGAGTTACATACAGGAAATGGTGGAAATGAAGAAGGAACAGTTTGACGAGTCAGTCAACAGAGCCTTATACCAAGCTTCACGAAACCTGGAGCTGAACGAGACTTTGCGCTATCTGGAAAAGGACATCAACGAGACGGAGCGCAGGGCAAACAAGAAGGACTCCGTGGGAACACGGAGCGGACAGCCCGACGGAACCATGCAGCAGTCGCACCAGTATTCCGTGGTGGGAAAGGACGGCACGGTGTATTCATCCTTCGAGTTGAAGACCATCGCCACCAACCCTGCCAATATGCCGAAGGCTATGATCCTGCGCAGTGACAAGAACTCGCTCAACGAGACTCAGAAGTCGTTGCAGGAGATTGTGAAGAACAGGTATGTGTACCAGAAGGCATTGCTTGACGAGGTGGTGTACTCTATCCTGTACTCTGCGTCGGAAAAACCTCTGAAAGAGCGTATTAATTTCAAACAGCTTGACCAGGACTTGAAGGCGGAGATGATGAACAACGGCATCGATATCCCTTACCATTTCACCGTGATGACGCAAGACGGTAGGGAAGTGTACCGCTGTCCCGACTATACCGACGAAGGGGAGGAGTACAGCTATTCGCAGGTACTGTTCCGCAACGACCCGCAGTCGAAGATGGGGGTCGTGAAAATCCACTTCCCCAGTATGGACAGCTATATCTTCTCCAGCGTGCGGTTCATGATACCGAGCATGATTTTCACGCTCGTGCTGCTCGTGACATTCATATTCACCATCGTGGTAATCTTCCGCCAAAAGAGGTACACCGAAATCAAGAACGACTTCATCAACAACATGACCCATGAGTTGAAGACACCTATCGCCAGCATCAGTCTGGCGGCGCAGATGCTCAATGACTCCACCGTGTCGAAGAGCGAGCAGATGCAGAAGCATCTGGGAACCGTCATCAACGACGAGTCGAAACGTCTCCGATTCCTTGTCGAGAAAGTGTTGCAGATGAGTATGTTTGACCGCAAAAAAGCAGTGTTCAAGAAGAAGCAGCTCGACCTCAACGAGATGGTGGAGAACATTGCCAACTCCTTCTCCCTACGCGTGGAGCATACCGGCGGCAAGGTCTATACCGACATCGAAGCTGTGGACTCAGCCATCTATGTGGACGAGGTGCATTTCCAGAATGTTATCTTCAACCTCATGGATAACGCCGTGAAATACCGCAAGCCCGACGAGGCACTCAACGTCACGATGAAGACCTGGAATGACGACCAGCATCTCTACCTCTCCGTCACCGACACCGGTCTCGGCATGAAGAAGGAGAACCTGAAGAAGATTTTCGACAAGTTCTACCGTGTCCACACCGGCAACGTGCATGACGTGAAGGGATTTGGGCTGGGCCTCGCCTATGTGAAGAAGGTGGTAGACCTACACGACGGCGAGATCAGGGTGGATAGCGAGTTCGGCAAGGGTACCACGTTCACCATCAAGCTGCCGGTCATCAAGGACTGACCGCAGAAAGGGTGCATGACAAGAAATTCATTTAGTATAATAACAATAAAACGATAAAAGATTATGGAAGATTCAATTAAGATTCTGCTTTGCGAGGACGACGAGAACTTGGGTATGTTGCTCCGTGAGTATTTGCAAGCCAAAGGCTACGACACAATCCTGTGTCCTGACGGAGAGGTAGGCTATAGGGAATTTACGAAAAACAAGTTTGACATCGCTGTGCTCGACGTGATGATGCCAAAGAAGGACGGCTTTACCCTGGCACAGGAGATCCGCTCTTCGAATGCGGAGATTCCCATCGTGTTCCTGACGGCAAAGACGCTGAAGGAAGACATTCTGGAGGGTTTTAAGATAGGTGCCGACGACTACATCACCAAACCTTTCTCCATGGAGGAGCTGGTGTTCCGTGTGGAGGCGATTCTGCGCCGTGTGCGTGGCAAGAAGAACAAGGAGTCGACACTATATCACATTGGTCGCTTCACCTTCGACACACAGAAGCAGCTGCTCACCATCGGTGACAAGCAGACCAAGTTGACCACCAAGGAAAATGAGCTGTTGGGGTTGCTCTGTGCTCATGCCAATGAGATCTTGCAGCGCGATTTCGCCCTGAAGACCATTTGGATTGACGACAACTATTTCAACGCCCGTTCCATGGATGTTTACATCACCAAGTTGCGCAAGCACTTGAAGGATGATGACCAGATAGAGATCATCAACATCCACGGCAAGGGCTACAAGTTGATTACTCCCAACGCCGAGTAAGTATTCCTATATATAATAGGTTACTGTCCCTTCTTGAGGGAGAAGACATATCCTGCTGTTCCGGCTATGATGAAGAAAAGTCCCGCGAACAGCAGGATATTGCTTTTGATGTCCATCACGAAGCTGACGGCGAGCAGCAGTATGCCCAGAACGACGAAGGCAATGCCCATGGAGAGGAGGGCATGGAGGGACTGTTTTAACTTGTTATTCTTCATAATAATGATGTTTATTGATAGGGTAAAACAAATATTTTCTGCAAAAGTACAAAAAATATTTGGTTAATTCAATAAAAAGTTGTAATTTTGCACCGCAATTCGCCAAAAGGGGTATCAAAAGGCATCCAAGAAGGCGGAAAGCACAGAGAATTTTTATTAATAATCAATTATTTAAAGTAGTATGAATCAATACGAAACCGTTTTCATTTTGACTCCCGTTTTGTCTGATGAACAGATGAAGGAAACGGTCGCTAAGTTCAAGAAGCTGCTCACAGACAATGGTGCTGAGATTCTGAACGAAGAGGCTTGGGGTTTGAAGAAGTTGGCTTACAACATTGAGAAGAAGACCTCTGGCTTCTACAATCTGGTAGAATTCAAGGCAGAGCCAACTGTTATTGACACTCTCGAAACAGGCTTCCGCCGTGACGAGAAGGTAATCCGTTACATGACTGTTAAACTTGACAAGTATGCAGCCGCTTATGCAGAGAAGCGTCGTGCAAAGCTTGGTAAAAAAGAGGAGGCTTAATCATGGCAGATCAGAAATCAGAAATCCGTTATTTGACCGCACCTTCTATCGACACAAAGAAGAAGAAGTATTGCCGTTTCAAGAAGAGCGGCATTAAGTACATCGACTACAAGGATCCCGAGTTCCTGAAGAAGTTCTTGAATGAGCAGGGCAAGATTCTTCCACGTCGTATCACAGGTACATCTTTGAAGTATCAGCGTCGTGTGGCACAGGCTGTTAAGCGTGCTCGCCAGATTGCTTTGCTTCCTTATGTAACCGATTTGATGAAGTAATTTAAGGAGGATAAAGAATAATGGAAATCATTTTGAAGCAAGATATTATCGGTCTTGGATACAAGAACGATATCGTGAATGTAAAGAGTGGTTATGGTCGTAACTACCTCATCCCTACAGGCAAGGCTGTCATCGCTTCTCCTTCTGCAAAGAAGCAGTTGGCCGAGGACTTGAAGCAGCAGGCTCACAAGTTGGAGGCTATCAAGGCAGAGGCTGTGAAGAAGGGCGAGGCTCTCAATGGCATCGTTCTCACTATCGCTGCCAAGGTGAGCGCAACAGGCCAGCTCTATGGCTCTGTAAATGCAGCTACAGTTGCTGAGGAGCTCGCAAAGAAGGGCGTCGAGGTGGATCGCAAGATTATCACTATGAAGGATGCCAAGAAGGTAGGCGAGTACGAAGCTACCGTTCACTTCCACAAGGAGGTTGAGGTAAAGGTTCCTGTAAACGTTGTTCCTGAGAACGCTCCCGTAGAGGCTTCTCCCGCAGTGGAAGAGGCTCTTGTTGAGGAAGCTCCTGCAACAGAGGAAGATGCACCTGCTGCTGAGTAATTACTCCGCTGAAAGGGCATTTTGCCCGATTCTACAGCAAATCAATATAAAAATCCCATTTACCTGATGGTAATTGGGATTTTTTTTGTACCTTTGCATCCGAAAATTTTGATTATCAATAACAAACTTAAAAACGAAAGATAAAATGAAAGCATTTGTTTTCCCTGGTCAGGGTTCTCAGTTCGTAGGTATGGGCAAAGACCTCTACGACAACAACGCATTGGCAAAAGAACTTTTTGATAAGGCCGACGAGATTCTCGGCTTCAAGATTACAGATATTATGTTCACCGGTACCGACGACCAGTTGAAGGAGACCAAGGTGACACAGCCAGCCGTGTTCCTCCACTCTGTCATTTCCGCCCTCTGTCTGGGGGGTGACTTCCAGCCGGCTATGGTTGCCGGTCACTCACTGGGTGAGTTCTCTGCATTGGTGGCTGCTGGTGCGATGGCTTTCGAGGACGGTTTGAAACTCGTTGCTGCCCGTGCCAACGCCATGCAGAAGGCTTGCGAAGCAAATCCCGGAACCATGGCAGCCATCATCGGCTTGCCCGACGAGAAGGTAGAGGAAATCTGCGCAGAGGTTAGCTCTGAGGGTAACGTGGTGGTTGCCGCCAACTACAACTGCCCCGGTCAACTCGTCATCTCCGGCAATACCGATGCCATTAACACCGCTTGCGAGAAGTTGAAGGAAGCCGGAGCCAAGCGTGCCCTGCCTCTGAAGGTGGGCGGTGCTTTCCACTCTCCACTGATGCAGCCCGCCAAGGACGAACTCCAGGCAGCCATCGAGAAGACCACCTTCTCCGCTCCCAAATGCCCCGTTTACCAGAACGTGGACGGCAAGCCTCACACCGATCCTGCCGAAATCCAGCAGAACCTCATCGCCCAGCTTACCAGTTCCGTACGTTGGACATCTTCCGTACAGGCAATGGTGGCCGATGGTGCCGACGACTTTACGGAGTGTGGACCAGGCAAGGCATTGCAGGGAATGATTGGACGTATCGACAAGACTGTAGCAGCTCACGGAATCGCATAAGCCAGTATGAAAGAAAAAGTCGTAATCTATCAAGTTCTTCCGCGACTCTTCGGCAACCACAACACCACCCGCAAGGAGAATGGCTCAAAGGAGGAGAACGGTTGCGGAAAACTCAATCATTTTACAGAGACAGTATTAGCCCATATCCACGATATGGGCTTTACGCATATATG
>CAVEJY010000144.1:0-3372 GCA_963616155.1 Acutalibacteraceae bacterium
TCTTCACTCTTCACTCTTCGTTCTTCACTCAAAACTTCGCCTCTCCATACATTCCTATTTTCACATAGCCGTCATTCTTCACGGCTATCTTCACGGCGTACACCAAGTCGGCGCGTTCATCGTCGGTGAGGATGGTCTTCGGTGTGAACTCCGACTTGGGCGAGATCCAGGTCACCTTGCCCGTGTATTCCTTCTTCTCGTTGTTGCCGTAGTCGGCAAAGACCCTCACCTGTTGCCCTATCTTCACACTTCTGAGTTGGGCAGAGGTGATGTAGGCACGCAGGAACACATGGTCGAGGTCTGCCATCTTGAAGAGGGGTTTTCCTACGGAAGCAAACTCGCCACGTTCCATATACTTTTCTATCACCGTGCCCGTGATGGGGGCGGTGACATGACATTTGTGCAGTTGGTCTGCCACCTGGAGCTTCTGCACGTCGGTGGTGCCCATCTGTGCGTTCAGACTGTTAGTGGAAGTATGGAGCGAGGAGAGCTGGCCCTCCAACTGCCGCTCCAGTATCTGTATCTGACTGCGTGCGTCGTCGAGGCTCTTGCGGTTGGCTGCCCCGTCCTTTACCAGTGCGGCAAAGCGGTCGTACTCCTCCCTTGCCTTGGCGAGTTGCTGATGTGTCGCTGCCACCTGTTTGTCCATGTCGGGACGCTGGGAGGCGTACACCAGTTTGGTGGCACCTATCTGCCGTGCCTTCAGGTAGAGTTGCACGGTGTCTGTCAGTGCCACCTGTCTGCCCTCCTCTATCCTGTCGCCCTCGTTCACGTCGAGCCGCAAGAGTTTCCCGTTCTGTTCTGCCGCCACCGTCACCTCCGTAGCCTCGAAGGTGCCCGTGGCATCATACTCCTTCTCTTTCTCCGTGCAGGATGCGAGGCTCAGTGCCGCGAGCATCCAGCCCATGATATGCTTCTTATTCATTGTTGATTGTCTTTTGCTTGTATATTTCCCTCAGTAGTTCTATCTCGTGCAGAGCCTTCTGCGCCCTCGCCATGCTCACGGCATTGATGTCGCGTACCAGTTCGTTGACGCTCTCCGTGCCGAGCTGCACCTTCCTGTCGCCCTTGCTGCGGATGCTCTCGCGCAAGCGGACGATTTCCTCGTCCTTCGCTATCTGCCGGCGAAGCGATGACACGTTGCCGTCTGCCTCCTCGTTTTGCAGGCGGTTGTTGAAGAGGAAGGTGGCCCGCTGACTGTCGTTTATCGCCCTCTGCACCTCCAGTTTACGGATGTCGTTCCTGCGGGTGTAGAGGGCACCGATGTTCCATGCCACCGACACGCCGCCCATGAGCAGGCCGCCCGTAAGAAGGTCGCTCATCTTGGAATGCACCATCCCCATACCGAAGAGACTCACCGTGGGACGGAGCTTTGCGTCGAGTTGCCTGCGCTGCGCATCGAGCAGGAGGTTTTGCGAGGCGTAGTACTGCAGTTCGGGACGGTTTACACCCCATTCTCCCTTACCGGCAAGAGAGGTCGGCTTTTCCAGCCGTTCCTCCTCTCCCAAATCCTTGCCCACGAATACGCCCAGCATCCTCAGGTAAGCCTTGCGGGATGCCTTCAGTGCCTCCCGCTGTTGGTCGGCCTTCAACTCTTCCACGAGGATTGCGTCGAGGTCGCTCTGGTTGGCAATGCCGCCTTTCATCATGCTCCTGACGGTCTTCTCGCTGGTGGCGAGGTCGTTCTGCAGAAGGTCGTTCTGCGCCATCTGCTCGTCTATCAGCAAGATGCCGAAATAGAGTTGGTCGATGCGCTCCCTGACGGCATACATCGTCACGTCGAGCTGCTGCCGCTGCACGTCGCTCTGCGCCTCCGCCACCTGTCTCTGTGCCGAGATTTGTCCGCCGTCATAGATGTTCTGCGAGAGAGTCACCGATCCACTACATAGCCAGTTGGGCAGACTGACGCCCATCTGTTCCATCTGTCCGCCCTGCTTCAGGATGTCTGTGAAGGCGTAGGCACCTGCCGACGCACTCACCTTGGGCAACCATCCCTTCTTCACATTGTCGAGGGTGAACTCGCGGCTTCGCTCTATCAGTTCGTATTGCCTGATGGCAGGATAGTTGTCGTGCGCCATCTGCCGTGCCTCGTCCAGCGACAGGGCATGGGCGGAAAGGGTCAGCATCCCTGCCACAAGGGTTGAAAACAACACTTTTTTATCCATACATTTCTATCGTAAATAAGATTTCGGCTGCAAAGGTAAGGCTATCCGTCGTAATCGCCGTTACCCAAAGAAAGGAACAAATGTTCTTTTCGTCAGATTTCTGCACGAAAAGAACAATAATAACAAAACAATGATTATCTTTGCAGCCAAAAGGGAAAAACAATCAAACGAAAAGAACATGAAGCAACCCGAGCGACTCTCCATCCAGCGGATGTTCACCGCCCTCAGCGAGATGAACATCATTCCGCCCAAGCACTACTATAAGGACGGCTTCGGCGTGGTAATCGGCATGAGCCATTTCCTGAAACCTTTCATCAAGCCCACCGCCAGCCCCTACCTACTGGAAGACTACCGCCTGGGCATCATCACCCAAGGTTCCATGCACGGCATCATCAATCTCAAGGAATACACCGTTGGGGCGGGCAGTGTCGTCTTCGTCAGTCCGGGCAGCATCGTGGAACCGTTGGGCATGAGCGACGACTTCCGCATCGCCGGCATGGGTGTTCCTGCCGACATGATGCAGCTCGCCCATCCCAATGCTCTCTCCCCTCTTATGGGCGGTGTGCAGAAGCACGGCATCCTAAAGGTCTCCGATGCCGACCGCCAACTCTTGGAACACCAGTTCCAGATGTTGTGGGAGATTGCCGTGGCAGACCGTCCCGAGGTGACGCAACGGATGGTGGGCACCATCGCCACGTTCTACGACTCCCTCTTCCGTGCCCTTCCCTCTGCGCCCTCCAACCATCGCACTACCGCCACAGAAATCTTCGACCGTTTCCTGGTACTGGTGAACCGCCACTGCTGCGAGCAGCGCACCCTCGCCTTCTACGCCGGCGAGCTGTGTCTCACGGAGCGTTATCTGGGCACGGTGGTGAAACAGACGAGCGGCATTACACCCAAGGAGTGGATAGACCGCGCCGTCATCTCACAGGCAAAGGTGATGCTGTGCCACAGCAACCGGCAGGTGGCGGAGATTACCGATGCCCTCCACTTCCCCAACCCCAGCTTCTTCTGCAAGTACTTCAAGCGGCTCACGGGAAGAACACCGCAGGAGTACAGGCAAGGAGGGGGAGAAAGATAGTTCACTGTAAATCACAACAATCGAGGAGTTCAGATTTGTCTAATCGGAACAGTATCTTTGCCCTATAGAAAGTTTCGTTCCGTACTACGGAACGCACATTCCGTTGTTCGGAACCGCCGTTCCGTA
>CAVEJY010000145.1:0-2773 GCA_963616155.1 Acutalibacteraceae bacterium
GAGGAAGAAGTACAGCTCCTCGTGATTCTTGTGAGTATGGAGGAAACCTGTCTCCGTGCCCGGGGCGAACGACTGGAAGGAGAACTCGCCTCCCGTGGCATCGACCAATGCTCCGCCGAATACCTTTCCTGGAATCTTCACCTCCGGGGAGAGTTCCAATACATACTCACCCAAGTTGCTCAACTTGCCGAAATCCACGGCTGTCACATTCTCTGCCTTGAAAATAGTCTTTGTCTCTTTCATTGCTTTCAAACTTTTAGTCTTGTTCTTTTAATTCAATGCTGTCATCGTAATGACGGTGCAAAAGTACGACGATTTATCCATTCCCGCAAGAGGAAACCTTGGCGTGGGTTACTTACCTGGAGGTAACTAATGCTGATAGTCAAAGACTAAATATTGGGCGGTTTAAGTTAGTTTAACCTTGATAGTTGTGGTGTCTCGGGAAAGTTGGTTACTTTTGTAAACCATTAGTGAGAAAGAGCCGGTTACAAGGTTTCACGAAATACATTCATACAAGAAGATAATGAGCAATCAGATTACAGACACGATTTTCCAAGACTGTCCCATCCGCAACGTCTTGGCACACATTTGCGGCAAATGGTCGTTGCTGGTCATCTATGTGATGCACCGGAACGAAAGCATCCGCTTCAATGCCCTCCACAAATCCATCCCCGACATCTCGCAGAAGGTGCTGACCTCCACCCTCCGCTCGCTTGAGTCGGACGGCTTCGTCACCCGGCAAGTCTATGCCGAGGTTCCGCCGAGAGTGGAGTACTCCCTCACCGACCGTGCCCGCTCTTTCATCCCCTTGGTGGAAAGCATGATAGCATGGGCACAGGACAACATGGCCGGGATATTGAAGGACAGGAGCAAGGCGAAGGCTACCGTCGTCAGAGCGCACGCTGAAACGGGAGGTTGACAGTCTGGTAGAGTGCGCAGGGGAGTTGAAATGTGACAATCTTTATCTTTTGCATTCTCGGCTCACTTCTTGGTAGATTTCCCGACATCTGCTTTCTTTCATCTTGTTCTTCACTCCAACAGTTACCATATCCTCTAAGGTAGGGTGTCCGGTTCCGTTTACCGAGGTGGCGTGCTCTCCGTTATATCCCTCGGCGCAATGGGTGAGGTCATAGGCTGGAGACAGATGCCAATGCCATTTGCCGTCGCCCTCTTTCTGAACCAGGAAAGAGAAGTTCTTGCAATGGTCATCCTTGTTGTCCATCGCATAGTTGAACACCATACGGCGAAACATTTCTTCCACATCCTCTTGGCTCTGGGTAAGATAGCCTGTAAGTGCCAACAGGTTGAGGTAGTCGAGGATGGGATTGGACAGGGAGACATCGAGCAAGGCTCCGGCAGTGGCTATGTGGATTCGCTCTCCAGCAGGGGAAATGTCAAAGCGTCGACAGGCAAAATACTTGCCGTTTACCATCTTGAAGTCGGGTACATGGATGCCGCATCGCTTGGCAATCTCATTGTAAAGGTATTCCTGTTGTCCCATATCTTGTGGGTCGTAGGTGTGGCGAAACTTAACCAGCCAATGTCCTTCCTTGTCTGTGAAAATGGCTTTCGGCCGGCAACCGCCACTATTACCGCTATGATATAAAAGCAAACCTGCGTCACTATCCTGCTGTTCCTTCAGCACTTCCAAGGCTTTGGCTTGCAAAAGGTCAAAGTCATCTACATCGTGACCAGTCTGGATGATGGTCATCGGCTCATAGGTCAATGCTCCCATGCCGCCATTGCCCACGATGCTCAGTCGGTCGAGGGAAGAAAGGTCAAAATCGTTGATACCCTCTCTTAGCAAGGCTTTATGCAACAAGTATCTTCCGTATCCGTCGGGAAGGCTGTCCTCGAAGATGCCAAAGTTCCCGCCGAATGGTGTGGGCTTGGCGATGAAAATTCCTGGCTTCAGGGGTAACTCCAACGGAGAGATGCTAAAGCCGGAAGCCAACCACAGGCTGTCGTACTCGAAGGTGCATACCTTTCCGTCAGCACTCAATGCCAGTGTGCCGACTGTCTCCTGCTGATACTTCACTGCTAAAGATTCTATATGTTTCATGGTCTGTAAGCCTTTTTCTTGTTCGTGTTTCTTTTTATCTGCTGCAACTCCTCCATGGTGGAGTACTTGGGTTGCGAGAAGATGTTCTTGATTTCCGAGGTGTATTCCAATGCGATGGCGATGCCTATCAGATTCTTGAGGGAGATGAGACCCTTTTGCTCGAACCGCGTGATGTTGCTGACGGCAACGCCCGATTTGTCTGCCACTTGTTCCCGTGTCAGGTTCTTTTCTATCCTTCGTCTTCTGAAGTCGTTTGCCATCTCCCGGGCAATCTCGTCGGGATTGTCGTGGAGATAGTTGTCTAATATTGCCAATATATTATTAGTTTCTTGCATAAACATAGGGATAATAACAAGATATTATCAGTTGCAAAGGTACGAAAACAATATTGCTATGCAACTCCTTTTCTGTTAAAGATGCCTAAATACGACATAAAATGCACTCTTGTCGGCATTTTGTCTTGCGGAATACAGATATTATGACATGGCACCCATCATTGAAAAGGTCATGAAGATGTTTTAGTTCTTGCATTACATTTCCGCTTTCCTCTCCATACGAAACCTTTTTTAGCCTTTTTTATTTTGTGCTTCGCCCGAATATTCGTAACTTTGCAAACGGAAATTCGAATTTAAAACATTTATGTAATTATGGCAAAAAAAGCTCTTTTGATGATTCTCGACGGATGGGGAATCGGACATCATGACAAGGGGG
>CAVEJY010000146.1:0-7480 GCA_963616155.1 Acutalibacteraceae bacterium
GTCGTGAAGCAGTCGGCCGAGGTCGTAAGTATAGATGTTGAGCTTAGGCAAACTCTCGTATGGGTTAGGGTCGCCCTGGTGGAGGAGGTCCCATTCGCTCTTGGCCCGTTGCTCCATCACATAGTCCCAGGTGTAAATCTCCTCGTCCTTGAAGTCGTCCAGCAGGTTGAAAGGAGTGCCCGACAGGCGCAGTACCTTGGTCGATGGCTTGATGAGTTCTTTGAGTACGGCTTGCCCGAGGTCAGTCTTGGTGCCTTCGTGCGCTTCATCTACTATCAGCATATCCCAAGGGGTAGAGAAGATGTCATTGTTCTTGTCAAACTTGCCTCCCACCAGCTCCGAGCCTCGCAAGTCTTGCATGGAGGCGAAATATACATACTTCCCTTTCTCTTCCTTGCCGTCGAGGGTGAAGGACTGGTTGGCATGGTGGGCCAGGGATTTGATCGACAGTCCCTTGTTCTTCGAACCATACCCGTAGTCGGGACGGTCGTAGAATATCTTGCCGAAATCCTCAAACCATCCTTCGTCTACCACGGGGCGGTGGGTAAGGATGAGGGTGCGGCGGTAGTTCAACTCTCTGACCACTTGCAGGGCGGAGAGCGTCTTGCCAAATCTCATCTTGGCATTCCAAAGCATCTGGTTGCCCCGCTTGAATTGCTTCTTGGTCTTGGCGATGGCATCGGCTTGCTCGGGGCGGAAGACGATAGGTTCGTGTACTTCCTGCATCTCGGTGGAGAGTAGGGAAGTTCTGCCTTGTTTGACAGCGGCAATGGCTCGCTTCACCGTTTCGAGGTCGCAGCAGAACCATTCGTTGGCATGGTTTGCCTGGTCAAACAGCTTGCGCTTGATGCCCGAGCGGAGCAGCACCTTGTGTACTTCCTTGTCGTTGAAAGTGCAGAGATTGCCTTGTCGCAGGTAGAGGGTGGCTTCGGTGTAGAGCAAGTCGTAGGCGATGCCTGCGGTCTGCGTGTATTGATTGATGCGGTCTTTGGCTGCTTGGTTGAGGGCATGGCAGCAAGGCTTGAGGTCGAGCGTGGTATCGTCCTTGCAGGTAGCCTCGCCAATCTTCAGGCAACCTCGGTGTGCCTCGTCGTTGATGCGAAACACATAGATGAGTTTCATCTTGAGAGCGGATTCGAAGTTCATAGGCTTTGGTTATTTGATGAGGTCGATAAATCGGATACGTTTCCCTCTCTTGCCTGTGGCAGGGTCTGTTGCTCCCCAGTCTTTTACCATGCAGTAGGTGCCGTTGTGCAGACGGATGTTGTCTTTCTGGCATCCCATGCAAGGGGTAATCGTTACTTCGTCTTCACCAAACAGTGAAGTGGCTGTGCTTTTGTTCTCATGGCATGAGTCGGGGATGACTCCTCGCACACCGTCCATTTGCCAAACGTTCCAGGAGATGATGTAGGCGATGTAGCGGACAGACTTGTACATGGGCATCTTGCCGAACTTCGCCTGATAGTACTCGATGAAGGTGATGAGCATCGCTTCCCGGGCGAGAAGCAGACTGTCTCCCTGCCATTCGTAGGCATAGATGCTCTTGTAGGCATCTTGGGCCATGGTGAGCCATTCGGCTGAAGTTGTGGCGTTCTCGCTGATAACCCGCAGTTTCCTGTCGAGCAGACCTATACGTTCGGGCAAAGGAATGGCTTCGCCTGTGGTGGTGTCGTATCGGCTCACGAGGTAAGGGGCCTCGCCACAGGTTATCTCCAGCCGGTTGGCACGCACATAGTCCTTCCAAGTCTTGCCATTGGGAAAGGCGATTTTGTCTGGAAGGGTTTGCCAGGTATGGGTTCCGTCTTCATGGTCGACGGGATGGTTGAACACGTCGGCCCAGCCAAACCAAGCCTCGTCGACGAGGTTGTTTTGGGCGTTGCAGATCCATGATGGGGTAAAAACCTCCGCCATGTCCTTGGAGCGGGTGGTCTGGAGGTCTTTGTGCTTCAAGATGCGGGGCATGATGACCTTGCCGTGTTCGCCGGTAATGAGCGATGGGGTAATCGGGTCGTGGTATTGGTAGCCCTTGCCCAAATGGGCGTAGTCGTCCGTCGCCCAAAAGATGTTGGCTTGCCCGGTGGGTGAACTCAGCGTATGGTCTTTCAGGAGAATGGACAACAACTCAGGCGCACGACCCAAGATGTCATCTTCGGGGATGTCAACTTCGGTTGTCATGAGCTATAGCTAATGGGAGCGTAGAACTATCTTATCAGAGAAAACGGGCTTTTGCAAAGGGCAAATGCCTGAGGATGGAGCATAAAAGAAGCGCAGGCTTCCCTTATCTACATCCTTAGGCATTTGGCGTGGCCCGTTAAACCGAGATAAGTTCCGCCCACGCTATAGCATGGGCGTTTACGAACTTATTCTACTCAGTTTAACATCTTATCTATCGCCAAATTTCAAGGATGTTCCGAATAAATAGTAAACGCGTAATTATTATTACTTCAATATGTTATGTCTGTATATATGTTGTACTTTCTGTTTCTTGTATTCGTTTTGTTTGTTATACATTTATATATTATAGGAGCAGCCCTTGGGCATCATGCCCCTTTTTCATTTCACCCTCTCATACCCCTCGTAGTAGTACGACAGTTCGATGCCCTTGAAGATGACTTCCCGGTCGTCCACTTGGTCGGTGAGGGCGGGCTGGAGGAGGAAGCGGAGCTCCAGGTCGTTGACGGGACTGCGCTCCATGGCCTGCAGGTATTCGTCTTTGCCCACCTTGCGCCAGTCTACCACCATTCCGAGGTTTTTCCTTAGGATGAGGTCGAGCCAGATGCGGGTCGCCCTGCCGTTGCCCTCCATGAAGGGGTGGGCGATGTTCATCTCCACATACTTGGCGATGATTTCCTCGAAGGTCGTCTCCGGCATCTTCTCTATGACGGGCAGGATGGCATCGAGGTACAGGCTGTTGGCGAAGCGGAAGCCGCCCTTGGCTATGTTGAGCGTGCGAACCTTTCCGGCGAAGTCGTAGAGACCGTCGAAGAGATACTTGTGTATCTGGCACAATCCCTTGGCGGTGCCCACTTCTATCTGCCTGATGTCGCCCGACTCGAAGAGCCGCTCGGCCTTCTGGAGGTTCAGTTCGTCGATGTTTTGCTTGCTTGCTGCCATGTTGTTCTTTTCCTAACCTCTGCAAAGTTACAAACTTTTTTCCTAACTCTCGTATAAATGGGGAAAATATTTGTATCGGGCTTGCGCATTGCCTTTGATTCCTTAATTCTCGACTATCTCGAAGTCCCAGTCCTCGACGGTTCTGGTCTCTGTGCTGAATGGAATAGAACACTTTTCCCTGAATAAAAATGGAGATGGTCGTTCCTTTATTCCGTAAGATTAAAAACCGTGCCGTCGTTTTTCCCTACTTTTGCAGCTGAAAATGGAGAATAAACATCAAAAGAAGGAAAACAATGAAGAAAACCGCATTCATGACAATGGGCTTGCTGGCATCGGCTGCGCTACAGGCACAGACCTGTGCTGACAGTGCCCAAGGGTCGAAATTGGAGGAAACCAGGCAGTTGGGCGAGGTGGTGATAAAGAGTACCTTGCCCAAGATTCGCAATAATGCCGACGGGATGACGGCGATTATCGCAGGAAGTGAACTGGAGAAGGTGGGCAACTCGAAAGACGTGCTCCGCCGGTTGCCGGGCATCGAGAAAGCCGACGATGCCGTCGAGGTGTATGGCAGAGGAGCGGCGGAGGTGTATGTCAACAACCGGAAGGTGTATGACCTGAAGGAACTCGATCGCCTCCCTTCCGACCAAATCCTCAACGTGGAAATCATCAGCAGTCCCGGTGCCCGTTATGCAGCAAGCACCAAGGCGGTGATTCGTATCAAGACCAAGCGACCGCAGGGCGAGGGCTGGGGATTCCGGGAGGAGGTAAGGGGCTGCCACTATGTAGACTGGGGTGCCCGGGAACAGTTGGACGTCAACTTCCGTCATGGCGGACTGGACGTGTCTGCCTCCATCTCTGGAGAAACGAAGAACGAGGGCGCGAGTGCCTACGAGCGCATCGAGACCTATACGGACGGCAAACTCCTGCAGCAGATCATCGACCGGATGGACAACCGCAGCCATGAACGTAGCTTCTGTCCGGGAGTGAGAGTGAACTACGCCTTTGACGAAGATCAGTCGGCGGGTGCGCAGTATCACTACTTCCGTGAGCCATACGCCAAGACCCATACCGATTTGCCGTCGCTCTTCACCTACGATGGAGCTTTCCTGCAGAACACGGTGTCACATCTCGATTTCCGCACGCCTAACTACAACCATCAGGCCAACATGTATTACAGCGGCAAGGTGAAGCAGTGGCAGATAGACCTCAACCTCGACGGCTTTTGGAGCGAGGCGAAGAGTACGACCGTTACGGAAGAGGCGGATGCTTCGGACAGGGATACCCCGGGAAAAGATGCTTCCGGCAGCAAGGTCAATACCGCCTTCAACCACAGTGCCAACCGATTGTATACGGCGAAGTTGGTGTTCGAACATCCTCTCTTTGGCGGAACCCTCGGCTTCGGAGGCGAGTACAGTAACACGCACCGTGCGGAGCAGAACATCAATCCTGCCGCCAAGGACGGCGACACCAAGGTGAAGGAGGAGATATGGAGCGGCTTCGTGGAGTATCGCCGTATGTTCCGGGACAAGTTGCGGCTGCAGGCGGGACTGAGATACGAGAATGTGGTGAGCGACTTCTATGAGGCGGGCGAGCATTCGATGGACAGGGACTATGCCGACTGGTTCCCCTCCGTCGGACTGAGCTTGTCTGTGGGTAAGGCGCAGTTGAGTGCCAACTATGGCATCGACATCGCCCGCCCTTCGTTTGGCGACCTCTCCGGCAATGTAGTCTACATCAACAGCTATTCCTGTCAGGGCGGCAACTCGAAGTTGAAGCCCACCTATAGCCACGACCTCTCCCTGAGTGCGTCTTGGAAATGGCTTTGGGGACAGACCATCTATAGCCGCATCGTGGATGACATTGCCTTCGAGAATACCAGCTTTTCGGACGACAACAAGTTGATGACGCTCATTCATCCGAACAATATGCCCACCTTCCGCCGGTACGTCTTCCAGGCATTCGCCCAGCCTACGCTCTTCCAGGTGTGGCATCCCGCGTGGGGAGTAATCTGCTGCCTGCAGGATTATGAGGGGATGAGTGCCGGTGGAGGCAAGGTGAAGCTGAACCGCCCTCTGTTCAACTTCGTTTGGAACAACCTCCTCACCTTGCCGCATAGTTGGCGAATGGGACTCGACTTCCATGCCCAGACGGGCGGCGACTATTCCACCTATCGCATCCATAATGCGATATTCTTCGTGAACGCTCTCTTGCAGAAGACGCTTTTCAAGGACCGCCTCGACCTTTCGCTCCAGGCTGCCAACCTCTTCCATTCGCATCATCAAGCGGTAACCATCTACAGCAGCCGCAATCTCTATCAGGAGAGCAAGTACTATATGCGTCTGGAGTTGACCGCTACCTACAAGTTTAATATGGCGCGGGATAAGTACAAGGGAGGTAATGGCGACAGCAAGCAGAGGAAGAGAATGAAGTGAAATATTATAGAAATAAGGAATAAGAACAATGGAAAATACGGAAAATTCCCGATTTCAAACGGAAGATACGCATAGCCGACATCGGTTGTGGTATGGGAAGTCAAACCTTTGTGTTGGCGGATGAGTATGATGCAGAGATAGAGGCCGTCGATTTGTTGCCGGAAATGATGGAAGGCATCAGAGAGAAGAGCCATTCCCTGGGATTGGCAGATAGTGTGCATCCCATGCAGGCTTCGATGGATAATCTGCCCTTTGCGCCGGAAACCTTTGACCTGATTTGGGCGGAAGGTTCCATCTTCATCATCGGATACGAGAAGGGCTTGAGATATTGGCATGAGCTCTTGAAACCTGGAGGCTTTGTCGCCGTTACAGATTGCTCTTGGCACGGCAACATACGTCCTGAGGATATGGGCTGGATTCTCAACAATCCTGAAATAACTGCTCCTGAAGAACTGTTGACGGAAATTTGGATTCCGATAGAGTAAGCTCTTTGCAGAAAGCGTAAAATAATCGAATAAGTTTATGTTATAATAAGGTATGACGCCAGATATATTGCGGAGCTAAAACTTTTAGGTTAGAAAAAGACAATACCCTCACGTTTTGTAGGGTATTGCTTTTGATTTTAGTATGCTCGCTTTAAACCGTCCCTCTTCTCAGCCGATACTCCATCGGGCTTACTCCGTGCTTTCTTTTGAATGCAGTACAGAAATGGCTCTGATAGTCATAGCCCAACCTGATACCGATGTCGAAGATGGGGAGGGAGGTGTCGAGAAGGTAATGGACCGCCAGATTCATGCGGAAGTCGTAGAGGAACTGGAATACCGTGGTGCCGAACTCCTGCTTGAAGGCTTTCTTTAGCGTGCATTCGTTGGTGCCCACCATCATGGCGAGGTCATGCAGGGAAGGCATGTCCTGATAGCGGGAGAGGATGATGTCCCTGGCGTTGTGTATCTTGTCTCTTGTGGCAAGACTCAGAGGATGGGTCCCGGGCAAGAGACTGGCGGGCAGCAGGAAGCCAGAGAGGCAGTCGAGGATCTTGCTCTCCATATACTTCGGGGCCTGGTTGCCCAGGAGGCGGGAACGCTGGATGTCCTTTGCTGCCTTGATGACCGGCGCTGCCGCCGGCTGGTTATAGCGGATGATGGTTTGGGTGTCGAAGGTGGGGGCGGTGAGGGGAGAGAGCTGTTCGAATGCCTCGGGGTTGCGGGTGATGAGATCTTCGATGAATTGTTGTGGGATGACCACGTTGAAGATGTCGATCCGGGTGCCATGGTTCAGGTGGGTGTTGGCACCGCCCGTGCCGCTCAAGAAGCAGAGGCTGGCTTCGCCCGTCTTCCACTTCATGTCCTTGCCCGTTCCGCGCTCGCTGTATACCGTCTTCAGGGCGCTGCCCCGGGTGGGCATGGAGAACATCAAGGCGGGCCGGACCTCGTGCTGTGCGATAAACTGGGTGTTGTTCTCCTTGCCGAGGTAGTGCTGGTTCATGATGCCGAACTTCCGGTAGTGCCATTCCTTGAGCGAAACTTCCATCGCGTCCGAGTCGATATGGTTGCTGCGCTCCATCCCGTGGCTGTCGCAGAAGGAGAGCCCGTCTTGCATCACGTTCCCTTCTGTCTTTCCGTCTCTCTTTATCTGGCAGTTGATCATATCTGTATTTCCTTTTTTCTTTGTATGACTGTAAATGCTGCGGCCGTCCGTGTTGCAGCACGCATGGGAGGACAAAAATACAAAGGTTTCGGCAGGGCGATTTTAATATGACGGAAAAAGTAGGATTTTCCAGCTGCTCTTTCTCCATGTGTTTTCCCAACGCCATACTGAAGTGGAGCATGGGGTATTCAGAGAAGGTCTGTATTCCTATCGGATATAATTTCTATGCCACGGTCTTGCCGTTCGCGGAGTGTCTGGGCGAGGGCCTGGTTCATGTCCTTGACGAT
>CAVEJY010000147.1:0-13920 GCA_963616155.1 Acutalibacteraceae bacterium
TACGGAGAGACTCTGACATCAGGGTCAACTTACTCTGGTTGGTACCGTGTACAGGGATACAGGTTGGGTGAATCTGAACGTAAGATGGGTTGGCGAAGTCTGCACCCTTGCGGTAGCACTGGATGGCAGCTGTACAGTTGCAGCCCATGGCATTGGTGGAAAGGAAGTAGGCGTTGCCATAACCACCGGTAGCAATTACCACTGCGTTGGCAGAGAAACGCTCCAGCTCACCTGTAATGAGGTTCTTGGCGATGATACCGCGAGCATGACCGTCTACAATCACCACGTCCTCCATCTCGTAACGAGTATAGAGCTTCACCTTGCCAGCCTCTACCTGGCAGCTCAATGAAGAGTAAGCACCGAGGAGGAGCTGCTGACCTGTCTGACCCTTGGCATAGAATGTACGGGAAACCTGTGCACCACCGAAAGAACGGTTGGCCAACATACCGCCGTACTCACGGGCGAAAGGTACGCCTTGTGCCACGCACTGGTCGATGATGTCGTTGCTCACTTCAGCCAGACGGTAAACGTTGGCCTCGCGGGCACGGTAGTCACCACCCTTCACTGTATCATAAAACAGGCGGTAAACGGAGTCACCGTCATTCTGGTAGTTCTTAGCTGCATTGATACCACCCTGTGCTGCGATGGAGTGAGCGCGGCGTGGAGAGTCCTGGATGCAGAAGTTCAGGATATTGAAGCCCATCTCGCCGAGAGAGGCTGCGGCAGAAGCACCGGCCAAGCCTGTACCTACGACGATAACGTCGAGCTTTAACTTATTCTTTGGGTTTACCAAACGCTGGTGAGCCTTGTAGTTGGTCCACTTCTCAGCAACTGGTCCTTCAGGTATTCTTGAATTTAATGTCTTAGCCATAATCTTTTTTAATACTTAAATGATTATATGAATTATGCGCAGCACAATGATGGAGCGCAACCAATGGCGAATGCCAAAACGGTGATGATGAAGAGCGCGATCAGGAGAGTGGTGTAAACCATGCCGATCACCTTCCAGCGGCAGAACCATACCTTACCGTTCCAGCCGAGTGTCTGAAGGGCACTCCAGAAACCGTGGGTAAGGTGGAACCAGAGAGCTACCAACCAGATGATGTAGAGAACTACGAACACGGGGTTGGCGAATGTGTCCTGGATGAATGCGAAACCGTCTGCGGGGTTGTGGGCTACGCTCATGCCTGTCAGCTCGGCGAACATCATGTTGAACCAGAAGTTGAACAAGTGAAGCAACAAACCGAGAACAACAACGATACCCAGTACCAACATGTTCTGGCTGGCCCACTCCACTTTCTCTGGCTTGGCAGTTACCTCGTAACGCTGGTTGCCGCGTGCACGGCGGTTCTGTGCCGTCAGGATGAAAGCGTACACAATGTGAATTACTGCCAAAGCAGCCAGACCTAAGGTGGCAACTACGGCGTACCAGTTAGCACCCAACAACTCGCAAATTGTGTTGTAAGCCTCTCCAGAGAAGAGAGCTGCAACATTCATGCAGCAGTGGAATGTCAGGAATAGAATCAGTGCAAGACCAGTTACGGACATCACAACTTTTCTACCAATAGATGAATTGATTAACCACATAAATGATTGAATTTTAAATATTTAATTGTTTATAATTGATTATTTTTCCTTTACAGGCGAAAGCAAGATCAAGCACAAATTGTCACAACCTGCAATACCTACTAATAGGTATCAAATCTCAACTTTGCTGCAAAATTAATATAAATTCATGATTTCTCAAAGCGTTTTTGCTAAAAATTCAATTAAAATTCTTACTTTTGCCGAAAATTAGAAAAAGTATAGATAAAGTATAGATTATGAACTTCAAGTATGACGTGCTCGTTATCGGCGGCGGACATGCGGGATGCGAGGCTGCGGCAGCCTCCGCCAACATGGGTGCCAAGACCTGTTTGATAACGATGGACATGAACAAGATCGGACAGATGAGCTGCAACCCCGCAGTGGGCGGAATCGCCAAGGGACAAATCGTCCGGGAGATCGACGCACTCGGCGGACAGATGGGAATCGTCACCGACAAGACCGCCATCCAGTTCCGTATGCTGAACATAGGCAAGGGCCCCGCCGTGTGGAGTCCCCGCGCACAATGCGACCGCGGCAAGTTCATCTGGGAATGGCGCACCCTCCTCGACCGCACAGACAACCTCGACATCTGGCAAGACCAGGCCAACGAACTGCTCGTCGCCGACGGAGAGGCCGTCGGCGTGCGCACCATCTGGGGTGCCGAATTCCACGCCAAAAGCATCATCGTCACTGCCGGCACCTTCCTCAACGGACTGATGCACGTGGGCAGGAAGATGGTGGAGGGAGGCAGATGTGCCGAACCCGCCGTTCACCATTTCACGGAAAGCATCACCCGATGGGGAATCACCTCCGCCAGGATGAAGACAGGAACACCCGTGCGCATCGACAAGCGGAGCGTACACTTCGAGGACATGGAGGAGCAACCCGGCGACACCGACTTCCACCAGTTCTCCTACATGGGCAACCACCGCAAGCTGAAGCAACTGCCCTGCTGGACTTGCTACACCAACGCCAAGGTACACGAGACGCTGAAAAGCGGACTCGCTGACTCTCCTTTATATAATGGTCAGATCCAAAGCACCGGTCCCCGATACTGCCCCAGCATCGAGACCAAGCTCGTCACCTTCCCCGACAAAGACCAGCATCCACTCTTTCTGGAGCCGGAGGGCGAGGACACCAACGAGATGTACCTGAACGGATTCTCATCGAGCATGCCGATGGACATCCAGCTGCGCGCCCTCCACGAGATTCCCGCCTTGCGCGACGCCAAGATCTACCGACCGGGCTACGCCATCGAATACGACTACTTCGACCCCACCCAGCTCAAACGCTCGCTGGAGTCGAAAATCATCAAGGGTCTGTTCTTCGCCGGACAGGTGAACGGAACCACCGGCTACGAGGAAGCAGGCGGACAAGGCACCGTGGCGGGAATCAACGCCGCCCTCCATTGCACCGGCGACAAAACCTTCGAGATGCAAAGGGACGAGAGCTACATCGGCGTACTCATCGACGACCTCACCACAAAGGGCGTAGACGAGCCTTACCGTATGTTTACCTCCAGGGCTGAATACCGCATCCTTCTCAGACAGGACGATGCCGACGCACGTCTCACCGAGAAGGCTTACGAACTGGGCATCGCCAAGCGCGACCGTTACGACTGGTGGCTACAGAAGAAAGAGCAAATCGATAGAATCATCCGATTCTGCTCCGACTTTCCCATCAAGAAAGACGAGGTCAATCACCAGCTCGAAGCGCTCGGCACCACTCCACTCCGCGCCGGTTGCAAACTCATCGACCTGGTGGCACGCCCGCACCTCAACCTACAAAACCTGTCGGAGATCATCCCCGACTTGAAAGAGGCGATGAATGCGCCCGACAACCGCAAGGAAGAGATTGCCGAAGCCGCCGAGATCAAGATGAAATACAAGGGTTACATAGAAAGGGAGAAAATGGTCGCCGACAAGATGCACCGTCTGGAGAACATCAAAATCAAGGGACGTTTCAACTATGCAGAACTTCACGAAATCTCCACGGAAGGTCGTCAAAAGCTCGAAAGAATCGATCCAGAAACCCTGGCACAAGCAAGCAGAATCCCTGGGGTTTCGCCCAGCGACATCAACGTGATGCTCGTGCTCTTAGGAAGATGACGGAGACTACCAACAAGCGCGAAGAAAGAAGTGAACAATAATAATGTTTCACGTGAAACAAATTAGGCATTAAAATCTTGGTTTCAAGTCGATTAATAACGGTTACATCAATGTTTTTCGAGCTAAAGTTCCACTTTAACAACCGTGGAACACCTTTGCACCAAAGGCAAGCCAAGTACAACAAGGAAAGAAACAAAACAACATCAATAAATAACAAAACAAATTATGAACAACAAATTGCTTTTGGACAATCTGCGTTGCATTCCAGATTGGCCAATCAAGGGTGTGAACTTCCGCGACGTAACCACCCTTTTCAAGAGTCCCGCCGCACTGAAGGAAATCAGTGACGAGATGTACGAACTCTACAAGGACAAGGGAATCACCAAGATCGTAGGCATCGAGTCTCGCGGCTTCGTGATGTCCTCAGCCCTCGCCATCCGCTTAGGCGCAGGTGTGGTACTTTGCAGAAAACCCGGAAAACTCCCCTGCAAGACTGTGCAGGAAAGTTATGCGAAGGAATACGGCATCGACACCATCGAAATCCACGAGGATGCCATCGACGAGAATGACGTAGTGCTCCTCCACGACGACCTCCTCGCCACTGGCGGAACCATGAAGGCAGCTTGCGACCTGGTCAAGAAATTCCATCCCAAGAAAGTGTACGCTAACTTCATCATCGAACTGGTGAACGAGAATTTCGAGGGACGAAACATCTTCGACAAGGACGTCGAGGTGTCCACCCTCATGCAATTATAAGCAGTACAGGAGTCGTTGTTTCACGTGAAACAACGACTCTCCAAAAGCCCTTTATACAAAGGAGACCTGAAGATGACAAAGAAAGAAAACGAGGAAAGATTGGCACGGTTGAAGAACATCGTACTCAGCATGCCGGAGAAGCCAGGAAGCTACCAATACTACGACGAGAACCATACTATTATATATGTAGGAAAGGCGAAGAACCTGAAACGGCGCGTCTCTTCCTATTTTCATAAAGAAGTGGACCGTTTCAAGACCAAGGTATTGGTTTCCAAAATCCACGACATCTCCTACACGGTAGTAAACACCGAAGAGGATGCACTGCTCCTGGAAAACAGTCTCATCAAGAAATACAACCCACGCTACAATGTCTTGCTGAAGGACGGCAAGACCTATCCCTCCATTTGCGTTACCAACGAGTATTTTCCCCGAATTTTCAAGACCAGAAACATCAACAAGAAAGTGGGAACTTTCTTCGGTCCCTATCCTCATTTGGGCAGTATGTCCGCCGCCTTGGAGGTCATCAAGAAACTCTATAAACCCCGTACCTGCCGTTTTCCCATCACCCAAGAAGGCATTGCAGAGGGAAAATACAAACCTTGCCTGGAGTACCATATCCACAACTGCGGCGCTCCTTGCATCAACAAGCAAAGCTACGAGGAATACCAGGAGAATATGCGACAGGCGCGCGAAATTCTCAAGGGAAATACCCGTGAAGTAAGCAAATACCTCTACGACCTGATGATGAAGAACGCAGAACTCCTGCGCTTTGAAGTGGCTGAAGAATACAAGCGGAAGTACTTGCTCCTGGACGAATTTGAGGCAAAGAGCGAGGTGGTGAGCCACACCATCACCGACGTGGATGTCTTTACTATAGTCAACGATGACAGCAACAAGAACGCCTACATCAACTACATCCATGTCAAGAACGGTACCATCAACCAGAGTTTCACCTATGAGTACAAACGCAAGCTGGAGGAGACCGATGAGGAACTCCTGATTACGGCAATCCCGGAGATTCGGGAGCGTTTCCATTCCACCTCGAAGGAAATCATCGTACCCTTCGAGATGGAATGGAAGCTGAAGGATGCCACGTTTTTCGTACCGCAGAGAGGCGACAAGAAACACCTGCTCGACTTGTCGGAAATGAACGGAAAGCAATACAAATTCGACCGTCTGAAGCAGGCCGACAAGCTCAATCCCGAACAAAAGCAGACCCGCCTGATGAAGGAATTGCAGGAAAAACTGAAGCTCCCCAAGTTGCCTTACCAAATAGAATGCTTTGACAACTCCAACATTTCGGGCACTGATGCCGTGGCTGGCTGCATTGTCTACAAGGGCATGAAACCGTCCCGAAAAGACTACCGCAAGTACAATATCAAGACGGTTGTCGGACCTGACGACTACGCCTCGATGCAAGAGGTGGTGAGGCGCAGATACAGCCGCATGAAGGAGGAAGAGACACCGCTCCCCGACCTTATCATCACGGACGGTGGCAAGGGTCAGATGGAGGTGGTGAGAGAGGTCGTGGAAGACGAACTGCACCTCAACATCCCTATTGCCGGTCTGGCGAAAGACGACCACCACCGCACCAACGAACTTCTCTACGGTTTCCCTCCCCAGACCGTCGCCCTACCGCCCGAAAGTGAGCTCTTTAAGGTGTTGACACAGATACAGGACGAAGTACACCGCTACGCCATCACCTTCCACCGGGACAAGCGCAGCAAGCACGCCCTGCACAGTGAGCTGGACGACATCAAGGGCATCGGCCCCAAGGCAAAGGAAGCCCTGCTCGACAAATTCAAGAGCGTAAAGAAGATGAAAGAAGCTAACATTCAGTCGCTTGAAGAAGTTTTAGGACCTCACAAGGCAGAAATTCTCTTCAATTATTTCCATAAAAATGATGGAGATATGGAATAAATTCATTATATTTGCACATTGTAACGACAAGACGAAATGAGAATAGTAATACAACGAGCAAGCCACGCCTCCGTCACTATCGAAGGAACGGTGAAATCCGCCATCCGGCAAGGTTACCTCATCCTCCTCGGCATAGAGGAAAGTGACACCACGGAAGATATCGACTGGCTGGTGAGAAAGGTCATCGGACTGCGTGTCTTCGATGACGAGAATCATGTGATGAACCGCTCCATTATGGACATCGACGGCGAGATTCTCGTCATCAGTCAGTTCACCCTCTTCGCCAGCTACAAGAAAGGCAACCGCCCCAGTTGGCTCAGAGCCGCCAAGCACGAGATTTCCATCCCACTCTACGAGGAGTTCTGCCATAAGCTCTCCAATGCGCTCGGGAAGCCTGTAGGCACAGGAGAATTCGGCGCAGACATGAAAGTGGAGTTGCTCAACGACGGCCCCGTTACCATCTGTATGGACACACATAACAAGGAATAGAGATGACTATCAAGGAAGCACAAGAGACCGTAGACAAGTGGATCAAGACCTACGGAGTACGTTATTTCAACGAACTGACCAACATGGCGTGCCTCACGGAGGAGGTAGGCGAACTGGCCCGAGTCATCGTCCGCACCTACGGCGAACAGAGTTTCAAGGAGGGCGAAAAGCCCAACCTTGGGGAAGAAATGGCAGACATCCTGTGGGTTCTCATCTGCCTCGCCAACCAGACAGGTGTAGACCTCACGGAAGAACTCCAGAAGAGCCTTGAGAAGAAGACGAAAAGAGACGCAGAAAGGCATAAGAACAACCCGAAATTGACCGAAGAATAAAGGCTTCAAAATGCGCTTTTCTCCGTATCAGGTTTACCTCAAGTTTACCTTTTCTCCGTATCAAGCTCGGAAACGGTCTATACTTGGCAGGGAGAATGTCTAACCAAACAATAACAACAAACATTAAACACTATAAAATAATGAACAGCATTAAAGACCAGGTCCTTGCCCAGCAGGGACAGTATAGCGAGTCTGACGACAAGTATTTGGCAGTATTGAAGCAGTACAACTGCGACCTCAACGACGAGGAAATCGCTGCCAAGGTGAAGAAAATCCTCGACGAGAAAGTAGCCGAGAACGATACCTTAGAGGTAAAGAAATTCCTCTTCGGTAGCGTGGAGCTGACCTCTCTCCATACCGAGGATACAGAGGAGAGCATCCTGAGGATGATTGAGAAGGTGAACAAGTTCACCAACGATTATCCCGACCTGCCCCACGTTGCCACCGTCTGTACCTACCCCAATTTCGCCGGTCTCATCAGCCAGAGCCTGGAGGTGGACGGCGTAGAAATCGCCGTTGTAAGCGGCAATTTCCCCTCTTCCCAGACCTTCATCGAGGTAAAGGTGGCAGAGACTGCCCTCGCCCTCAAGGACGGAGCCACGGAGGTGGACATCGTGATGCCCGTGGGCAAGTTCTTCAGCGAGGACTACGAGGGTCTCTGCGATGACATTCAGGAGCTCAAGGAGACTTGCGGAGAGCACAAGATGAAGTGCATTCTGGAGACTGGCGACTTGAAGTCATGCAGCAACATTATGAAGGCTTCCATCCTCGCCATGTACGCCGGTGCCGACTACATCAAGACTTCCACAGGCAAGGAGAAGGTGTCAGCCACTCCCGAGGCTGTCTATGTTATGTGCCAAGCCATCAAGGCTTACTATGAGAAGACAGGCACTCAGATTGGTCTGAAGCCTGCTGGCGGCATCAATACCGTCCGTGACGCAGTGGTATACTACACCATTGTAAAAGAAGTTCTTGGTGAAAAATGGTTGACCAACCAGTGGTTCCGCCTGGGAACATCACGTTTGACCAATCTCCTCCTGAGCGAAATCCTCGGAACGGAGATCAAATATTTCTAAGAAATTATCAAGCAAAAGGGTCAATTCATGCAGAATTGACCCTTTCGTATATCCCTAAAAGGATAAAAGTAAACCTTGTACAAACTTAACTCTTGCGTTCAATCACATAGTCCAAATAAGCCTTCAAGGCATTGTAGACAGGCTTGTCTTCCACAAAATTGTCAAGAAAGTTCATGCACTCGGCATGGAAGTCCCACATCCTCTTGTCAGCATATTCTATGCCTCCGTTCTTTTTGGTGAAAGCCACGAGTCGGGCGATTTCATCAGAAGTCACTTCATGTGCCTTTACCTTGCGGGCCAACCCAAGCATCTCCTCATCCCCCGTGGATTTCAACGCATAAATGGCAGGAAGCGTCAATTTGCCTTCCAACATATCGTTGCCCGTAGGCTTGCCTATCTCCTTAGAATCGTAATAATCAAAGATGTCGTCGCGAATCTGGAAGATGATACCTAAGTTCTGACCAAAACGTTTCGCCTCCTCCACTTGCAAGGGAGAAGCATTCACAGACAAGGCACCGATGCCGGCGCAAGCCTCAAAGAGAGCCGCCGTCTTCTGCCTAATCACCTGATAATAAATATCCTCTGATATTTCCTCGTTGCTGATGCTCGACAGCTGGAGAATCTCTCCATTGGACAAGACACGTCCCACCTCGGCAAGGTAACGCACGATTTCCTCAGAATGGGAGTAGGACACCTGAAGCAAGGCTGTGGAGAGAATATAGTCACCTACCAGCACCGCCACCTTATTATTATAGGTAGCATTGACACTTGCCTGTCCCCTTCTCTCACCGCTCTCATCTACCACATCATCATGCACCAAGGAGGCGGTATGGAGCATCTCCAAACCTACTGCGGAATGCTGCGTCACATCGGAAATCTTGCCAAAGTTGCGAGCCATCAGCAGAATGAGAATGGGGCGCATACGCTTCCCTCCCCGCTGCCGAATGTGATCGAGCACTTGCGAGAGAAGTCCGTCGCTATGTTCCAAAGACCTATTGAACAAGTCGACAAAATCTGCCAGTTCCGCCTCTATGGGCTGCTTAATTTGTGATAAATAATCCATTAATTCTGAAATTTGTTGCAAAATTAATGATTAATCTGCAAAATGTGGCAAAAATTTAGTAATTTTACACCATAAAAATGATAATTATGGATAAATTGTTCCTTTTAGACGCGTATGCCCTCATCTACAGGTCATATTACGCACTCATCCGTGCCCCGAGAATCAACTCCAAGGGGCTGAACACGTCATGCATCATGGGCTTCTGTAACACCCTCAACGAGGTGCTTACCAAAGAAAGCCCCACACATATCGGCGTAGCCTTCGACCACGGCAAGACCTTCCGCCACGAAGCCTTCCCCGCCTATAAGGCACAGAGGGAGGAGACACCCGAGGACATCAAGCTCTCCGTGCCCATCATCAAGGAGATTCTACAGGCTTACCACATCCCTATCCTACAGGTGGATGGCTTCGAAGCCGACGATGTAATCGGCACTATTGCCACCCAAGCCGCCCGACAAGGCATCGAGACTTATATGCTTACTCCCGACAAAGACTATGGTCAACTGGTGCAGGAAAATGTCTTCATGTATCGCCCCCGACACGCTGGTGGCGGCTACGACAAGTTGGGCACAAGGGAAGTGGAAGAGAAGTACGGCATTTCCTCCACCGCCCAAGTCATCGACCTTTTGGCGTTGATGGGCGACTCTGCCGACAATTTCCCCGGTTGTCCCGGCGTGGGAGAGAAGACTGCCGTCAAACTCATCAACGAGTTTGGAAGCGTGGAGAACCTCATCAGCAACTCCTCACAGATCAAGGGTAAGTTGCGGGAGAAGGTGGAAGGTGCAGTGGAAGACATCAAGATGTCGAAGTTCCTCGCCACTATCCGCACCGACGTGCCTGTCAGCATCACAATGGATGACTTGAAGATTGCCGAACCCGACAACGCCAAGTTGGAAGAAATCTTCGCCGAACTGGAGTTCAAGAGCTTCGCCAACCGAGTTCTTAAAAAATCTCAAAAGAGCCAAACAAAGGTTTCGGGGGAGCTGGATTTATTTTCCACAAATCAAGGCGACGGACAAGAAGAAAGCGAAAATGCGAGTTTTGACACCATTAAAACCGTAGAGCATTCATACAAACTCATTGAGACAGAAGACGATGCAAGATCTCTTTGTGACTTTTTGTTGACAAACAAGATTATCAGTATAGACACAGAGACCACTTCCCTATCTGCCATCGATGCAGAACTGGTGGGACTGAGCTTCTCCGTGAAGGAAAAAGAAGCCTTTTATGTCGCCATTCCTGCCAATCGTGAAGATGCGTTAAAACTCGTCAACATATTCAAACCCCTCTATGAGCATCCTGACATCCTCAAGGTGGGACAGAACATCAAGTACGACTACGAAGTGCTGATGAACTACGGAATAGAGATTCAGGGCAAGATGTTCGACACCATGCTCGCCCACTACCTCATCCAGCCAGAACTGGGGCACAGCATGGACTACCTGGCGGAAGTATACCTCCACTACCAGACCATCCACATCGACGAGCTCATTGGTCCGAAAGGCAAGACCCAGAAATCCATGCGCGACCTCTCCCCTGCCGAAGTATACGAGTACGCCGCCGAGGATGCCGACATTACCCTGCGCCTGAAGAACGTACTGGAGCCCAAGCTCAAGGAGATTGACTGCGAGAGCCTGTTCTGGGATGTGGAGATGCCCCTCGTGCCCGTACTGGCTCACATGGAGATGAACGGCGTCCGCATAGACACCGAAGCCCTGAAGGAGACCTCCACCAAGCTCACCCAACGTTTGGCGGAGATAGAACACCACATCTACAAGTTGGCGGGCGAGAGCTTCAACATCGCCTCCCCACGCCAAGTGGGAGAAATCCTCTTCGGAAAGATGAAGATTGTGGAGAAACCCAAGAAGACAAAGACAGGACAATACGTCACCAGCGAGGAAGTTCTCCAGCAGCTCCGCAGCAAGAGTCCCATCATCGACGAGATACTGAACCACAGAGGGTTGAAGAAACTCCTGGGCACTTACATCGATGCCCTCCCGAAGCTCATCAACCCTCGCACGGGCCACATCCACGCCTCCTTCAACCAAGCCATCACCGCCACAGGCCGCCTCTCCTCCAGTGACCCTAACCTGCAGAACATCCCCGTGCGCGACGACGACGGAAAGGAAATCAGACGATGCTTCATCCCCGATCCCGGTTGCCTGTTCTTCTCCGCCGACTACTCCCAGATAGAGCTGCGCATCATGGCCCACCTCAGCGAGGACACCAACATGGTGGAAGCCTTCCGAGAAGGCTCCGACATCCATGCCGCCACAGCTGCGAAAATCTGGCACGAGGACATCTCGCAAGTGACCGACAGCCAGCGCAAGAAAGCCAAGACCGCCAACTTCGGCATCATCTACGGCATTACCACCTACGGTCTCGCCCAGCGCATGAACATCGAGAACAAGGAAGCCAAGCAAATCATCGAGGACTACTTCCGCACCTTCCCCGGCGTACAGGCATATATGGAGCAGTCGAAGGAAATCGCCCGTGAAAAAGGCTACGCCGAGACCCTCTTCCACCGCCGCCGCTACCTGCCCGACATCAACAGCCGCAACGCCACCGTGCGGGGATTCGCCGAGCGCAATGCCATCAACGCCCCCATCCAAGGCTCAGAGGCAGACATCATCAAGGTGGCGATGGTGCGCATCTTCAACCGCTTCAAGGCGGAAGGCATCAAGAGCAAGATGATCATCCAGGTACACGACGAACTCAACTTCTCCGTCTTCCCCGAGGAGAAGGAACGAGTGGAGAAAATCGTTGTCGAGGAGATGCAGAACGCCTACCAGCTCTCCGTTCCCCTGATAGCCGACGCTGGCTGGGGAAGCAACTGGTTGGAAGCACACTAACACCCTTTTTCTGCCCAAACACGAAATTATCTGCCTCATTTTCCATCAAATGAGGCAGATAATTTAGAATAAGACAGACTGATTACTCATTCATCGTCACCACCTGTCCGGCTCCCCGGTAAAGTTTCAAGGGACCGTCGAGCTTGACTCCCACAACCGTAATCTCCGGGTCCAGTTCCTTCTCCGGCACGTCGATGTAGGCGATGCCGGGCACCTCGCTCCACGACAACTTGTTGTAGATGGTGACGTTCAGCGGACTGCCGATGCCGCCCACTACCCAAGCCTTCTCTATCTTGTTGACGATGCCCTTCAGTTCCAACGGACCATTGGGGCGGTTGGGCAAGTAGAGGTAGAGTACGTCACCCTTCTGGTTCAACGCCGTATAGCCGCCGTAGAAATGCTCCCCGGGGATGCCGGCGCGGGTGCCATAGATGGCCTCCTTGTGCTTGGACGTCCATCTTCCGAAAGCCTTCAGGATGTCCACCTCCGGCTGCGGTATCGTTCCGTCCGCCATAGGGCCGATGTCCATCAACATATTTCCGCCCTTGCTGATGCAGTCCACAAAGGTACGCAGCAACATCTGAGGAGTCTTGAAGTTGGTGTCTACGAACTGGAATCCCCACGAGTCGTTCATCGTGTAGCAGAGTTCCCAGTACTTGTCCTGTGGCTTCACCACTGGCACACCTATCTCCGGAGTGGCATAGTCGCCATAGCCCTGTATTCGGGAGTTGACGATGCAGCCGGGATTCTTCGAACGCAGAAGGTCAATGATACCCTTGGCATTCCAGTCTTCCGCTTTCTGCTCCCAGTCGCCGTCAAACCAATACAGGTCGGGCTTGAAGCGTGTGTTGAGTTCGTCGAGCTGGGCAAAGTTGAAGTCCACAAAATGCTTCCACCTCTTCGGCTCGTTCTTGATGTCATAGCGTGTCTCCGTGAGGGTCTTGTTGGGATAGTCGTCGCGGCTCCAGTCGAGCAACGAGAAATACAGTCCCAGATGCAGGTCTTTCCTCTTCCTCACCTCCTCGGCAAAGGGGGCGATGAGGTCTCGCTTCGCCGGCGACTCCTTCACGGCATTGCTCTTGGTGGTCTTCGTGTTCCACAGGCAGAAGCCGTCGTGGTGCTTGGTGGTGATGACGGTGTATTTTGCACCGCTCTGCTCGATGAGGTCTACCCACTCCTTCGGGTCATACTTGCTCGCGGTGAACCCCTTCTTCTGGTCCATGTAGTCCTTGTAGGAGATGCGGTTGTTGTGGAACGACCAGCTTTCTGACACTCCCTTCACCGCATAGATACCCCAATGGATGAAGATACCCAACTTGGCGTTGCCAAACCACTCCATGCGCTTGGCATAATCCTCCTTGCTCTCCCCCGTGATACAGTCTTGTGCCCCCACTTGCATCGAGGATGCGAGGAGACACAGCACGAGCACTGCTTGTTTCAATGTTCTCATATTGTTTTCTTGTTGTTCTACTATGCCTGATGTTTCAGTCCGTTGATTTGTTCCAATGACAAGCCGGTTGCCTCCATGATTTGAGGGATGGGGAGCCCCATCATCAGAAGTTTGCGGGCTGTGTCAAGCTTGCCCTCTATCTTACCTTCCAGCCTTCCTTCTCTCTTGCCTTCCAATTTACCTTCCAGCTTTCCTTTCTCATTCCCCTCTACCCATGCACTGTACATGCCGAGGTTATAGTTGTCCACGGCCCGCCGGACTTCCTCGTACTTCTCCAGCTCCTCCTT
>CAVEJY010000148.1:0-2544 GCA_963616155.1 Acutalibacteraceae bacterium
TCTCGGTATTGACAGTGTAGAAAGCATAGTGGTTGCGGCGCTCGCGGTACTCGGTCTTATGGTAGATGGTGCTGCCCTCTATCTCTACCTCGCCCGTAGAGAAATTGCGCTGGAAGTTCTCCATATCGGTGGCTGCATTCCAGAGACACCACTCGGCGAAGGAGAATACCTTGAGGGTCTTCACCTCGGAGGATGTGTTCTTGATAGTCATCTTCTGTACCTCTGCCCAGATGTGGAGCGGAACGAAGAAGAGAACGCTCGCTTCCACGCCGTCCTTGCTGCCCGTGATGCGGGTATAGTTCATGCCGTGGCGGCACTCATAGCTGTCGAGTGGAGTCTTGCAGGGCTTCCAGCCGGGATTCCAGACGGTATCGCCGTCCTTGATATAGAAATAACGGCCGCCGTTGTCCATAGGCACACCGTTGTAACGGTAGCGTGTGAGGCGGCGGAACTTGGCATCCTTATAGAAGGAGTATCCTCCGGCGGTGTTGGAGATGAGCGAGAAGAAGTCCTCGTTGCCCAAATAGTTGATCCAAGGCCATGGGGTCTTGGGGTCTGTAATCACGTATTCGCGATTGGCGTCATCGAAGTGACCATACTTTTTTTCTGTCATTGTTAGATGATATTTAATGTTTAATTTAGGTCTTTGTCTTATTTTGTGGCAAAGTTACGACAAATATTTGAGAAAATGACAGGTTGTCGTGAAATATTTAAGTTATAAAAAGTCAAAAAGCGAAAAGAGGGCGTGCCGACCACGGCACACCCTCTCACGGACATTACACTTTAGTTGAGATATGCTTACAGAGGATATTCCTCGAAAGCATAGAGTACAGTACTTAAATATCGCTCTCCCGTGTCGGGCAAGAGCGCAACAATCTTCTTACCTTTGTTTTCTGGACGCTTGGCAATCTCTGTGGCGGCGAAAGCTGCTGCACCAGAAGAGATGCCCACGAGCAAGCCCTCGGTCTGCGCCAGGTCACGGCCCGCCTTGATGGCATCGTCGTTCTGCACGTCGAACACCTCGTCTACATATTCGCCTGAGTAGGTCTTGGGAACGAATCCCGCACCGATGCCCTGTATCTTGTGGGGACCGCTCTGTCCGCCGTTCAAGACGGGGGAAGTGGCAGGTTCCACGGCGATAACCTTCACGTTGGGGTTCTGCTCCTTCAAGTACTTGCCGATGCCGGAGATGGTGCCGCCGGTACCTACGCCGGCCACGAAGATGTCAATCTCGCCGTCGGTGTCTGCCCAAATCTCGGGACCGGTAGTGGCATAGTGCTTGGCGGGGTTGGCTGGGTTCTCAAACTGCTCCAGAATCACGGATCCGGGGATGGAGTCGCGCAACTCCTCGGCTGCCTTGATGGCGCCGGGCATTCCGTCCTTGCCACTGGTGAGTTTCACCTGTGCGCCGTAAGCCTTTACCAGATTGCGGCGCTCTACGCTCATCGTCTCGGGCATGGTGAGGATGAGGTGGTAGCCTTTCACTGCCGATACCAATGCCAAGCCCACACCTGTGTTGCCGCTGGTAGGTTCGATGATGGTAGCACCAGGTTTCAGGATGCCTTTCTTCTCCGCATCCTCAATCATGGCGAATGCGATGCGGTCTTTTACACTGCCGCCGGGGTTGAAGAACTCCACCTTGGCGATTACTGGGGTCTCCAGACCCTTGACGGCTGAGAACTTGCCCAACTCTACCAGTGGAGTCTTACCGATGAGATCGGTTATCTTGTTGTATATTTTTGCCATAGCAATCTTGTTTTTAGTGAAGAGTGAAGAACGAAGAGTGAAGAATCCAATAGTTTTGTAGCTGTTGGCCTTTCCCTTGTCCCTATTTGAAGACGGAAACTCTCCGTTCTTCACTCTTCTTGTTATTCACTTGAATTCTTCACTCTGTGTTCTTCGTTCTTCACTTCACATAAGTGAATGCCTCATCGAGTGCTTCGATCAAGTCGTCGATGTTCTCGATACCCACGCTCAGACGAATGGTGGAAGGATAGATGTGCTGCTCCTCCAGTTCCTCTGGGCTCATCTGTGAGTGAGTGGTGGTGGCTGGGTGGATAACGAGCGACTTCACGTCGGCTACGTTGGCGAGCAAAGAGAAGATGCGCAAGTGGTCGATAAACTCCCAAGCCTCTTTCTCGCCGCCCTTGATCTCGAAGGTGAAGATGCTGCCGGCACCGTTGGGGTAGAGCTTCTTGTAAAGTTCATGGTCGGGATGGTTGGGCACGGCTGGGTGGTTCACCTTTGCCACCTTAGGATTGTTCTCCAAGTACTCCACAATCTTCAGGGCGTTCTGCACATGGCGCTCCACACGGAGGCTCAATGTCTCCAGGCCCTGAAGCAAGATCCAAGCGTTGAATGGAGAGATGGCTGCACCGGTGTCACGAAGGATGACGGCACGGATACGGGTTACGAAAGCGGCTGCGCCTGCTACGTCGGCGAAGACGGCACCATGGTAGGATGGGTCTGGCTTGGCGAGGGTGGGGAACTTGTCGGCATTCGCCTTCCAGTCGAACTTGCCGCCGTCTACGATGACACCACCGA
>CAVEJY010000149.1:0-19519 GCA_963616155.1 Acutalibacteraceae bacterium
AAGAAAAAAGACGATTATTTTTCAAAAAACTTCAATTTAAAACCGCTATGGAAAGGGGAGTTTTCAAAATCGACTTTTCTCCTTATTATATAAAGGAAACTCAAATAGATAGAAAACTTTTCTCTTTCTTGAGGTTTGCTAAAGGCAGTTTGCTGCGCTTCTTTCTTGGTTATCTGTCTTTTTCTACATAGGTGAAGATGGTCTTGCCTATAGAGAACTTCTTGCCGTGGTAGAGTCGGATGCGCGACTCTGCCGGCAGTGGTTGCTCGTCTACCATGATGCCGTCCTCCTCTGCCGTGAGGTAGAGTTTGCCGTGTTCGCGGGAGATGACACCTTGCACGGGGGCGATGTCGCTGCCGTAGTCCCATGAAATCTGCAGGTTACAGCTCACAGACTTTCCGATGGTCACTTTGTAGCTGGGCGAGGTGCGCATCCACTTGTAGAGGGCGATGTCCATGGGCTTGATGGCTCCCTCCACATGAAGGAAGTACTGCTCCGACTTGGGAGCCGATACGGCGATGCTCACTGCCATGGCGATGGAGTAGATGAGGAAGCAGAAGAGGAGTTCCTCACGGTTGTCCATCGCACTGTCGAACATCAGGTTCGACCAGGCGTACATCAGGCCGAAGCCTACGGCGGCACTGATTCCGATGAACATCTTGCGCAACTTGATATGGGTGAAGTAGGTCGACACATAGGCGATGATGAAGCCGTTGGCTGCCCATGGAATCCAGTCGATGAGCAAGGAGTAGGACTTCATGTCGAAGATGATCGAGACGATGCTCGTCAAGAGGTAGATGGTGTAGCCAAAGAGTCCACAGACGAGAGCCTTGGCGACAGACCACTGGAATCTTAGCCTGAATGGGAAGTTGTGCTGGCTCAGGTAGCTGAGGGCGAAACAGAGGAATATGTTGAGGCAAATTCCGAACTTCGGCAAGCGGGTGAGGTGCTTGATATAGAGGTCGTATGCCATCTGTGCCTCGGGCGTTCCCGGTGCCAGCTTGCGGATGTAGAGCATGATGTGGTAGAGGAACTCAGAAGACGGGCGCAGTGCCATGATGCTGATGAACGTGACCCAGCCGATGAGGCCTGCCAGGATGCCCGCCAGTGCCCAGGAGATGTAGAAGGGCGCATTCCTGCCGTCGAGCAGGTTGTCTGCATTATAATAATGTGAGCCTTCCTTGCAGTGCCTGCCTGCCTCGGGACACTTGTACTCGTTCTCGTCCCAGCACTCCTTGTGCACCACATGCTTGCATTTCACCACAATCTCGTCTCCCTCCTCGAAGGGCGCCTTGCAGAAATAGCATGAATGGGCTACCTGGATGCCGTTGAACATCATGCCCTCCTTGGTGTAGTGGGTAACATACTTGCGCTTGAAGTGCTTGAAACTGAAATAGGGGATGATGAACTGGAGGATGATGTAGGCGATGACAAAGATGAGCAGGGCTATCAGACAGCCTTGGAGGATTACTTGTCTCTTAGTCATGCCGTTGATGATGACGGGGGTGAAGACACTGCCGATGGAGTATTCCGCACAACCTGTCGCCAAGAGTTTGCCGCCGTCGTAGATGTTGATGCGGAGGTGTTGCATCTTGCCGACATATACTTTCTCGTCGGGATTGACGAAGTCGAGCTGGTAGTCGGCATAGTCGAACTGGTACTTGCTCAGGATGTCGGCGAGCAACTTGGTCCAGTTGAACTTGTCGAGGTAGAGACCGCTGGTATGCTTGGTCAGTTCCTTGACGATGCTTTTCGCCTCGTTGCTCTCGCCTTCCTCATAGATGGCACCACAGTTGATGTATTTCACGGAGGAATAGCCCATACTGCCGTTGATGTGGAGCAGTTGTTCCTGCAGCTCGAAATGCTGGGGGTCGATGGGTTGGCTCTTGGCATCGTAGACATCGCCGTCGGAGAACACGATGAGACCTTTCTTGTCGCGTGCGATGGATTCCCAACTTTTTATTTCCTCCAGTTTCTCAAGCATGGAGCGGTAGAGCAACCCCCTGGAGTCGCTTTTCTTGAAGTAGTTGTTCATGATGTAGTCGGTGAGCGGCATCGTCTCCGTTACCTCCTTGTCCTGCATGAAGGCGATATAGAGGTTGCTGGGAGCGAACCACTTTCTCAACTGCTGTATGTTTTCCTTCACCTGTTGCACCTCCTCGTCGGGCATGGTGAGGTCTACCAGGAGCAAGAGGCTCAGGTTACTCTTGGCAAGCTCCTGCTTGTGGATGTTCTTGATGCCCACCAGCACGGGCTGCAAGTCGGTGCCTTTCTTGTTCTTGTTGGAAAGGTTGGATTCCTCGGTCTCGAAATGGTATCTCGTGGAGTCGTTGAGGGAGTAGATGCTGATGTTGGAGGGCACCTTTACCTTGACGTGGATGTCCTTGTAGTCCTTGGAGAAATCCACTTTCACGACCTCCATGTTGTTGTGTTCTTCAGGAGGCTCTTGACCAATGGGTGCCAGATTGTTGTCTCCAAAGGGCAGGTTGTCGATGCAACTGGTCATGGAGAACAGGAGGAGGATGCTCGCAAGAGCTATGTTGGTGAGTCTTTTCATATTCTGAATGGTGATGGTTCTTTATATGGTGGGGTATTCGTCATCGTGTATCTGACGGAACTTCTCCATTTTCTTGGCTGCTTCCTTGGCTTGCTTTATCGCCTGCAGCTTGGAGTGCATCATGTTGGCGAACATCAGGATGATGGTGACGGCGGCGAAACCGAAGAGGTAGTCTTTGATGCGGGTGAAGAGGGGCTTGTATTCGGCAGCTTGTATCTTCTCGGAGAAACCCTTGATCTTCACATAGTTGTTGTTGAGTTGGGTCATGCGCTTCTTGAGGATGGCATTCTGGGCTACGGCGTTCTTGGCGGTCTCGAAGTTCTTGTCTACATCGGCGCTCAGGAGCTGCTCCTTGCCTTTCAGGGCTTCCAGCTTGGCTGACAGTGACGAGAGCAGGGAGAGTTCCTCGGCTTGTTTCGCCAGTTGCTGGTAGACGCCTACCTGGGAGGCGATGAACTTCTCCGCCTTGCTGAAGTCATCGATGAGCTGTAGGTGGTTCTTGCTGCTGGCGAGTGTGTCCTTCAACTCTTGGGAGAGTTGCTGGAATCTTGTGGCTATCTCCGTCAGACTGTCGTTGTCGGCGATGTTGGCTTGTTTGGCCTGGTAATAGACGTTCCACTTGGTGTTGAGGGTGTTGAGCTTCTTGGTCGCATCGTTGATGTCGTCCATGTCGTCCATGCTGGAACTGGCGATTTCGGTCGCCTCGCCGATGAACTCCTCCAGGCGTTCCCTGATGTGGAGCGTGTCGGTGGTGATGACACCGATGTTGGTGATGCCGTCGCTGGGCACCAGCAGGGTGGCACCAGCCCATAGCACCTCCTTGCAGCCGGGGTTCAGCTTGTATATCTGGGTGATGTCTGCATTGTACTGCTTGGCGATGCTATATACTGTTTCTCCCTTCTGCACCTTGTGGTAGATGCACTGCACGACGGGCTTGTAGGTCATGTTGTCCTGTCCGTTTGCCTGTACGGAGAAGAGCTGGGGCAAGAGGAGCAGGGAGGTGATGAGGAGATAGATGACTTTCTTCATGTTGATGGTTATTTACAGATGGAGTTGTAGTATTTCACGGCTTGGTTGAAAATGGCCATGGCGTTTTTCTGACTCTCGTTGATGATGCCGTTCTCTGCCACCGCACTTTTTACCACGTTGACGATGTTCTGGCATTGTTTCTTGAGGTCGGTCCGTTCCTTGATGTCCTTGCTCACCAGCCACTTGGATACGGCGTTGTCAATTCTGCGGGCTTGCGTCAGGAGGTAGCCTGCGTTCACTCCTTCCTTGGGAGTGCGGACGACGCTACCCTTGCCTGAACTTACGGAGCCGGAACCTGTCGAACGGATACGGCATCTCAAGTTGGTGATGGAGTCGACATATTGGTTGTAGGCTTCCCAGCTCGACTGGAGGTAGGGACAGTTGGTCTTCACGTTCTTAATGGGGAACTGTCCGACAAGGAGTTGCTTCATTTCCTTGAAGTTGGCGAGGCTCTCCTTGTCGTCCACGATGCCCGACCCGAAGCGGTCGGTAAGGTTCTTGTAGCCTGCGGCTACGCTCTCAAGGCTCTTCGTGGCTGCCTGAATCTCTTCTTCCTTGCCCAAGCAGGGATTGCGCTCCAGGTAGATGTGGTAGGTGATGTCGAGGTCTTTCCCCCAAACGACGTTGTAACGCTTCTTGAGGGTGGGCTTGGATGTAGCCTCCTGGTCCATCATCATCACGTCGTGCAGGGTGATGGTTACGGCATCGGCATCGTTGAGGATGGTGAAGTCTTGCTGCACGAAGTCGTTCACCATCTTGTATTCTGTGGGGATGGGCATGAGACCGTAGTAGTCCACCCATTTCTTGAAGGTATGTTTCTTCTGTGGCTTGGGAATGGACTCGTAGTATACCTTGGAGAGCGTGTACTTGGAACCTGGCTCGGAATTGACCACGAACGGGAACTTGTCGGGCTTGAGCTTCTTTCCCCTGATGGCCTGCTTGTAGGGGGTGTCGGTCTGGAACACAAAGAGGTCGCGATAGGAGATGAGGTAGACGCTCAACGTGTTGTTGGACTCGTTGAAGATGAACTTCGCCATCAGGTCCATGTCCTTGGAGTCTTCTCGCAAGGAAATGTGGTCTGTATAGGAGTTGTCCTGGGTCACGGTGATGTCTTTGACGGTCTGTGCCGATGCTCCCAAGAAGGGGAGACTGGTTGCGAGCGTGAGCAGGATGGTTCGGATATGGTGCGTGTGATTCATTGCTGTGTCTTTGATGTTTAGTTTTGTTCGAAGAATATCCATTCGTTGGGTTCTCCCAGGGTGACGACCCATTGCGCCACCTTCAGGTCTTCCGGGTAGGGTGGTTCGGAAACGGCATGGTAGAGGTCGTAGCGCAGGTAGTGTGCCACTCGCTCCACTCCCCATACCAGGTCTGTGTAGGTGTCTGTCATGTTGAGGCATACCCTCCCGGCATATTCCCCGAAATACCTGATGTTGGGATGCCAGGGGTGGGGGATGTCCTTGCCGTCCGGATCCTTGGTAAGGAAGTGGAAGACGGGGGAACCGTCGATGCAGGGGTAGTTGGGGGGCAGGTCTATCTGCATTTTGAACTGCTGTGCGAACACGGGGCGTAGTCCTTCTTCTTCGATGCCGCAGATGCTCCTCAGGTGGTAGGTGATGAGGTAGGCTGTGGGGAATCCGTCGGCATTGCGCTCTATGACCTCGCAGGCGATGTCTGTCCTTGACGAGAGATGCTCCTGCATCTTCTCCCATTCGTACCGCAAACGGCGGTTTCGGCCCGACAGTTGCATTTTTACCCTTTTACCTTTTTACTTTTTTACCTTTTTACCCTTCCTCTTATCCTGGGAACGGGTCTGGCACGAGGTATACGGTGTCACCGCTGTAGACGTTGTAGTCTGCCAGTGTCTGGTCGGTACGTCCGATGCGGGGGCGCAGGATTCTCACCTCGTGAACAGCGGCATCCTCCATGCCGAAGAAATAGTCGAGCGGTGCGCCCGTCTGGTCTACGGAGGGGAAGTCGAAGATGAGACGGCCGTCCTGTCCTATGGCGTGGCGCAGGTTCTGCATCAGTGTGCCAAGGGGTGCCTCGGGATTGGTGACCTTGAACTTAACCTGCTTTTCCTTATAGATAATGTTCAGAAAGAATTCTTCCATATTGTTTATTGATATGTTTGTCGTGTGATGGTTTGTCGGGATGTCCTTATTCCTCTCCCTCTTCTTGTTCCTCTATTCTGATGTTCACCTGGATGGGGTAGAGGGAGGTGCTTCTCACCTCTATCATCTTCTGGATGAACAGTTCTGCCTGTGGAATCTTGTCTGAGAAATGTCGCTTGATGAAGGGCGTGTTGCATACGATGATGTCAATCCACATCTCGTAGCCGCTGTTGTTTCTTCCCTCCTGCAGCTGTGGGTGTATGCTGATGCTCTCGACCATGTCTGACGAGATGCTATAGCGGGTCATCAGTTCATGGTAGCAAAATGCCTTCATGTCGGCGTTGGTCACGATGCGGTCGTTGGTGACGAAGTAATAGCGCGCCATACTGTCCTGCATCTTCTGGTCTGCCAGCTCGTTGCTGCCCGGCACTGGGGGGAGCAGCTGGCGGGTCTCGCTCGACTCCAGTCCTGTGGGGAGGGAGAAGGTGCTGCTCTCGTTGAGCATGGGGTTGATGAAGGCTCCGTTGGTCATCAGGTAGTTCACCTGGATGCTGATGTCCTTGTTGGCGGCTATCTCTTCCTGCCGGAGCATGAGGTAGGTGCCCGAGATGTTGCTGTCGGGGGATTCCTGACAGGCTTTCTGTAATTTCTGCAGTCCGTCCCTGAGCTGCTTCACCACCGGCTCGGAGTATTGTGCCGTGAGTTGCTGGAAGGCGTAGTAGTCGGAGTCGAACTTTTGGATGAGGCTGTTGAGTAATTTCAGCAGACTGCCGCGGTTGAAGCGGTCTGCCGCCACGGTGCGCACGTCCACGCTGGTCTCGCTGTAAAGCTGGTTCTCGGGTGGACGGGTGAGGTGCATGAACTGCTCGGATGCCTCGTCCTTGTCGTTGTTGTTGCCACTGACACGCACGATGGGGGTGGTTGCGGAGAGGTCTGTGGAGTGGGGCACTGCGTTGATCAGGAGGATGGGGTTCAGGGCGATGCACGACTTGTCGAACTCGAAGTCGTCGGTGATGCCCGTGAACTCCAGCACGAGGTTAATCTGCTCCGTCTCGTAATTGATGAAGGTCTCGGGCTTGTGCTTCTTGATGCAGAACATCCGCACGTTCTGCTTGGCGAAAAGGTCAAACCAGATGCTGGGGGCACTGAACGTGGGAGCCTGCTTGTAGAGGATGGTGTCGAGACCGAAATTCTTGTTCAGCGGCAGGTCGGCATAGTCCCAGGGATAGGTCAGCGGCACAGGCTTCTTGGCGATGGTGACCTTGAGTCCCTTGAAATGGGGATTGGTGATGGCGAACGAGAAACCTGACAGGTCGGTGACGGGGGCCTTGAAATCGAGGCTCACCTTCCATCTCCTTGCGTCGAGACGCTCTACATAGGCTATCTTTGCTCCGAGTACCTGGGTCTCCAAGAGGGGGATGAACCGGTAGGAGGTGCCTTGCAGGGTGAAGGTCTGGCTGTCGTCGATGGTGACCGACGGGATGCCGTCCTGTAGGTTGGTGGAGATGACGGCGGTGGCAGGGATGGCATGCCCCATGTTGTAGGGCACGAGTACCTTGGAGTATTCGTCGAGTACCTCTTGCTTGAACCGCTCGATGTCGGAGTCGATGTTGTTCAACTGGTAGGCGAGGGCGGTGAGCATCAGGCTGAACACCGGGTCGCTCTCGATGCCCTCCAGCATGTCGTTCTGGTTGCTCTGCTTCCAGATGGTGACGGCTTCCTTGATGAGGTCCTCCGCTTGTTGGCGTATTTCAAATATCGTTTGTTTCATCAGTTCCAAATCTTGATGGTGGTGTTGTACTTGTATTCTTTCTCGGTGGAAGGAATGAATCCTTGCACGGTCACATAGATGTTCTTCTCCTCGCGGATGTAGGTCATGCTGACGGAGATGTTGGTGAGCCTCTTCTCATATTTCTGGATGGCTGACTTCAGCTCGGATGCGAAGGTATTGAGGTTCTTCGATGTGCCGGAGATTTTCTTGACATAGAGGTCGTTGGGGTTGTTGTTGTCGTGTACCGTGTCCTCGGAGTCAAAGACCACACCCTCGTTCTCGTTGAAGATTTCGAAGCGCAGGTTGTTGAAGATGAAGCCGAACTCGCGGTCGGCTACGCAACTCTCGCAGGGAGTGTTGAGCAGCAGGGTGATGAATGAGTTGATGGCTTCCTCTGTCTTCTCGTCTCTTCCCAGACCTTTTTCCTTGACGTATAAGGGTAAGCTGATAAACATGCGGGCTTAGATTTGTGGTATAAAAAGTAGCTCTTCCTGCTCTTCCTCTTCCTTCTCGGTAGGCACATAGAGGGAAGCGTAGAGAGCGTCGTAAAGGGCTTGGTAGAGCTTGTCGTAGAGTGAGGCGACAAGGTCTTCCTCCAAGGTGTCCTTGAGCTCCTTGCGCACTACGTCGTTGACATAGGTGGTGATGGCTTCCTTGATCTGCTCTTGTGCCTCGGGCAGGAACTTTTCGAGAACGTCTTTCTTCAGTTGCTCGTAAAGCTCGGGATGGGCGCGCTCGTATACCTCTGCCTTGATTTCCTCCTTCATCTTCTCGTAGTCGATGCTGTGGTCTTCCAGCACCACACCGTCGAGTATGCTCTTTGCTCCGTTCAGGTAACTGTCGAACCAGGTAAGCCATTCCTCTACGTCGAACCGTGAGCATGGCGGCACCTCGGGGGCACTCTCTGTGTTGGGGCGCATGATGTGGTAGTCGACGGCGTTGGCTATCTCCTGCACGAACTGCATGAAGTCGTGGGTGGATGACTGCTTGTCGTAGCTCTTGAGCATGAAGAGATACTTGAGCAGGCAACGCTTGCCCTCGCCGTCCTCCAGGTTGGCGTGGTTGGTGAGCTGGCTCAATTTCTCGGTGAAAGACTTGATGTAGGTCTTGAAGCGTGGCTCGCTCTTGATGAGCAGGCAGGGGGTGATGAACGTGGTACTGATGGAGAACATACCCTCCGTCACGTTGAACTTCATGACGGGCAAGCAGTCGAGGTTCTCCATTTCTTCCTGGGTATGTATCTCGTAGATGTACTGGGGACGCACGAAGGTCACCGCTTCCTTGTCGAACTGCACCTCTCCGTCGCCGAAAGTCACGGTGAGGTAATACTTGTCGCCATAGAGGAAGGGTATCTTGATGACCACATCTTCGTCGGCATCTAAGATTCTGCCCGACGGGAGGATTGCCCTACACTTGAAATGGTTGATTTCCAATACGTTCTTGACGAATGCACCTTGGCAGTCGAACTCAGTGTCGGGGAGCAGGCCGGAACGGTTGTTGTTGGCTATCATGCTCGTCACCCTTTGCTTGAAGTCGAGGTTGTCGGTCAACTCCTTGAAGGTCTGGGCGGAGAGTTCCATGCCGGGTTGCCAGTCTATCCTTGCGTTGATATCTGTCATATCTGTATGCTGTTAAAATTCGGTGTTATAGTCGAGGGTCAGGTTTGCCTTCAGGTCGCATGGGTGTCCATGCTGCTTGATCTTCAGGTCGCATTTGGTGTCGAAGGGGATAAACCACTTGCACAGGAACTGCTCCAGTGTCTTCACGTTGCCGTAGAGTTCCTTGAATTCCTCGTTGGTGAGGTCATCGACGAGCAGCTCGTATTTTACCCAAGGTAGCCAGTATCGTGTATTGTCCTTCGCACTGTATCTGCCGGTGGACATCTCCACCTTGCAGCCGATGACGCTCTGTAGCAGGTCTTGGATGAAGCCGAAGCTCGCCCTGAGCTTGCTGATGTAGGGCAGTATCACGGAGATGGTCTTGATGTAGGGGTTTTGCTCATGGGCACGGTCGAAATGGAAGTAGTTCTTCAGTAGGTAGTTTACCTTGGCATTGAGCAGCTCAGATACCTTGCTCTCTATCTCCAGCCTTCTCCTGAAGATGAAACTGTCGATAGGCATGAAGGCATCTTGCAGGATTCGCTGGCGCTTGGCCAATGCCTCGTGCCTGTCGGCGAAATCCTCGCCTTTCAGCTCGTTGTCGAGGGTGATGAGGCCTTGGGGAAGGAGTTTCAGGAAACCGTCGCGTGACAGGTTCACCTGTTTTTCTTCCTCATTGGCATAGAGGACATCGGAGCTGTAGTTGCGGAAAAAGGCTCCTTTTGCCTTGACAATCCATTTGTCTTTCAGTTCCGGGTACAGGAGGTTCAGCAACATCTCCGCACTGGCTTCTGGTGTGTTGACAGGATTCTTCATTGATGGTTTGTGATGGGTGTCTTTTTATACGAATAGTTCTTCCTTCATCTCCACATACATCTCCCTGTCTGGGGATGTGACGATGAATAGGTCGTTCGCCGGAATGCCTATCTCTGCAAGGGTGAGGTGGGGATAGGGGAAGTCGGCGCCGATGGTGTGTATCTCATGCTGGTAGAATCGGTTGGTGGAGAGACGGCGCAGTTGCGGGTCTTGCTCCATGAAGTCGGCGACGAGGTAGCTGGGACGCATCACTGTGGTGTCTTGCTCGGTGCTGCGGTCGGTGATGCGGTCTACGAAACAGAAGTCGCGCAGGATGATTTTCGGGTTTTTCATGTGGAGGGTGGTGGCGAGGGTTGTGAGTGCTTCGCCCGCGGTCATCGTCGTGGTGAGCGGCGTGTGGACGGAGGGTGCCCATCGCTCATGGACGGGACAGTCTGCGTCGTAGGCTTGGAACTGGACCAACTTCGTCGTGAGGTGCTGTCCCTCGTAATAGAACATCTTGCCGCAGAGGGAGGTCAACGCTCCCTGCTCGGTCTCTTCCTTGTGGATGAGTTTCATTGCCTCCTGCACTTCCACGGCACCGATGATGGAGGCGATGACGGGGGTGGTGGGCACCCTGCCGGCTTCCTCGTTCTTGCGGATGATGGTGGAGCAGGGCATTCGGCGTGACAGCTCGTTGAGTCCCTCGGGACCGAGGTTGCAGGCATAGCAGTTCTTGCCGGGGGCGAAGACCCTTACCGTGCCCTCAAGGCTGTCGATGCCGCCGTCTATCCAGGGTATGCCGGCTCTCATGCAGAGGCGGTTGAGGCAGTAGCGGGCGTAGCGGTTGTCTACGCAGCAGATGACCACGTCCATCTGTCTGATGAGGCCTAACCCTACTTGGTGGGCGATGTCGCCCTTGACGGTGAGGATACTTGCCCGTGGATTGATTTGCCGCAGACGGTCTGCCACGGCATCCACCTTATATATATGTGACCGGGCATCCTCATGGGAGAAAAAGACGGAACGTGTCAGGTTGCTGGCTTCCACGGTGTCGAAGTCTACGGCAACGATGTGCTCCACTCCGAACAGTACGAGGTTCTTCAGTACCTCGTTGCCCAAGGCTCCGCATCCAACGACCATGACACGTGCTTTCTCCACCTTGGTTTGCTTGAACCAAGACAGTTTGGGGAAAATATCCGCTCCCCATGTGTCCGTCAATGTCCCAGTCTCTTGTGTCATTACTTAGGCATCTCGGGAGCGTCCGGCATCTTGAAACCCTGGGTTGCCTGCTTGTTGGTGGCAGCCTCGTGTTCTTGCTGGGTCTTGTCCTTCTCTGTCTTTTGCTCAAGGTAGCGCTGATAGGCTTCCTCTATCTCCTTTTCCTTGTTATCGCGATAAGTATCGATTAATTCGAAGTTCTGTTTCTTGATGTCTTCCAACGATTTCTTTGCCTCGTCGATTTCTTCGGCTGAGGCATCCATCAACTTGAAGAGGACTTGCTGGGTATATACCTCATAGTTGGTGGTGAGGTTGGTCTTGGCTTCCTCATAGAATGCCTTGACTGCATCCATGAGGGCATCGCGCCTGTCCTTGTTCACCTTGGGCATGGTGAGGAGGATGCTTTTCTCTTCCTCTCCCTCTTCGGTCGGGTCATTGTTCTCCTCCTCTACGATCTCTTGCTTGAACTCTGGATGTATTTTGGCAATCGCCTTGCCGATGTAGTATATCAGCTCAGGTGCCTTGGGATATACCTGCAGCTGGTCCTTGCGTGGACCTGTCACGTCTGCCACGTCCTCTATGTTGAATTCCTTGTCGTCATATTCCACGGTTACTGAAAGTAGGGAAACCGGCTCTGCCTTGACGCACAAGTTGAGGTATTTGTAGTTCAAGAGAGCTGCATAGCCACTCATTTTGGTGCTTGCCTCGCCTAAAGTTAATGCGGTACTCTTTCTCATATTGATTTTCCTTTCTTTATTATTTCAAGTTTATTGTTAAGTTATTCATCTCGTTGCCCCGTATGGTGATAATCTTAGACGCTTCCTTGTGTCCTTCCTTCCTAATCTTCACCTCGTAGGTACGGTCGGCTGGCAGGTTACGGATGATGGCTGGGGTCTTGCCCGATGCGATTCCGTTGATGAGGATCTCTGCGTCCACCACGTTGCTCTGTACGTTCAGCATACCATAGGCCGACTGGGGTGTGGAGGGGTTGATGGTCTGCTCGTGTGGGGTGTCCACCCATACATACTGGGGTGCCGACTCCATTCCGTCTTTCTCTGTACTGATGGCATAGAGACCTTTCTGTAATGTTCCGTCCCATCTGCCTTCGCCCATCTTCTCGTGGTTCACCAATATCGTGGTCACGCTGTCGGGGGCGATGATGTGGATGGGGGCTTGTATGCCGTCGTTGACGTAGGGGTGGTTGCTCGGCGGAAGGGCAGCCAACTGCGCCGCTGTCATGCTGCGGGGGATGGAGGTGGGACGCAGGTCTGATTCCCTGATGGTCACCACTTTCTTCTCTGTGGGCTTGATGCTGATCCAGTCGTTGTAGTAGCAGAGGCTTTTCCTCACGATGGTGAGGCGGTATCTGCCAGCCACCAGTCGGTTGGAAATGGTTTGCGTGTTGCCGATGGAGTCGCCGTTGAGCAGGATGGTACAACCTTCGAGGGGAACTTTCACCGTGAGGTAGGAATAAATGGGCTCCAGTATCACGGTTTGGTTCACTCTCTCGCTGTCATTCAGACATATCTCTCCCTCCCATGTCTGGTAGAAGGGAGCCTCTACCTTGCAGTTGTGCTTGCCCAGGGGCAGGTATACTTGCAACTTTCCGTTGCGGACGGCGTGCATCGTGCTGTCTGCATATAGGATGGCGTTCTCTGGTTTCACATAGAATACTGCCCATTGCTTGTCGACGCGATATACCTTCTTGGGGTTCATGGTAATCAGGTCGCAGCAGTAGTGCTTCTTCTTCTTCAAGACCTTGTACTCTGAGGGCACTTTCCATGCCAGCGTTCCGTATTCAGGATGCTTGATTTCCAGGAACCGGGTCTTGTGCGGCAGTAGCAGGGTGATGTTCTCCTCTCCTTCCTTGGCACTGACATCGGTCTTCCCGTCTGCCTTGAAGGTGAATCCCTTCTCGCTGGTCTTCAGGTCGAGAATCGCCTGTGTCTTGTCTGTGGTAAACGTTTTCCCCTTCAGAAGTTTCTTCTTCATCCGGCAGAAATTGCTCACTTTCATCTCTTGCGCCATGACCGTACTTGTGGAGTACACAGCCAGTGCGAGGAACAGAAACCTAAGCCAACGCCACATTTGTCGTTTTCTGATTTAAAAGATTCTTTACTTGTCAGGAGTGCTTCCTGTTGAGGCACCCCCGACGTTTAATTTGCCTCGATGTCTTGCTCTCCTGCGTCCTTGATGGTGATGCAACCACCCCAGGTACACATGCATTGGCAGTTGTCCAACAGGGCAGGGACCATCTTGATCAACTCTTGTCCGCCTGGTGCCCATGGGGCTACTATCGCCGGAATGCACGGCATCGGTGTCAATACGCCGCAGGCGGAAGCTGTAGCAGAGGCTACCTGTGGGTTCGCCATCGACTGGCACATACCGAAGGGCATGATGTTCACCATTGGCGCATTGTCCATGATGGTTGCCTTGGGCTTTCCCTTGATCAAGGGGCGCACGAAGTCGGTAACCATCAACTTTGACATCGACTGACCGAAGGAGCATTGCAGTGAAGCTCCTGCACAAACATAATTTCCCATAATCTTTACTCTTTACTATTTACTTTTTAAGAACTAACCCTTAGGCTTATCCCAGATTGCCGCTGGTATTCCGTCTTCAAATCCTGAATCTTTTGGAAGATCCTCACGAATGTATGCCGGGTTTGCCCATGCAACAGGAGCTTCAACACCGTCTGTTGTTTCTCTTTCAGATTCTGCTTCAGCTTGCTCTTTTTTCCTTTGTTTTTCCTTCTCTTCCTCTTCTTTCTTCAGTTTTTCTTCTTCTTTCTTTCGAGCTTCCTCTTCCTTCTGCTTGATGTCCTGCATCTGTTGTTCCAGTTCAGTAATCTTCAGGAGGAGTTGTACTTGCTCTTCCTCTGCTGGAGCAGCTCCTCCAGGAGTACCCTCGGAAGAATTAGGTGTCTTGATGTGCTTCTCTACTTCCAAATCTTGGATTGTAGCTTTTTTCTTCACCGTCAAATTCTCTAAGGTTGTATCCCCCTTCAGTTCGTTGGTCTTGCACATGGATACCAAACTATTATTGGCAAGTGTTGTCTTTCCGGAGGCAATCTGCAAGGCTGCTTTTCCCTCTTCTTGTTGTATCTCCACTGTTTCCTTACCAGCGAGGAGAAGGTTCTTTTCCGAATTCAGGGCGATATCTTCGGGGGCTGTTATCATAGCCTTGTTGTACTTGATCTCGATGAGGCTGTCCTTTGCCGTTTTTGCAGCTTCTTCGCCGTTGGGGTTGTCAAGTGCCCCTATCTTGACAATCTTGCTTTGTACGTTGAACTCGCCATTTGCGTTGCCTGATACGTTTCGTGAGTCTATGCTGACGATGTGAGAACGCAGTTTAATGGTTCCGTCAATGGGAAGCTCTGTTTCACGGAGTCCCAAATCTTCTCCTGTCGGGGTTTCGTTTGTGGGCATTTGGAAGGTCCTGTTTACAGACTCTAAGGTGATGTCCTTTGAGTTGATGATTACCTGCCCCTCGGTAGGCATCTCGATAAATCCCTCATGTTCAGTTGGCTTCCTGTTGGCTGTTGAAAGGTGGATGTTCTGGGTGTTGACCGTAAAGTCGCTGCCGTCGATGATTCCATCCTTGTTGCCTACGGCGGTGATGTCAACATGCTTTCCGATGATGGAGAGACCTGCTCCTGTACTTTCGCACACATTCATGTCTTGGTCCACTGACCATATATTGGTGTTCTCCGCCATGATGTTGACCGCAGCACCCATCTTAAACTTCAGCCTGCGATGCTTCTCTTTGAGCTCTATGACTTTCTTCTCTTTGTTGAGTGACTTAATCTGTCGGTTCACCTCTGCCTGTTTGGATGTGTGCTCAATGTATGCCTGGATGTCGTTGCCCATTAACTCTCGCCTCATCTTGAAGAGATCGGCCATTTGCTTGTTCACGTCAGGGTTCTTGTCCATCTGGAATGCCTCGATACCTTTGAAGTAAGTACGGAAATTTGTTTCCAAGACATTGAGGTTAGGTGTTTTTGCCTTTTCCAGCTGTTCCTTTTCCTTATTCTTGCTCTCCAGGAGGTCTTCAATCTTTTTCTTGCGGCTCGTGAGTGGCACCTGTGCCGCTAAGGTGACACGCTCGTCTGCCTGCAACCTGATCTCGCCGCGAGAGGCAGCGGGAACTTCTGCGTAAGTTCCTGCTGTTGTCTCGCTTTGCAAGGCGATGCCTTCTGCCTGTACGCTATAGCGAGAGAGCGATGAGACAACCGACTCTCTTCCGTCAATGCCGGGGTCGGCGCAGATGTTCTTGATCACTGTCGCCTTATTGGTTATGGCACCCGGACCGTTAGCAGAGCCTACGCCCTCCTGTTGGATATTATTGGTTCGTATGATGACGGTGGAGGTTCCTGTATGGTTCAGGGTACCATCCTTCATGACATCACCTATGATGATCTCTGGGGCTGAGAGGATAATGCGATGGTTGTCTCTGAGATAGTAGCCGTCACCGAATTTGGTGATAAGCTGTGTCTTGAGTTTCTGCATCTCCTCCTTGCAGCGTTGGATATCTGCTAACTCTTTATCTATGCTGGCTTTGAAATCTTTCAGTTCCTTCAGCCAATTGTCGTATAATTCCATAATCTAATACTTTAAGTAGTTAATAATTGGGGTTGCAGAACATTACTTGTCCTTAATTCCCTTCAGTACGCCAATGGCTTTGCTGAGTGGGCTGTTTGGAACACTGGTGATGGTGTCTCCCTTGATGTTGCGCGTGTTGCCTGATGAGTCGGAAATGAGAATCTCGCCTCCGTCCACTTCTGGATTGTAGATGTAGTTCTCTCCCCATGATTTACTCCAGTCGTACATATCGTCTGTAAGGGTGTTCGCAAGCCATTTGCAGAATTTCTTTCCCGTACCTTCTTCTTCATATGCCTTGACGCATTTGAGGTATAGTCCCCACTTGTCTGTGTCATTGCAGACGGATTCGTCCAACTCTACTTTATTCAACTTGTTCTCGAGAGTGAAATAATTCCAAAGGCCGGTATCGTTCTTGATGGTTACATATTCTTTGGCTTTCAGTTCCTGGAGAACATGATACATGATGACCCTTTTCTTTTCTGTATCGTACTCATTGTCAGCGTTTCTACTCTCTTGGATTTTATCGTAGACTTTCACGAGAATTTCTTTTATAATTCCCATATAAGAGTCAAGTTTGCTTACGCGCTTAACGTAGCTTTCGTCTGCGCATACAATGCTTTGCTCTGCTATTATTTCTTTGTCTACATTTTTGGCAGCGTGTGCGACGGTGAACAGTTTTTCTGCTGCAACTTTCAATTCAGTAATCAGCTTGTTGACATCAGTAACACGGTACTTGTTGCTAAATGTTATCTTATCGATCTTCTTGTGTGACCTCTCTGCTTTTGCGCCTGTTTTTTTTGCATATTCGAGGATGTCTTTTGAGGAGTCATAGTTTTCTGCGAATTTTTCTACAAACTTATCTTTTGAATTCGTTATTGTAGCTCTACCATTGTACTTCGGATAAAACCCACGATTGGATGCCTGGTACATAACTCCCAGTAGGTACTCTGTACTATTGTTGTATTCCACCTCTGCCACTTTCACGTCTGAGGATATACTATTGTTGAATTTCTTGATAGCCTCCATATAGCTCAGGGTTGAGTTGATGGTGTCCTGGACTAACAATTCCTTGAGCTTCTTTTTGATATCCTTCTTCTGTGTCTTGCTGCCAATGTTGTAAGCTGTATCAGGCAGCTTGGTGGAGCCTTTTCCTGCTTCTAATCGCATGAAGCGCTGTGACTTGATGAGCATGGTGCCGCCGATGGGCTTGGCGAATCCTTCTATGACCGTCCTGAGGAGCTTTAGGTCGAATGGCTTGATCAGCGAAGTTACTTCCTTGATAGCTGCATTGGTAAGGCTGCTCTTAATTATCTGATCGGAGTCGGCATCCTTGCCGTACACTTTCGTCATCTTCTTCACATTATCTCCTGACTTCAGCGTCAGGTTGTTGCCTGCGACGATGTCGATGTTCTTTCCTTCGATCTTCACGTTTCCGTTGGGGGCGCTGATGGTGATTCCCGTCAAGGCGTCAATCTTCACGTCACCCATGGGGGAGGAGATGGTCACATTGCGCTTTTCGGTTGACATCTGGACTTTGAAGAAACCATAGGCATCACCTATGTTGATGCCACCGCTGAACTTCCTGCCCTTATCAGTGGAGTAACTGATGACGTCTGCCTTCATGGGAAGATAGCTGAGCCATGCACCTACGGCTGGGAAGAAGGTCTTGGTTAAACCGGTGTGGTTCTCAGGTGCCAAAAACTTGATGTACTGTCCGTTCAGCGACTTGATTACGAAGTCGTTGTTGCAGAAACTGTTGGTATTATCTTGTGACGTGTCATTTTGTAGGAGACCTACATTAGTCTCGCCAATCTTGATCTTGCGTGCCTTCGAAGCCAAGGCTCCCAACATGTATGGGCGCTCGATTTCTCCGAACTCATAGCCTAAGATGACTTCGTCGCCCACTTGGGGTAGGAAGCTGATACCTGCGTCTTTGGACGCAAACGCCTGTGATACTCGAATCCATGGAGAGGAAGGACTGTCTTTCTTCGACTGCCAAGGGTAGCGAATCTGGATTCTTCCCAGGTTGCAGGGGTCGTTGTTGGCAGTGACGTAAGCGGTCTGAGTGATAGACTTCATCGGCTCTTTCTTGACTCTTGGTGGATAGTAACCGCTCACGATGATAGGAATGGCGTCGATCTCGTAAGCGGTATATTGACCTGCTGCTCCCACAGTAGTGTCCTGCTTGCAGCTGGCGGAAACCCTTACTACGATGTATCTTCCGCCTAACACCTCAATCACGTCTCCCAGCAAGAGGGGCTGGTAGTAGGTACCAAAGTTGATGTGGATCGTCTGGGTGTCGGCAGCAATCTCCTTCTTCTTGATGTCTGTATAGAAATCCTTAGAGAAGGTGTCGCAGGCATCGTAGTTGCTGAACTGGCTTACCACCTTCTTGTTGTTTACTGTGGCGCTTTGCTCCTTGTTGTCCTTGTACGGAGTGATGAAATCATCAGTCCACTTGGTCTCTATATCCTTGAAGTGCCCCAACGTCTTAAGCAGATTTTTGCCAAAGTCAAAGGTCATGGAAGTGATGATTTCTGGGAGGGTACCCTTTGCAAGCCACTGGGTCATTTGATTGACGTAGAAGGCAGGGTCGCTGGTTTTGTAGTTCTTCAAAAACGTTGTCGTATAGTTGCTTTCTCCCTCGACCAACACGTCCAGATACTCTGGCTTGGGACCAGTGTAGCTTCTTGTCGCTTGCTCTGCCTTTACTTCCTTTTGCTCATTCGCGTCCTTGAGGTAATTGTTGGTGAAGTAATTCTCTTCCTCTTTTTCGGTGAAGTTGTTGAAAGTAAGGCTGGCGAAATTCTTTACTTCAATCGCCGTCGAATCCTTGAAACCTAATTGCCAGATACCATCCTCGTAGTACATGAACTCGCCGCAGCGGTTGGCAGACCTCGTCAGGAAATCGAGTGCCGTCTCCTCGTACTGTACGAGGTAGGGTTGGATAAACTCTGTATCTTTTCCTTCAGCGTCCTTGGTCATGATGTGCTGCAGGTTATCTATGCTGATTTTTTTGATCTCCTTGCTGTACTTGGCGGCAATACCCTTGAAGACATCGGCTCCCAACTTCTTGGCTACATAACACTTGTTGTACTTCTGGTAGCTGAGGACCTTCTCCGGGCTGTAGATGTTGAGCTTCAGGTACAGGGCTGTGCCATTGTCCGAAGGCTTGTACTCGGGCATATAATCAAAGATGATGTAGTCCTTGGCGATTGTCTTCGTTCCGTCGCTGAGGTCTACGAACCTGCCCAACATCGCCTTGTAGTTGATTTTTGAGCCGTTCACGCCGTCTTGGGTCATCGCAGTGATGGTCACTGCTTGCGCCAATTTTATCTGGAGCACAGCCTCTATGTGGGCTGGCATATACATTTCCTTCTTGATATTGAGTGATATGAGCGTGGCTGTTCCTAAATCCTGGACGCTTCCCTCTGTCTGGAAGGCTAAAGCGTCGGATTTAGTTCCGTTCTTGATGGTCAATGTGTATGTGGGCATAACTTTGTCCTCCTATATTTTATTTAGATGATTGATAATATTTTGTCAGAGCTTTTGCCAACGTATGTGATGTTGGGAAGAAGTGTCTGTGCTGCTCTTCGGGGTGCGAAAAGGTCTATCGGCGCTCGAACTCTACGTTCTCTGCCGTTATCTTTGATGCGATGATTTCCAAGGTGAGGTGGCGTCTGCACTTCTGGTCGATGTCATAGCTCTCGGCGATGGAGAAGCATGTGGCGTCCTCGAACATGATTTCCTTGGTGGCTTGCGAGCCGTTCTTGGAAGTGGTGGTGAGGTCGAATGTGAGCTTGCCTGATAGGCTTGTCTGGTCGATGTACCAT
>CAVEJY010000150.1:0-14809 GCA_963616155.1 Acutalibacteraceae bacterium
AAAATCACGATGAAAAGTGGTGATAATACATACGACGGACAAGTATATTACGAAGGCTACGCCTATGTCGGTCTCGACACAAAGTGGGAAATGGGTAAGAAATACACTTACATTGTCGATTTCTCCAAAGGTGCAGGACAGAAGGAGGACGGCAGCAATATATTTGGCAATGAGATAAAAATCGCAACCGTTACGGTTACTGAATGGACTGCTGAGAACAACAAAGATGTCGCCTTGGACAACACAGCCGCTACAAATTGATCAAGTTAACACCACCATTTTCAGGCAATCACATGATTAGAAAAAGTATATTTTGTGTAGCCTTAGCATCCTTAACGATGGCTACATCATGCTCGCAGGACGACTTGCTTTCATCAAGCAAGTCGTCCGAGAACGAGATTAGCTTCCATGCCTCCATGGGACTCAAGTCGCGTGCCACGGAGACAACCATCAAGAATTTGGGTTCGTTCTATGTCAGTGCCTTCAAGGACAACACCGGCAACTACATGACGAACGTAAAATACTCATCCAACGATGAGGGTTCTACTTGGGCAAACGAAGGGGGCACCTACTACTGGCCGGCAGAGGGTACCCTGAATTTCTATGCCTATGCCCCGGCAACACCGGGCACAGCAGGAACCATTACGCTTGATAAAGACAATCAAAAACTCGAAGACTTCTCACCCAACACCACAGCAGAGACTCAAACCGATTTCATCTATAGCACCACCACAGGCAGCTACGCCGACAACAAGGACGACGGCGTAAGCCTCACCTTCAAGCACGCTCTCTCTTGGATTGACATCAAGGCAAAGAACGGCAACAAGGCATATACCGTCACCATCTCCGACGTAAAGATCGGAAACATCATCAACAAGGGAACCTTCACGTTCCCCAAAGCTGGCGAAACACCATCATCCGCCAGTTGGACTACCTCATCAGAAGCTACCGACAAAACAGCATATACCACCACCATGACGAGTACGACACTCGCCAGTAATGGCTCCGTTTCCAACCAGTTAGGCGGAAACTTCATGGTAATCCCCCAGACGCTCAACAAGCAGCCCCAGGCATCTACTGGCACTTACATCGCCGCCAAGGTAACCGTCACCATGCAGGGCACCCAAGAGATGGTGAGCAACGACTGGGTATACGTCGGCATCGGCAGCAGCGACACCGATAACCCGTCATCCTGGGAAATGGGCAAGCACTATACCTACACCCTCGACTTCACCAATGGCGTAGGTCAGGACGAGAATGGCAACCATATCTTCGACACCAACGAGATAGCCATCACCACCACCGTAACTCCATGGGACGAGGCTAACCAGTACCCCATCATCGCCATTGTTCCCACCTCCGCCAACTCCCTCCTCATGAGTACCACGAATGTCTACGCCATCGACATCGCCACCAAGCCCAATACATTCTGGACAAAAGCCGGCGGCATGGAGTCAGCCCCCATCGCAGACGATACAGAATGGATAGCCGAGGTCATCTGGCAGGATGTCAAAGGCAAGCGGCTCATCAATTTCTGCGACAATTCAGGCACGGCACAGACAACAGATACCTACACAGGCACAGGCAAAACCCTCTATGTCCAGGCTACAGGCAATGGTGTGGGCAACATCATGATAGGTATCAAGCCAAAAGACAAGGCAAGTTCTTACACAGATTACCTCTGGAGCTGGCATCTCTGGATAGCCGAAGACCCATTGGAAATCGCAGGATTCATGGACAGGAACCTCGGTGCCACCAAGGGATACCCGACAGAGGCAAACCGCGGATTAGACACCGACGAGACCTTCGGTCTTCGCTACCAGTTTGGCAGAAAAGACCCCATGTCAATGGATATTCACTATTACAAGATTGACGGAACAGAGAACACGGACATCAATGATGAGAATAACAGCAAAAGAAATTATGTTGCAGAAGGCCCTGTGACAATTGCCGCATCGGTGAAGAATCCGCTGCCATTCTATAATACGACCACGGGGGAGTGGGTAAAACCCAACAGCTATACCGGAAATTATTGGAACGACATCAACGGCATCAATTCAGGTACGACAAAAACCTTCTTCGACCCCTGTCCTGATGGCTGGAGATTGCCGACAGACGATGAGCTAAAAGTATTGGCAGACAATAAAGACTATTTCACCTGGAGCAGCAAGTACATCAGTACAACGAACAGTGTTAATGAGAAACAAGAATATACCTATTGGGAAAGTCTCTATAAGACCAATCATTTCCCTACTCCAGGCTATCTGCAATGTCAAGCCGAAGCAGAAAATACCTATCACAACAAAGGCACAAGCGGCTACTTCTGGAGTGTCCAGAACACTCCGTCCGGCAGCACGAGCGAAGTGTCTACCAGCCATGAAAATTTGGGCAATGGTCTTTCCTATGGCTGGAACAGCACTACCGGCAAGAGTTGGTTCACCAGCACCAACACCAACCGCGGCGATGCCGCCTCCGTCCGTTGCGTCAGGGACAAGAACTATTAACGAAAAGCGTTATGGCAAAACATTGCTTTGCCATAACGCTTTTGGCAATGTCACGATTAACTCAGTATTCAAAATGAATAATCTCCTCCCGATTCTCCTCCTCTCCGCACTCCTCCTCTCTTGCGGCAACCCAAAACAACCGTCCGCCGAGTCCGTCCCCTTCGTCTCCTTTTGGGACGGTTTCGACTTCGCCGACTCCGCAATGATCAACAATCCCGGCATCACCGAGCCCCGTTTCAAGGACTTCCTCACCCTTCTGGAATCCCAATCCGACTCCTCCCGCCGCCAACAGATCGACACCCTCCTCGTCCGTTCCCACCGTGGCAGCCGGGGAATGTTCCTCCATATCCTGTCGTTGGCAGACAAATACCTCACCGACCCCAACTCCACCTACCGCAACGAGGAGACCTATCTCCCCTTCCTCGAATACGCCCTGGAATACGGCGACCTCGATGAGACCCTCACCGACCACTACCGCTTCCAGATCGCCAACATCCACAAGAACCGCGTGGGCACCCTCGCCAACGACTTCCCCTACCTCACCCGAGAAGGAAACCGTGGTACCCTCCATGCCATCTCCACCCCCTACACCCTCATCTACTTCAACAACCCCGACTGCCACGACTGCGCCCGGATATCTTCCCTCCTCGCCTCCTCCGAAGTTCTCACCCGTCTCACGTCATCCGGCACGCTCACCCTCCTCGCCCTCTATCCCGACAAAGACCTCACCTCCTGGCAACATCACCTCTCCAACTCCTTCCCTACGTCATGGATCATAGCCCGTTACGCCCCCGACACCGACCATAGCCTCTACGACCTCCCCGCCATTCCGAGTCTCTATCTTCTCGACAGCAAGAAGCAAGTCCTCCTCAAGGATGCCACGTTCGAAGAGGTGGAAATCATGCTCAGATTCCCTTGAAAATTCCTATAAAAACTGGCGGAAATATTTGGGAATCTGAAAGGAAAAGCGTATCTTTGCAACATCAAAAAATAAAAGTATATGCGATGACAAGAAGAAACGACAAAGACAGGGAGAAGACGAGCCGGGAAACCCTCGGCAAATTCTTCTACGATTTGGCAAAAACCAATTTCACAACTTATGTAGCGGGTATTATTTTGACAATGGTAGCAACTGACAAGTATCTGGATGCAAAAGTATGGGGCTTATTAGCCTTCGGTATATTTGCAACAATAGGTCTTGCTACATTAGGGTATAAAATTTTAAAATAGTAAGATATGATAGAAGGACTTATAATGCTTTACGGCACTATCGCATTTATTGCATGGGGCATGGTTCTTTGGCTTTACACAAAGCCGGGAAAGAAATGGTTGGAAAACCTGTAAGATGTAGGAAACAAAAGTATGAGTTCCATTTGGTTTCAAGTTGAAACCAAATGGAACTCATTTTATTTAACTTACCTTATTCAACTTCTTGATGATGGAGAAGATGAAGAGGGCGGCGAGGAGACAGATCACCATCAGCGTACCCCATACTACGGGCAGCGGCATATCCCACATGTGACCGGGGATGGACACGAGCTTGTTGCCCAAGGCAGTGGCAACAAACCAGCCACCCATGATCATACCCTTGTACTTGGGAGGAGCCACCTTCGACACGAAGGAGATACCAATGGGTGAAAGCAGCAACTCAGCAAAGGTGAGGATGAGATAAGTACCCACCAACAAGTTGGGAGTCACGTCAGCCACATGATTGGGATGGTCGGTGGCAGGCAAGCCGAGGCTCGATACCGTCATCAGGAGATAAGCCACGGCAGCCACAAGCATACCCAAACCAATCTTCACGGGAGCCTTGGGCTCCTTGCCCTTCTTGCCCAACCAGCCGAAGAGGGCGATGCTCACGGGAGTCAAGGCTACCACGAAGCAAGGGTTGAACTGCTGGAAGATAGGAGCGTCGATGGCTACGGTGTCGCCACTGTGCTGCATATAGGTATAACCCAAGATGGCGGCGGGCACAGCGATGAGCAGGGTATTGATGAGCTTGCTCTTGCTGGAACTCTCCTTGTTGGTGGTAATCCAGCCCACGATACCGTAAACCATCAAGATGCACCATACGAGGTTGATGACATTGAACTCCATACCCGTCACACCTGTGGCCTCACGGGCAGTGAACTCATCGGCAAACCAGGTCAACGTCAGACCGTTCTGATGGAAAGCCATCCAGAAGAAAATCACCACGGCGAACACAAGGCAGAGGCAGATGATGCGCTCCTTGGTCTCGGCAGGACTCATCTCCTCAACCTTCTCGCTGGCATCCTCCTTGCCCTTCTTGTCGCTCACCAGCACCTGCTTATAGGTGGGACGACCGAGGAAATAGATGATGATGGAGAAGATGACAGACACACAAGCCACGGCAAAGGCGAAGTGATAGGAGTCGGCCTTGCTATAGCCCAATGAACTCTGTGCCCAGGCCATGATGGCTGTGGCTGCGGTAGGTGCGAAGAGGGCACCGATGTTGATCGCCATGTAGAAGAGGGAGAAACCGGAGTCACGCTGCTTGGCATAGTTCGGGTCGTTGTAGAGGTCGCCGATCATCACCTGCAGGTTACCCTTGAAGAAACCCGTACCGAGACTCACAAGGAGCAAGGCGGCTCCCATGGCAGCTACAGCCACAGCCCCTCCGCCGAGCGGAATGGAGAGGAAGAGATAGCCGAGGAACATGATGACGATGCCGATGATCACCATCTTGTTGTAGCCCCACTTGTCGGCAGCCATACCGCCGAAGAGAGGGAGGAAATACACTGCGGTGAGGAACCAGGTATAGATCTCCGACGCAGTGCCCGCATCGAAGCCGAAGTTCTCACCCAAGAACAGGGCGAAGACGGCAAGCATCGTGTAGTAACCGAATCGCTCGCCCGTGTTTGCCAAAGCTAAGGTCCATAGACCTTTGGGTTGATTTTCAAACATAATGTTAAGTTATTTTTATTTTAGTTCGTTCAAGTTGCAAAGATACAGAAAATCTTTGAATATACCAACAATATGCAGCAAAATCGTCACATACGTGTAACTTTTGTGTAAAAGATACACGAAAAGACATCGGTTTTGTGTATTTCCGGTCATGCAATTCACGGAAAGCGAGGATGTTTTTATACAATACCATGAAAGTTTTTCGGTTTTCATTACAAAGATGTTGCAGATTTTTTGTAATTTTGCAGCCCGAAACGACAAAAGTCAGGAATTCTACAGAAACAAAATAGGTAAAAAGAGAAATTATATGAGACAACTTAAGATTAGCAAGAGTATAACCAACCGTTCCAGTGAGGCACTCGACAAGTACTTGGTGGAGATTGGTCGTGAACCCATGGTCTCTATCGACGAGGAGATAGAGCTTGCCCAGAAGATCAGAAAGGGCGGTAAGGAGGGTGAGCGCGCCAAGGAGAAGCTGGTGAAGGCAAACCTCCGCTTCGTCGTGTCCGTCGCCAAGCAGTACCAGCACCAGGGGCTGGGCTTGACTGACTTGATTGACGAGGGCAACATCGGCCTCGTGAAGGCTGCGGAGAAGTTTGACGAGACTCGCGGTTTCAAGTTTATCTCATACGCCGTATGGTGGATCCGCCAGAGCATCCTGCAGGCAATCGCCGAGCAGAGCCGTATCGTGCGCCTTCCCTTGAACCAGGTGGGAGCGTTGAGCAAGATCCAGGCTGAGATCAGCAAGTTTGAGCAGGAGCACCAGCGCAAGCCTTCCGTGACGGAGCTGAGCCACATCACCAACATGGAGGAAAGCAAGATCGACCAGACCATCAAGGCTGACAACCACCACATGAGTATCGACGCTCCTTTCGGCAGTGACGATGACGACAACGCCATGGTGGACGTGATGGCTTCGGGCGACGACAGCCGTACCGACAAGCAGGTGGACTTCGAGTCGATGAGCAGTGAGTTGATGCGTGTGCTCTCCACGGTGTTGAAGGAGCGTGAGCGCAAGATTCTCTGCTACTGCTACGGCATCGGTTGCCACGAGAAGGGGCTGGAGGAGATTGGAAGCGAGTTCAACTTGACCCGTGAGCGTGTAAGACAGATCCGCGAGAAGAGCATCCTGAAGCTCCGTGAGAGCGGTCAGATCAGAATCCTCATGAAATACTTGGGGTAAGTAATAATTAAGAATTAATAATGTACAATGTATAATGGGTAATGTTCATTATACATTGTACATTTATTTTTGCTATAATTTTAAGAAATTGCCGAACTTGTCGATGAGACCGGTCATGCCGTCGCGTGTTCCCTCGAAATAGGGATATTCGTCACGAAGACTGATGTCGTCGTAGAGGAAGTCTACCACTACCGTGTCGTTGCCATCGGGCAACACCAGCCCCATCTTTCCGTTCTTCTCGGCGATGACAGGCATGATGGAGAGGTCGTCATTGTAGATGTAGCAGGTACGGAGGAAGTCATACGACGGCTGGAGCATCCAGTCACCGTGATGGTTCTTCATACCGAACTTGCCGTTTTCTTCCACCACCTCGTGATACTGGATGTATTTCTCCTTCAGGCGCAGATAATAGAAAATCATCTTGCGCTTGTCGTTGATGAACTCCAGCATATACTGGTAGGTGTCGCAGTAGTTGGCGACCGACCTGACGAGGATCATCTTCAGGTCAAGCCCGTTCAGTACCTTGCGGTTGAGGTCAATGTACTTGGCTATCGCCTTCTCCTTCTCGGGCACAGTGAGACTCGCCAAGCGTTCCTCGAACTTCAGCATCGCCTGTTTCGTACCCGACATACCTTTGATGTAGCGGTGAATCTGCCGCCCCATCTCCGAGCATATAAACTTGTCAATCTCCTGCTGCTCTATAGGGTCAGCATACTCTCTGATCAATGACTCTGGTGTCGCATTCATGGTCATACCCTTTCTTTTTAAATTAAGAAGGTCTCCCGAAAGGGAATCCCCCTTAATTCTTAATTATTAATTGTTCATTACTTCTTCACGTTCGGCTGCTGCAAGCCATACCCCTTGCGCTTGTCCTCCATGAGGAGAAGGAGCGAGATGACGATAGCCACCACACCGAAGCCGGCGAAGATGGTCATGGTCTCGGTATAGTCGATGAAGCCGTTGGCGGAGGTATTGCTCTGGTTCACCTTGCCAATCCATACGGGAATCAAGGCGAGTCCGATGTTCTGGATGTAGAAGATGAGGGCATAGGCAGTACCGAGGAGCTTCATGGGGATAATCTTGGGCACGGAAGGCCACATGGCGGAAGGCACCAGTCCGAAGGCAATGCCGAGGATGAGCATCATCACGATGGCTACCACCCATGAGTTGACGGGAAGGGCGAAGACCACATGTACCAAGGTGAGGAGACAACTGCCGATGATCATCAGCGTGGCACCCTTGCCATACTTGTCGTACACACTACCAAAGAGCGGGGTGAGGAAGATGGTACCGAAGGGCAACATCGCAGGAATCAGACCTGCCAGGTCGGCATCGACACCATATTTGAACACCATCAACTTGGTGGCGAACTTCAGGAAGGGGAACACGCCGGCATAGAACATCAGGCAGAGGAAAGCCACATACCAGAAGCCCGTGGTCTTGAAAAGACCGCCGAGGTCGGAGAACTTGAAGCCCTCCTCGGGCTCGCCAGCCACGGCAGCGGCGGAGGCATCCTCCTTCTTGTCCATCACACAATAGACGAGGAACACCAACACTCCGGCGCAGAGCAGGGCAGCACCCAGTCCCACGGAGGCAGCCACACCGCCCATCGCCTTGGCGAAAGGAAGTGCCGCACCGAGGGCAGCGGCAGTACCCAGTCGGGCAGTAGCCACCTGCACGCCCATCGCCAGTGCCAGCTCATGACCTGTGAACCACTTTACCAGCACCTTGCTCACGGTGATACCGCAGATTTCGCATCCCACGCCATAGACGGCGAAGCCGAGGGCGGCAATCACCACCTGTGTGCTGTAGGTACCGAAGAAAGGTACGGCTACAGTGCCCCCAAAGTCATGTCCCACAGCGTACCATTTCACCGAGGCACCGACAAACATCAGTACGGTGGAGAGGATACCCGTGAAACGGATTCCGAACTTGTCGAGGATGAGTCCACCGAAGAAGAGGAGGAGAAGGAACACGTTGAAATAGCCGTAGGCACCGGAGAAGAATCCGTACTCGTCGGAGTTCCATCCCAGTCCAAGACCATTTTCCGCTCCCTTTGCCGCCGTCAGGAGCGGCTCCATCGGAGACATCACATCGGTGAAGAAATAGCCGAACATCATCGTGACGCTGACGATGAAGAGAGCCGTCCAGCGCGCTGCGGCGCTGTCACTCAGTTTCTGTTGAATTACTTTTGTTGTACTCATTATTTTTTTTATCTTTTTTTATTTCCCCTTATAGCCAATGATAACAAAAACCCTTTTTTACTTTTTTACTTTCTTACAACGTTCTTCGTCCTTGTGATGTCGAAGAGGTAAGAGAGCTTGAGGACTATCTGGCCGAAGTTGCTCGTACCGAAGTAGTCGCGCTTCGTCGTGCCGTAGATACTGCCCAGTCCGTAATAGTAACGTGCCTCGGCAAGGATGTGTCCCACCTTGGGAATGCTGTATTCGGCACCGATGCCGAGGGCGATGCCGTAGTCGAACTTATGCTTCACTGCCATGGTGTCCTGTGCCACCACACTGCTCACACGGGGCGTACTCTCGTCAATCTCCGTAGAGAGGTTGAAGTTGGTCTTGGTACTCTCACTGAGGTACACACCAAACTGCGGTCCGGCATTGACGAAGAAGTTGAGTCCCCGCTCTTCCCTACCCCATGCCAGATGGGCGAAGACGGGAATCTGCACATAGTTGATGGTGCGGCTGTAAGCCAATGCCTCCTGTGTGCCGGCTATCAGCACAGGCTCGTTCTCCTTGGTGAGGATGTCTTCCTTCCATCCCGTCTGGGCGTAGTTGACCTCGGCATAGACAGAGCAGATGGTCTTGAAATATTTCTCGCAGACATAGCGGAAAGAGACACCGCCCGTCATACCGCCGTGCTGTCCCTGCGGAACCTTGGGCGTAAACTTGACACTGCTCATCACATAGCCGCCGTTGACACCGACGGAAAAGTCGCTGCGATGCTCTCCCACCTGCGCGTGTGCCGAAAAGCTACCACCCAGCCAAAAGGCCAGCAGCATCAACCCTCCCCTAAATGCCCCGATATATTTATCCATTGTCGAACAATTCTTTATTATTAATTCTTAATTATCAGTAGTTTACCGACTCAATCTGGTGATTGAAGGTATAGTGTATCAACTGGAAGTTGGCATTCTTGTATCCACCCTTCCCCGACCGCTTGAAGCTGAGGGGAGTCTGCACGGGCTGGTAGCTCACCTGCGACCGTTCGCCGGTGAAGTTCTTGCCATACTTCTTCACACCCTGGATGAAGAACATCGCATGGTCATAGCCCGTGATGGCAAAGCGGGGCATAGCAGACGGCATCATCGGCTGATGGAACCAGTCGGCATAGCTGCGCTCCAGTTCAAGGGTGCGCGAGGAGTGTGCATTATAATAAAAGGTGGAGGGGATGTAAGTGTCGTACTTGTAGAACCTGTCGAGGTTATACTTGGCATACATGAGCCACTCGGTATAACCGAAGAGCGAGATGACAGCACCGGGGTACTTGGCGTTGAACTCATCGAGCTTGTTGAGTACGGTAGTCAACTGTGGGGATCGACCCGTGTTCAACACCACCACGTTCTGCTTGGAAGGCACGAAAGCCTTGGCAAACTGCTCCACGCTCGTATTGATGTTCGTAATGCTGTAGGTGATATTGCGGCGTTCCAGTTCCTTGCGCAGACCGAAGGTGAAGCTGCCCTTGCGGGAAGTGGAGTCGTTGCAGTCGATGAAGATGGGATGTACACTGGGGAAACGGTTGAGGAAAGCCTTGATGGCGGCATCGTTGAGCACGTCAGGACTCTGGTACACCTGGAACACCTCCTTGTTGCGATCCACCTCGTCGCCGTTGATGGAGAAGGGAATCACCAGTTTGATGCCGTTGTTCTTGCAGAACTCGCCTAACGAAGCCACCTGCTTGGTATAGAGCGGACCGAAGATAATGTCGCAGCTGCTCGCCCCTTGCTGTACGAGTGTGGTGCGGATGTCAGCATCGATGGGCACGTTCCACGCATGGATGTCGGTGGAAACACCCTGCTGCTTCAGTTTCTCGCAAGCCATGAGAATGCCACGGTAGTATTCCACCATGCGCTTGCCGTCGCCGTCCACATCATGGAGGGGCAGCATCACGCCGATCTTTACGGCGTTCGACTTCACCTGGGCTGCCGGCTGTGTGGCAGTCTTGCCAGCGGCGGCAGATGTTGTCGCAGGTTTTGCTGTGGCTGCCGCCTTCGCCTCCTTGCTGTCCTTGGCATAAGGGATGAAGACGGTGGCACCCTTCTGGAGCATATAGCCCTCCTGTTTCATCTCAGGGTTTGCCTCCATCAGCTCGGGCAGGGTAATGCCGTACTTGTTGGCGATGCCGAAGACCGTGTCCTTCTTCTTCACCGTATAGATGTCGCGCCACTTGATGCTCTGGGCAAAGATGCCGACGCTGACCGTCATGCCCAAAAACAACAAAAAATATCTTATTTTGTCTCTCATATCTTCCGAATTTTATGATTTCAAGTGCAAAAATACAAAAAATCTCCCATCCAACCATATTCTTCTCTCATCTTTTTAGTATCTTTGCACAAAATTTATCAGTATCGCATATTATTACATCCATGAATTCAGAAGATGAAAAGATAAATGTGTGGGGAGCCAGGGTCCACAACCTCAAGAACGTGGACGTGGAGATTCCCCGCGACTCGCTGACTGTCATCACGGGACTTTCCGGATCGGGAAAGTCGTCGCTCGCCTTCGACACCATCTTTGCCGAGGGACAGCGCAGGTATATCGAGACTTTCTCGGCTTACGCCCGCAACTTCTTGGGCAACATGGAGCGACCCGACGTGGACAAGATCACGGGTCTCAGCCCGGTTATCAGCATCGAACAGAAAACCACCAACAAGAACCCGCGATCCACCGTGGGCACTACCACCGAGATATACGACTACCTGCGCCTGCTCTATGCCCGCGCAGGTACCGCTTATAGTTACAGCAGCGGTGAGGAGATGGTGAAATATACCGAGGAACAGGTGATAGAGATGATCCTCCACTCCTACCACGGCAACAGAATCTTCCTCCTCGCCCCTCTGGTGAGACAGCGCAAGGGCCACTACCGCGAACTCTTCGAGAGCATGCGGCGCAAGGGCTACCTCCATGTACGGGTGGACGGAGAGATGATGGAGATGACACAAGGCATGAAGGTGGACCGATACAAGAACCACAACATCGAGGTGGTGATAGACAAGCTGGTGGTGAACGACCAGTACGAGGAACGCCTCCGCAAGAGCATCGCCACCGCCATGAAACAAGGCGACGGCATGGTGATGGTCATCAACAAGGACACCGGGGAAGCAAAGAGTTTCTCCAAGCGTCTGATGGACCCCACCACGGGCATCGCCTACCAAGACCCCGCACCCAATATGTTCTCCTTCAACTCTCCCGAAGGTGCCTGTCCCCATTGCAAGGGACTGGGAAAGGTGAACCAGATAGACCTGAAGAAAGTCATCCCCGACGACACGCTGAGCATCCACGAGGGCGGCATCGTTCCCCTTGGAAAATACAAGAACCAGATGATATTCTGGCAGATAGAGTCGCTGTTGGAGAAATACAGTCTGACCCTGAAGACACCCATCAAGGACATCCCCGGGGAGGCTATGCAGGAGATTCTCTATGGTTCCCTGGAAAACGTGAAGATAGCCAAGGAGAAGGTTCATACCTCCACCGACTACTTCTGTGCATACGACGGTGTCATCGACTACCTGCAGTCTGTCATGGAGAACGACGAGTCCACTGCCGGGAAGAAATGGGCAGACCAGTTTGTCTCCACCATCGAATGTCCCGAATGCAAGGGACAACGGCTGAAGAGGGAGTCTCTCTCGTTCCGAATCTGGGACAAGAACATCTCGGAGGTGGCGAACCTCGACATCGACGAACTGCGCGACTGGCTCGGTAACGTGGAAGAACACCTCCCCACGATGAAGGCGAAGGTGGCGCACGAGATTGTGAAGGAGTTGCGTTCACGCGTCAACTTCCTCCTCGACGTGGGTCTCAACTACCTCTCCCTCAACCGTCAGTCGGCATCGCTCTCTGGCGGAGAGAGCCAGCGCATCCGTCTCGCTACACAGATTGGAAGTCAGTTGGTCAACGTACTCTACATCCTCGACGAGCCGAGCATCGGACTGCACCAGCGTGACAACGACCGGCTCATCCGCAGCCTCAAGGAACTGCGCGACATAGGCAACACCGTCATCGTGGTGGAACATGACCGCGACATGATGCTTGCCGCCGACTATATCGTAGACATCGGACCGAAGGCTGGACGCAAGGGCGGTGAGGTGGTGTTCCAAGGCACTCCCGAGGAGATGCTCAAGACTAAGACCATCACGGCACAGTACCTCAACGGCGAGATGGCAATAGAGGTGCCGAAGCAGCGGCGCAAGGGCAACGGCAAGAGTATCATCGTACACGGGGCGAAGGGCAACAACCTGAAGAACGTGGACGTGGAGTTCCCCTTGGGCAAGCTCATCGTGGTGACGGGTGTGAGCGGCTCGGGCAAGTCTACCCTCGTCAACGAGACCCTGCAGCCCATCCTCTCGCAACATTTCTACCGTTCCTTGAAGAAGCCCATGCCTTACGACAGCATCGAGGGCATGGAACATATAGATAAGGTGGTGAACGTAGACCAGAGTCCTATCGGCAGGACACCCCGCAGCAACCCCGCCACTTATACGGGCGTGTTCTCCGACATCCGTTCCCTCTTCGTAGGACTTCCCGAAGCGAAGATACGCGGCTACAAGCCCGGAAGGTTCTCCTTCAACGTGAAGGGCGGACGCTGTGAGACCTGCGGCGGCAATGGTTACAAGACCATCGAGATGAACTTCCTGCCCAACGTGATGGTACCCTGCGAGGTGTGCCACGGCAAACGTTACAACCGGGAGACGCTGGAGGTGAGATTCAAGGGAAAGAGCATTGCCGACGTACTCGACATGACCATCAACCAGGCAGTGGAATTCTTCGACAGTGTACCGCAGATTCTCCAGAAGATAAAGGCGTTGCAGAGCGTGGGACTGGGTTACATCAAGTTGGGACAAAGCTCCACTACCCTCTCCGGCGGTGAGAGCCAGCGCGTGAAACTCGCCACCGAACTGTCGAAGCGAGATACGGGCAAGACTCTCTACATCCTCGACGAACCCACTACGGGGCTGCATTTCGAGGACATCCGTATCCTGATGGACGTATTGCAGAAATTGGTGGACAGAGGCAATACGGTGCTGATCATCGAACACAACCTCGATGTCATCAAACTTGCCGACTGGCTCATCGACATGGGACCCGAGGGCGGAAGAGGCGGTGGACAACTGCTTTTTGCAGGTACGCCGGAGGACATGGTCAAGAACAAGCAGGGATTCACTGCCCGCTTCCTGGAGGAGGAACTGAAGAGATAGACAACCGGGCGGTTATCGCCCCATCATCAACATAAAAAAAGAAAGAAAATGGATAAGTTACCGATGAATGATGTCCCGATGCTCGTAAGTGCCATCAACTTCCTGCTTCGTGACCATGAGTTTGAAACATTAGACGAAATCTGCTACCACTTCAACGTGGACCGTTCGGAACTGGAGGCCAAGATGGCTACACAGGGATTCGAGTGGTCGGAAGAACAGAAGAAGTTCTGGTAATACCTTTCATGGGGACACCCCACTCCGTCATTCCCCCTTTCGTCATGACATAAAAAATCCCGGCAATCTTCTCGGTTGCCGGGATTTTTTATGTCATGCAATTAACTTTCTCTTATGCGTTCGCTGCGACTGAAATCCAGTCGAAGACAAACGAGCATACACCGAATGCCACGATACCTACAGTGCAGATGGCAAGTGCCAACTTAGTAGAGCAAGCACTCTGGAAGGTAGGCAACGGGGTGTCGTTGTGCTTGATGAACATTGCCTTCACAATGAGCAAGTAGTAGTACAAGCTGATCACCGTGTTGACCAAGGCGATGAATACCACGCCGTATGCCCAGGCACCCATCGTGGTGTGGATGTCGTGGGTACCCACGGCTGCCATGAACACGAAGAACTTGGAGAACATACCTGCGAACGGTGGAATACCACCGAGGGAGAACAAAGCCAAAGTCATCAGGAATGCCAAACGAGGATTAGTCTTGTAGAGACCGTTGTAGCTGTCCATCTGAACGGTGCCGTTGTTGTGCTCCT
>CAVEJY010000151.1:0-6828 GCA_963616155.1 Acutalibacteraceae bacterium
CCAACGACCCACGAGACCTGAAGGTGACGTTCTACAACACCATCGACGGTTCCACGATGAAGGAACTGGAGGGTAAAGGCTGCTACTGCATCCATTACACAGAGAAATGGGAAGACGGCGAGGAGCACTTTGAGGAGATGGAAATCGTTTGTCAGGAACTGAAGAACGGACCAGTGGCATTCACCAATCCCTGGAAGTAACAAACCACGAAGAAAGAGCGACAAGGAGCTTACTGTAAGCTCGTTACAAACAAACATAGCAGAGGGGAGGAGTCAACACGGCTCCTCCCCTCTGTTGTCATCATACAGCTCAACTCTCAGCACTTCCCGCCTTTCACCGTCCAAACAGACATCAAGGCTCTCGGCACGGAATAAAGATTTTTCCAAATTTTAATCACAAAAAACATGAAATAATTTGGGGAAAACAGAAAAATTATCTATTTTTGCAGTGTACTTTTAAAAGTAGAACGGCATTAGCGCATAATGAAAATGTACATTTCGTGCCAATCGGCAGACATAATTACAACAGACGATGCTACGCTGAGGTTCCTCCGAGACGTTGTTGTATGTGGTTCTTGTTACACCAACAGATAGCTATCCTGACCCATCAGGAGAGGAAAAGAGAATATGTCCATCCCCCAAGAAATCCAGTGGTTTGTAATCCGTACACGCCCCAACCAAGAGAAGAAAGTGAAGGCGATATTGGAAACCGAGCAATCCAAGAGAAGCAACATCCTCGACTTCTACTGTCCCCTGAACACCAACGTGAGGGTACAGAGAGGAAGCAAAGAGGAACTGCTGCCCCTGTTCGCCGGCAGGATATTCGTATTGACGACACAGGAGACCGCCACGGCACTCCTTGCCGACAAATACCCCGAGGGCTTTCTTGAGTACGACAAGACACAGAAGCGGGTGATGACCATACCCGACCTGCAGATGCTCTTCTTCATGGACTTCAACGAACACTATCCCGAGAAAGTACTGGTGCTGGAACGTCCCTATGCCGACTATGCCTTCAACGCCAAGAACGATGAGCCCAACGAGGCCATCAAGGTCATCGACGGTCCGTTCCAGGGAAAGACAGGCTACCTGGTGAGATTCCGCGGCAACAGACGTCTGGTGTTCCAGATGGAGAATATGGCGATTTCCATCCCCGACATCTGGGACTACCATCTGACAAGGCTCCACAACAACGACAGCGACCGCCAGTCGAGACACACCGTCAAGGCACGCATCGCCGACCTCATCATCGGAAAGCTGCAAGACTGCGGTTTCGTGGACGACACCGCCCTTGCCTTCGTCTGGTTCATCGACATCCTCGCCAAGACCTCCTCGTTCACCGCCTTGCAGAAAGAAGCCGAGGCGCATGCCGGAAAAGATTCCTACCGCAAGCTCGCCGAGAAGGTGAGGCATCTCGATGCCGAGGAGGCAGAACAGATACTCTCCCTCGCCCACTACGCCAAGACCGCCCCGCATTTCATGGACAACTGCCAAGGATTCCTCACGATACGCCCCTTCCTCACCCCCACCTCTGGCATCCGTGCCGCAGCGGGAAAGGACTACGCCGTATGCCGACACAAGGACTTTACAGAGGTGATCCGCAAGGTAACGTTCCTGGAAGACACCTTCTTCCCCAAGGAAGACACGGCAAGCGAGACCCCCGCGAGCTACTATGCCCATGTAGGCATACTCCGGAAGAGAAACAACCGCTGCACCGTATTCGTCAACTTCGACAAGATTCTGCAGGAATACTTCCTCTTGGGCGGACAAGCCAAGGCAAAACAGTTGGAGACCTTCAAGAACTACTGCCCCCTGTTCTACCAGGTACTGAAAGGCGAGAACATCGTCAAGGCAGAGAAAGGACTGTCCGTCAGAACGGGAACACTCCATGTACTCAGCATCCAGACCGACGCTCCCGCCACAGCCGACGACACCGACTTCATCGAGCAGCAGAACATCCGCACCGCCATCGACACATTGACAGAAACCGGCAGGAGGATCTGTCAGGAGATCAACGGAAGCACGCATCTCGCCATCTGGCGGAAATACCTCAGAAGCATCTGGTTGCATATATAATAATGTATAACTCTAAAAAAGTATAGCTATGATAAATGAACTGAAATCCATAGCAGGCTCTTTTGCAAAAGAATATTGCAATGACGCCATCTATCCCGCCCACCTGTTCAAGGCTGTCCTCCACAAGGAGATGGGACTCGTCCATTTCCTGGAGACAGAGTTAGGCAAAGACTACTATTACCTGCAGGACTGGGCAGACGTACAGATGAGCCTCCAGCCACGGGCCACCAAACCCAATGCAGACGTAAGCCTCTCCGACGAATCCGTCGCCGTAGTGGAAGAGGCCGAGAACTTCACCGAGCGTTTCGGTCTGGAGGAATGTCAGCCAGTATGTGTACTCGCCGCCTTGGTGACACCGGGCGTAGGCTTCAGCTTTGACCAGTTGAAGACCCTGCCGCTCACCACTGCGGAAATCTGCGCCAAGATGGAGACAGGCAACGGCAACGCCGCCCCCTCCGTCGACGTGAGCCACCCCTTCCTCGACAATGCAGTCGCCAAGGAGAAGGGCAACATCGGCAAGTACTGCACCGACAAGATTGCCGAGATCCGCGGCGGCAAGAAGCAAGCCGTGGTGGGATTCGAGAAGGAAATCTCCACCATCTACGAGATTCTCGGAAGAAAGACCAAGGCGAACCTGCTCATCACGGGTGAGTCGGGCATCGGCAAGACAGCACTCATCAACGGATTCCTCAACCAGTTGGCCACCAACGACGTACCCTCCTTCCTGCAAAACGCAAAGGCATACGAGCTGGACACCGCAGCCCTCTCCGCTGGAGCCTCCTACAAGGGAGAGGTGGACGACCGCTTCAAGAAGGTCATCACGGAGATAGAGGAACAGGAGAACGCCATCCTCGTCATCGAGTCGATAGAGAAGCTCTTCGACCGTCAGGACAACCTCTTCGGCGCCTCCACCATCCTCAAACAGGAACTCTCCAAGGGCAACCTGCTGCTCATCTGCACCAGCACCACCGACGGATACACCAAGCACCTGGAGACCGACAAGGAGTTCTCCGGCAGGATGGAGCGCATCATCCTGGAGGAGCCTACAGCCGACCAGAGCCTGAGAATCCTCAAGGGCGTGATGCCAGAGTACGAGGCATTCCACAACCTGACGGTAGGTGAGGAAGTGATGGAGAACGCCATCCGCCTTGCCAAGCGTTACCTCACGGAGAAGGCACTGCCCACCTCCGCCATCGACCTGATGGACCGCACGATGGCACTGCTGAAGACAATGAACGACATGTCTGCCAACGACATCAAGTCCTACCGTGAGCAGTTGGATGCCATCATCCGGAACGCCGGGGACAAGGACGAGAAAGACCCCGTCGTGATGAAAGACCTCGACTGGCTCAACTACGAGATATACAACAAGACCAACTGCATCCTGATGGCACAGCTCGACAGCGACATCGACTTCGGCAAGATTGCCACCGTACAGGAGCGCATCGACTGCATCAAGAACACCCTCGACAAGTTGGAGGAACTGAGCAAGGACAAGCGCACGGAACTGAAGGAGAACGACCTCTCCGCCGTCGTAGCCAAGCAGACAGGCATCCCATTGGGCAAGGTACAGGTGAAGGAGCGCGACAGACTGCTCGGTGCCGAGGACACGCTGAAGAAACGTGTCGTAGGCCAGGACCACGCCGTGAAGAAGGTACTCGATGCCGTCTTCGAATCCCGCTCAGGACTCAACAAGAAGGGCCAGCCGATGGGTTCGTTCTTCTTCCTCGGTCCTACCGGTACAGGTAAGACAGAGCTTTCCAAGGCATTGGCAGCCTTCCTCTTCGGCGACGAGTCATCGCTCATCCGCTTCGATATGTCCGAGTTCAAGGAAGAGCACTCCGTGGCACTGCTCTACGGTGCGCCTCCGGGATATGTAGGCTACGAGGAAGGCGGTCTGCTGGTCAACAAGATTCGCCAGAAGCCCTACTCCGTCGTACTCTTCGACGAGATAGAGAAAGCCCACAAGTCTGTGTTCGACCTCTTCCTCCAGATTCTGGACGAGGGTAAGCTGCACGACCGTCTGGGCCGTGTGGGCGACTTCTCCAACGCCCTCATCCTCTTCACCTCCAACATCGGAAGCCAGTATGTGGTGGATTCCTTCACACAGAAGGGCGTTCCGCCAGAGACCAACGACCTGATGGAGATCATGCAGAACTACTTCCGTCCCGAGTTCCTGGGCCGTCTCACAGAGATTGTTCCCTTCTCGCCCATCACGGAAGAAACAGTGAAGCGCATCTTCGACATCCACATGAAGGGCTTGCTCAAGCAGCTGGAGGAGCAGAACATCTCCTTGGAGATCACTCCCGAGGCAAAGCACCAGATCGCCATGCGCGGTTTCAACCCTCAATACGGTGCCCGCCCCATCATCGGCATCATCCGCAAGGAGATACGCCACCCGTTGTCGAAGATGATCATCGCCGGCGAGGTGAAGCCAGGCGACACCATCGTCATCTCGTTGAAAGACGACCAACCAGAATTCAGTGTTAAGAAATAATCAAACAAATAATCATTAATAAAAATCAAACAACTATGGCTATCAAAGAGAATTTTATATCCATGGCACCTGACGAGGAGTCAAGCGCCAAAGTGTCTCCCATAGACAACAACAAGACCCTGATGATGGACCAGTACACATCAGATGTAGAACCCGGCAACCCCGAGTTGGTAGAGGACATCCAGACCATCGAAGATGCCTTCGCACACTTCAAGCCCAGCGTGGAGGTAGACTTCATCGACGAGGAAGGCGGCACCGTGAACGAGAAATTGCACTTCAACGAGATGCGCGACTTCGAGGCACAGGGCGGCAAGGGCAAGTTGGTGAGCAACAGTCCCTTCCTCTCCGGCGTAAAGCAGAACATCGACGTGAACACCAAGATCCGCAAGAACATCGAGCAGAACCGCAAGTTGCGCGACATCCTCAAGGACTCATCCTCCCGTGCCGAGCTGAAGGAAATGCTGAAGGCCATGCTCGACGAATTGGAAGCTAACAAATAAAAAAGTAAAGGAGAAATAATCATTATGGCAGAAACAGAAATGAAAAAGAGCGTTGCCGTAGAGCAACAGACTGGCGCAGAGAGCGTACAGGCTCCCAAAGAGCATAAGGAGATTACAGAACTCTTGAAGAGCTTCGGTGGATTCAACGCCATCCGCGGCTTCATGCCCGACGCAGAGAACCTGAACCCGGCCCGCAAGGCTGTGAAGGCAGTGTTCCTGACCGACAAGCGCTTCAAGGACAAGCGAGACGGTCTGATCAACGACATCAAGGGCTGGCTGGAACTTCTTGACGAGGACCACGGCAGTGCCACCGAGTTTGCCGACGCTTGCAAGGCCAAGGAAGAGAAATACACCAAGGTACTGGAGCAGGGCATCACCGATGCCCTCTACGCCACCAAGAACATGGAGTGCTCCTACCGCGCACTGGACTCTTTCTTCAAGACAGCCAACACCGACAAGGTGAAGAACCTGCGCCTCATCAACGTATACAAGGACGACATCGCCAACCCAGAGTCTGGCTTCGCCGGCGAGGTGGAGAACCTGCTGAGAAACGGTTTCGACCGTCTGAGCCTCAAGGACTGCTACAGCTTGATGGTCATCCCCGGCAGCGTGTTCGAGGACAAGCCTACCCTGCTGCAGTGGGCCAAGATGGCATTCAAGTATAAGGTGATGATGCTCTCCGACCATGCCGACGAATACTCATTCGACGACCTGTACAACAACACCGAGGGCTACCGCGACTCCGACGTAGAGTTGCAGAACGTCATCATGACCGCCAACTGGATCGTGGGCCGTGAATCAGAGAAGATGTCTGAGGACGAGAAGGAGAACATGGCGTTCTTCATCCCAGGCTCCGCTGCCTTGGCAGGAAAGCTCTACGACGAGAGCGCCAATATGGCACAGGGCGCCGGTGGCAAGAAGTACGGTACCCTGGACGGTGTGAAGGGTGTACACCTCGACCTGTTGAAGTCGGAGATTGCCTCCTTGATGGACAACCAGGTGATTCCAATGGTATACTCCGAGGGCCGTGTGATGGCATTCAACAACACCACTCTTTATAACGGTGACAACGCCGCCATGAAGGAGTATCCTATCGTACGCGTGTTCGACTGGGTGAAGAAGGTGTTGATGAACTATGTACATGAGGTGGCACTGGAGAACTGGGATCCATACAACTCTCCCAAGAACCTGAAGTCTAAGATCCAGTCGTTCCTCAACGACTACAAGGGTTATGGCAACCTATTCCAGAACTACGACATCAAGGAGCCTACCCAGGATCCAGACACCAAGCGCATCACTTGCGACATCAGCTTGACACCGTTCTACTCTGCAAAGAACTTCATCATCAAGGTGAGCGCAGACAAGCACAACAAGGATGCTCAGTAAACCGCTTTAGCAAACCCTTAGAAAGGGAAAAGTTTTCTGTCATTTTGAGTTTCCTTTATATAATAAGGAGAAAAGCCGATTTTGAAAACTTCCCTTTCTATAGCGGTTTTAAATTGCAGTTTTTTGAAAAATAATCGTTCTTTTTCTTGGAGGCAATGATCTTATTTCCTAAATTTGCAACAAGAAAAAGAAACAACAACAGAATAAAATCTGGCACAGCACCCGAGGGGTGTATGAGCCAAACAAAGAGATAAACAACAAGAATCATTAACTTAAAAATTTACGATTATGGCTAAGACTCCAGTTAAGTTAGAAATAGACGGTTACAAAGAGCGTGAAGTACTGATGGTAACTTACGACTTCGACCAGG
>CAVEJY010000152.1:0-26202 GCA_963616155.1 Acutalibacteraceae bacterium
TTCGGAATCTTCACGAAACCGTTGGCTCTGATCATCCGACTCTTCGCCAACATGATGGCGGGCCATGCAATCGCCCTGTCCTTTGCGGCCATCATTTTCATTATGTTCAACATCAGTGAAAATGCCATCGCCAACTATGTGGCAGGAACGGGTATGACAGTAGTAAGTGTAGCGATGAGCGCCTTCATGATGCTCCTCGAAGTATTGGTAAGCTACATCCAGGCATTGGTGTTCACCATGCTGAGTGCAGTATTCATCTCGCTGGCCCACGTCCACGAACATGAGCCAGAAATCGTAAGTAACAATTAACAAGAAAATATTAACAACTTAAATTTTAAGATTATGTTATCACTTTTATTAGCAGCAGAAGTTGCAAAGTTGGGTGCCGCAGTAGGCGCAGGTCTTGCCGCAATTGGCGCAGGTATTGGTATTGGTCGTATCGGTGGTCAGGCTATGGACGCCATGGCTCGCCAGCCGGAGAAGATGGGCGACCTTCGCTCTTCCATGATCATCGCGGCTGCATTGGTCGAGGGTGTGGCTTTCTTCGCCGTCATCATCGCCATCCTTGCCATCGTCATGTAATGGCTCCCTCGGCGGCTTCCTTCAGGGCATTGTCAATGGTGCCCGGAAACCGCTGGGGTATGTGTTAGTTAATAGAAACGTTTAAGTAAAACTTTAACCAGTATATATGGATTTATTGTTACCTGAAAGTGGTTTGCTTTTCTGGATGACACTCGTGTTCCTGATCGTCTTCTTCATCCTCAAGAAGTTCGGTTTTCCAGCGATCATCTCCATGGTGGTGGCCCGCAAGGCCTTCATCGACGATAGCTTGAAGAAGGCGCACGAGGCCAACGATATGCTTGCCAACATTCAAAAAGAAGGTGAATCCATTCTGCAGGAAGCCCGCGAGAAGCAGGCCGCCATCCTCAAGGAGGCTGCCGAAACCCGCGATGCCATCGTGGAGAAGGCACAGGACAAGGCCCGTGAGGAGGGCGCACGCCTGCTGTCTGAGGCCAAGGCACAGATAGAGACGGAGAAGCAGAACGCTGTCCGCGAGATCCGTGCCCAGGTGGCACAGCTCTCCGTCCAGGTGGCAGAGAAGGTGCTCAAGGACAAGCTCTCTTCCGACAAGGCGCAGATGGACCTGATAAATCGACTGCTGGACGAGGTTCCTTCTGACAACAAAAAGTAAAGCTTATGGATATAGGTGTAATATCGGTGCGTTATGCCCGTGCGCTCATCAAGGCGGCATTGGGCATGAAGCTTGAGGATCAGGTCTACCGGGAGATGCAGACGCTCTACCAGAGCTACATCGACGTGCCTGAACTGAGATTTACGATAGACAACCCTATGCTCGGCAAGGAGAAGAAGAAGGTGTTGCTCACCACTGCCATGGGAAAGAGTCCCACGGAGCTGAGCCGCAAGTTCGTCGGCCTTGTACTTAAGGAGGGTAGGGAAAGCACCCTGCAATTCATGGCTGCTTCGTATATCACTCTTTACAGGAAACAGAAGAACATCATCCGCGGTAAACTGACCACCGCCACTGCCGTGAGCCCCGACACCGAGGCGAAGATGCGCAGGATGGTGGAGCAGAGAACGCAAGGCACTGTGGAGTTCAAGACCGAGGTGAACCCCGACATCATCGGCGGTTTCATCCTGGAATATGATACTTACAGGATGGATGCGAGCGTCAAGACGAAGCTCAATGCCATCCTCGCACAGCTGAAAAAGTAAGGGAAGAGTGAAGAGCGAAGAACGGTGAGTGAAGAATTCAAGGGCTTTTCTCTTCATGGTTTTCCAAATTTTAATTTTAAATTAATAATAACAATGTCAGATAAAATTAAACCAAGTGAAGTGTCTGAGGTACTTCAGCAGCAGCTCCAGGAGGTGAATGACTCTGCCAAGTTCGACGAGGTGGGTACCGTCCTCACCGTCAGCGACGGTGTGGCTCGTATCTACGGTCTTCGCAACGCAGAGGCCAACGAGCTTCTTGAGTTCGAGAATGGCACGATGGCCATCGTCATGAACTTGGAGGAAGACAACGTGGGTTGCGTCCTGCTTGGACCTACCGCTGGCATCAAGGAGGGACAGAGCGTGAAGCGTACCCATCGCATCGCGTCCATCCGTGTGAACGACAACTTCCTCGGACGTGTTGTCAACCCTCTGGGCGAGGCTATCGACGGTCTTGGCGACATCGACCTCACCGAGTCTTTCGAGATGCCACTGGACCGCAAGGCTCCTGGTGTGATCTACCGTCAGCCGGTGAAGGAGCCTCTGCAGACAGGTCTGAAGGCTGTCGACTCCATGATTCCTATCGGCCGTGGACAGCGTGAGCTGATTATCGGCGACCGCCAGACAGGCAAGACAGCCATCGCTGTCGATACCATCATCAACCAGAAGAGCTTCTATGAGGCTGGCAAGCCCGTGTACTGTATCTATGTGGCCATCGGCCAGAAGGCTTCCACCGTGGCAGCTTTGGTGCAGAACCTGAAGGAGCACGGTGCCCTGCCTTATACCATCATCGTGAGTGCCACCGCAGCAGACCCTGCCGCCATGCAGTACTATGCTCCGTTTGCCGGAGCCGCCATCGGCGAGTATTTCCGTGACCGTGGTTACTCTGCCCTCGTGGTGTATGATGACCTGAGCAAGCAGGCTGTCGCCTACCGTGAGGTGTCTCTGATTCTCCGCCGTCCGTCAGGACGTGAGGCTTATCCGGGTGATGTGTTCTATCTCCACTCACGTCTGTTGGAGCGTGCCGCCCGTATCAACGACCAGCAGGAGGTAGCCGAGCAGATGAACGACCTGCCCGAGTGCATGAAGGGTCATGTAAGAGGTGGCGGTTCGTTGACTGCCCTTCCTATCATCGAGACTCAGGCAGGTGACGTTTCTGCATACATCCCCACCAACGTGATCTCCATCACCGATGGTCAGATTTTCCTGGAGACCGACCTCTTCAACCAGGGCTTCCGTCCCGCCATCAACGTAGGTATCTCCGTGTCCCGTGTAGGTGGTTCCGCCCAGATCAAGAGTATGAAGAAGGTGGCTGGTACCCTGAAGATTGACATGGCGCAGTATCGCGAGCTGGAGTCCTTCTCCAAGTTCTCCAGCGACATGGATGCCGTGACGGCGATGACCCTGGACCGTGGCCGCAAGAACGACCAGCTCCTCATCCAGCCCCAGTACAAGCCAATGCCAGTGGGCGAGCAGGTGGCCATCCTCTATTGCGGTGTTCATGGATTGATGCACGACGTGCCTATGGACAAGGTGCGTGAGTGCCAGGACCAGTTCCTCGATGCCATGCGCAGCCAGCATGCCGATGTGATTCAGACGTTGGGCAGTGGTCAGCTCACTGACGATGCCGTCAAGGTTGTCAAGGAGACCATGGCCAATGTCGCAGGACAATATAAAGCGTAATAGCCTATGCCGTCGTTAAAAGAGATCAAGACTCGCATCGCCAGTGTCAACAGCACCCGTAAGATTACGAGTGCCATGAAGATGGTGGCATCGAGCAAGTTGCATCATGCTCAGGTGGCTATCCAGAATATGCTGCCTTACGAGAATATGTTGGAGCACATCCTCAAGAGCTTCCTTGTCAGCACACCCTCTGTCCAGTCGGAGTATGAGGTGGCGCACAAGGAGCTGAAGCGTGTAGCCTTGGTGGTGTACAGTTCCAACAGCAGCTTGTGCGGTGGCTTCAACTCCAACGTCATCAAGATGATGGCGCAGGCGGTGGACGGGTACAAGGCTCAGGGCATTGACGACATCACGGTTTACCCCATCGGACGAAAGGTGGCGGAGAAGGCGCAGAAGTTGGGCTTGAAGGTGGCAGGTGATTTCACCGAACTTGCCGACAAGCCTAACTCCAACGACTGCATCGACATTGCCCGTTTGCTCGCCCGGCAGTATGCTGCCGGTGAGCTGGACAGGGTAGAGATGATTTACCATCACTTCAAGAGTGCCGGTTCGCAGATTCTCACACGGAAGACTTTCCTGCCCATCGACCTCTCCACGGAGGCGATAGGCGAGGACAACGACCGCGATCTGACTTCGAACGTGGCTACGGCCAAGGCACAGGAGTATCTCCGCAAGAAGGAGGCTGCCGCCGACGAGCGTCAGTCTGCCGAGGCAGTGCCACTGAACGATGACTTCATCGTGGAGCCAGACCTGGAGACGGTACTCGGGGTACTCATCCCCAAGCAGCTCCACCTGATGCTATTCACCGCCCTGCTCGACAGTCAGGCGAGCGAGCACGCCGCCCGAATGGTGGCGATGCAGACCGCCACGGACAATGCCGACGAGCTCCTGCGTACGCTCAACTTGCAGTACAACAAGAGTCGTCAACAGGCCATTACCAATGAATTGCTTGACATCGTGGGAGGTAGTACCAACAACTAAGTCTCCCTGTTCAGATAAACGAAATCGGGACCAGCCGGCTTTATTGCCAGTCTGGTCCCGATTTGTTTTTGTGTTCCCTCTCCGGAGCCTGGTCAATATTCCTTGCACAGGGCTGCATAGGGGCAGGATTCGCAACGGTGGGTGTCGGAGGTGGGCACGAAGGGGATGGACGGGTTGTAGATTTCGCTCACGAGACCCTCCAGTCCTTCCATGAACGGCTGCTCGTGGACGGAGGCATCGACGATGAGTTCCTTGCCCAACTTGAGCGTCGGGTCGTACTGTTCCGCCCGGGCGCACTGGATGAAGAGCAGGGCGGGGCTCACTGCGTCGTGGGCTGGGTTGAGTCTGGTGTCCTGTCCCACGATGAGCGAGTAGAGCAGTGCCTGGAGATAATAGTCGGTGTGGCGCGCCACTTCTTCGCGGTTGAAGATGTCGTCAATGCTGCGGGGGAGGATGCTGGGTACCCTGCCCGTCTTGTAGTCGATGACGCGGATGCGCTGCGTGATGCTTCCATCTCCCTTGCCTACGGCATCCAGGCGGTCGATGAAGCCGCCCAGAAGCAGACGCTTCCTGCCTATGGGCGTGTCGAACTCAAAGGACTTCGTCACCTTTACTTCCAGTCCCAAGATAGTGAAGGGTGCCAAGCGGCTGTCTGTCAGGAGCAGTTGCTTGAGATAGTTGACGATTACCTCGCGGTTGATGAGCTGCAGTCCGTTGTAGTGGGGACGGTAGTTCTTCGCCTCCACCATGAACAGTTGCTCGCGGAACGCCTCGTCCACCAGGCGGTAGAGTATCTCCGTATGGTGCAGGGCGTACTCTATCTGCTCCTTGCCCACTATGAAGGGACGTATGATCTGCCGGTCGCCGTCGGCGTTGGTCTGAATGCAGGAGGGACTTGCGCATTGCAGGTAGAACAGCTCTGCGGCACGGTGGAAGATGTTTCCGAAGACCTTGTTGTCCACCTCATCCTCATCTATCACCTCGGGTTCCTTGAGTCCCTTGATATATTTGTAGTAGAATCGCTTGGGGCATCGAAGATAGTAGCTCAGGAAGGTGGGCGTGACCAGCCTGCCTTTCTCCAGCACCGCCATTACCTCGTCGGTCTTGGGCTGTTCACGGAATTGGGATGTCAGGGGAACCTGCCCTGTCACGAGCGACTGCCGCCTGATGGGATGCCGGCTCTCTACCATCAGCTGTAGCATGAAACGGCTCATCTCCCCGGTGTGCCCGTCCTCGGTGGCGTTGTTGTAGCAGAGGGTGATGTCGCCGGCACGTTGCAGCAGGCTGTGGAAGTAGTAGGCGTAGATGGCCACCTTGTTGTCGACGGTGGTAAGTCCGTATGCCTTGCGGATGGAATAGGGGATGAAGGAGGAGTCACTGACACCCTTGGGCAGGTTGCCCTCGTTGCACGACAGCACGAGGACGTGGTCGAAGTCGAGGTTGCGGGTCTCCAGCACGCCCATCACCTGTATGCCTTCCGCCGGTTCGCCGTGGAAGGGGATGCTGGTGGTCTGGATGAGTTGTTGGACGAGCCTTTCGAGGGTGATGGTGTCTACGGTGAGGTCGCCCGCCTCTATCAGTCCGTGGAGACGGTTCAGAAGGGTGTAGGTCCTGAAGAGCGACTCCTGGAAGAGGTGGTCGTCGAGCGTCTTGGCGTTGACACCGATGGTCTTCAGCACGGCGAGGAGATAGCCGGTGAGGCAGAGGTTGTAATTGTCTTCCCTCTCCAGGTCGCTGAAGAGGAGGGTGAGCCCCTCGTCTCCCTCCAGGCAGAGCGACTCCCGGGTGGGGTAGAACCTCTTGTGCTGGTCCAGGTCACTGAGGAGGTCGTGGTAGCGGGAGGAGATGAAACGGGCGTAGGGATGGCGCAGGATCATGTTGACATAGTGCAGCCGGTAGGTGTCGCTGCCTTTGGGATGACCGAGGGTCTGGAGTTTCAGGAGCTGTTGCACGAGACTGTGGAACGGTGTCTGCTGCAAGGGATAGCCGATGGTGATGTTGACACTCTCCACCTCCTTGGGCAGGGAGTGGATGACCGACTGCAGGAGACTCTCGTCGGCGAGCACCACGGCAGTCTTCCTTCCGGCGCGGTAACGCTGGTTCTCCAGGAGCCACGACTGCACATAGCGTGCCTGTATGTTCTCCGTGGGTGCGCTGACGTAGGTGATGTCTTTGGACCTTCCCATGTTGTCGTAGATTTCTCCCTGTGGTGTGTCCGCCAGCTCGTTGGGGTACGCCTTGAGGTGTTGGCGGATATAGTGTCCCGCCTCGTTCTTGCCGTCCATGTAGTAGCGGTCGTAGTCCCAGTAGAACTCCGCCTTTCCCTCTTTCTGCAGTCTGTCGCAGAGCATCTGCTCCACGCGCTGCATCATGTTGAAGCCCACGAATATGTATTTCCTGTGCCGGAACTCCACGCCGTTGTCGCCCACCACCTTGCGGTAGAGCGCACCCTCGTAGGCGAGTCCCTGCGAGGCAAGTCGGTCGTTGAAGGTATGGTAGATGTCGCAGAAGTGGCTCCAGAGTTGCAGGAACCGCTTCTTCAGCTCGGAGTTGTGGTCTTCGGAGAAATTGCTGAAGAACTTCCGTATCATCCTCTTCTGTTCGTCGGTGAGGTAGGAGATGTCGTCCAGTTCGTGGATGTCCTTGAGGTTGGCGAAGAGCTTGTCGGCATCCGCCATGTTCTTGTCGATGTCGTCGAAGTCGGAGATGAGGAGCTGCCCCCAGCCGTAGAAGTGGTCGAGGGTCTCGTCGATGCCAGTACACTGCACGAAGACCTTGTGTAGGTCGCACACCAGCTTGATGGGGTCACCCGCTTTCAGGTCGCAGTGCTGGCGGAAGAGGTCGCTGATGGTGATGTACTTGGGGCTCCAGATGGGCTTGTCCGCCAGTCGGGCGAGACTCTCGTTCAGGAAGAGGGAGGCTCGCTTGTTGGGGAAGACGATGGCGATGTCACTGAGGTCGTTGCCGTACTTGCGGATCAGGTCTTCCGCTATGTATGTCAGGAATGGTTTCATAGTCTTTGTCTTTGCTTATTTTACTTCCTCGATTCTGTTGGGGTACACATACCACAGGTACCCTCTCACGTTCTCGTGTCCCATGCCCGAGAGCAGGTCCATGTACTGGCGCACTTGCCGGTGGTGTTCTTCCTTGGGCTTTCCGAACTTGAAGTCCACCACCACGGTCTCGCCCTCTCTCCTCATCACCCGGTCGGGCCGGTGTTCCTTCACCTTGCCGTCTTCCACGCTGAGGATGGCGCACTCGTTGAAGACAGTCCAGCGTTGGGAGAACCAGTCCTTCACCATAGGTGTCTCCAGACGCTTGCGCACCATCTTCTCCACTTTCTCCCGGGAGATGTTCTCGTCGTAGAGCACGCCGTCCAGTTCCAGTTGCCGCAATGCCCCTTCCACGTCGTCGGCATGGTGGATGGTGGAGAAGAGGCTGTGCATCACGGTACCCATCTTGATGTAGTGCTTCTGCTGCTCTTCCTCCTCGTCGCCCTCGATGAAGTCGCGGCTCTTGTTGCTCTGCCTGAATTCGGGAAGTTCGGGGGTGGCGGCGATGTCGATGGTGATGCTCTCTTGGGGCATGGTGAACACGTTGGTGCTTGCCTTCTTCTCTTTCTTCTCCTTCTTGGGGACGGAAGTGGCCAGATCGCCGTATTCGAAAAGGATGTCGGAGGTCTTGGCATCGGAGTCGCAGCCCTCCAGTGTCACGGAAGGTGACAGCGAAGACAGTTCCTTCTTCACCTCGGGAAGGCTCTGCTCGATGATGGAACTGCGGGATGCTGCGGTGCCGCGCTTGGCGAGGACGAAGAGGCTGTGGCTGGCTCGGGTGAACGCCACATAGAGCAGGTTGAGGTTGTCCACCACGTTCTGCAGATGCTCGTGGTGGTAGTCTTCCTCGTAGATGCTGCCCTTCATCTGCTTGGCACTGAAGTCGACGGGCACGAGGGGCAGTTCGCTGTAGGGCTCTTCCTGCGGACTGCACCAGATGGTGTTGGACTTCTCCAGCGTCCAGTCGCAGAAGGGCATCACCACATGATCGAACTCCAATCCCTTGCTCTTGTGGATGGTGATGAGCCGGATACCGTCGATGGAGTCGCTGTGGATGCTCTTCTCGTGGATGGAGTTGTCCCATTCCTCAAGGAAACTGTCGATGTCGCTGCTGTTGTCGGTGAGGAAGCTGTTCAGCTGGTCATAGAAGGCGCAGACGTATGCGCTCTGCTGCTTCATCTCTTCTATCTCCCCGAGCCTGAACTCGGTGAAGAGACGCTCGGTCAGGTCGAAGAGGGGCATCTGGAGCAGTTGTTCCCGTTGCTCGTCGAGGAGGTCGACGGCTGCCTCGGAACCCAGGAAGCGCAGGGCAAACTTGCGGAGGACGGTCCTGCCGATTTCGTCTTGCGGACTGGTGAGGAGCCGGAGGGCGGCTACCAGCGTGCAGACGGCTTGCGAGGCATCCAGACGGAACGCCTCGTCGGAGACCATGGGATAGTCGGAGTTCGCCATGAAGTAGTCGGCGATGTCCTGTATCGTCCTGTTGCTTCTCACGAGGATGGCTATCTGGCGGTATTCCACTCCCTGCTCCACCAGTTGGCTGACGGTGGCGAGAGTCTCCGCCATGACGGTCTCCTTGTCTGCCGTCGAGGCGAAGAGTCTCATCTGCACATAGCCCTGGTCCGGCTTCTCCTTCCGCACCTTTTGCTTGACGGCTGCATAGGCGTTCTTCAGTTGTCTGGCTTCCTGTGGGTTGGCTTCCTGTACAGCCTCCCGTTCCTTGACTTCCGCCACGGTGAAGAAGGCGTTGTTGAAGTCGATGATGTTGCGGTCGGACCGGTAATTGGTGTCGAGGTCCTTTATCTCTACGCTCTTGCCTTCCGACTCAAACTCTTCCTTGATGTTGTTGAGCAGTCGCCAGTCGCCCGACCGCCAGCGGTAGATGCTCTGCTTCACGTCGCCCACGATGAGGTTTCCGGCGTTCTCGTGGCTCATGGTCTCCTCCAGCAGCACCTTGAAGTTCTTCCACTGCACGGTGCTGGTGTCCTGGAACTCGTCGATCATGACGTGTTCCAGCTGGGTGCCTATCTTCTCGAAGATGAAGGGCGAGTCGCTGTCCTGTATGAGCGAGTGGAGGAGGGTCTGGGTGTCGCTGAGCAGGAACCTGTTGGCCTCCTGGTTCATCTCCCTCACCTTCCTGTCGATGCTGCCCAAGAGGCGCAGCTGGTTGAGGTGCTTGAGGGTGAGGTCTGCGCTCTTGATGGCCCGTACGTTCTTCGGGCGGTCGGCTTCCGAGTCGTTCAGCATCCTGAACAGGCATGCCTTCACGCACTCGAAGGCAGGATTGCCGTCCACGGCATCGCTGCCCTTCACCCATGCCTTTTCGTCATTCCTGCATTTCTCCACCGTCCCGTTGAGGAGGTCGCTGTCGTCTATCTTGCCTTGTCTCAGCTTGTTGAAGTAGCTCCAGATACCCCGTGTTTTTCCCGCGAGGTCACTGGAGGAGAGGTTGTTCTCTTCCAGGGCATCGAAGAACGAGGCGGCATATTGCTGGATGTTGCCCCTCGCCGTGTCGCGTATCTTCCTGATCTTGGCGGTGTATGCCTTGAAGAATCCCTCCTGCTGGATGCATTCCTCCAGCTTGGCGGCGTGGTCCTTGTAGAAGTCCTTGAAGATGTTCTCGCCGAACTTCTTGATTTGCCCTATCACGTTCCAGCTCTTGTCGTCGGCGATGTTCTCCTGGATGTAGTCCATGATCCAGAAGAGCAGCAGGTCTGTGTCCACCAGCGACTCTATCAGTTCGTCCACCGCCTGTTGCTCCACCTGGTAGTCGTTGAGTCCGATGCGCAGGTTGGCGGTGAGGTCGAGCTCTCTTGCCAGGTTGCGCAAGACACTCTGGAAGAAGGTGTCGATGGTCTCCACGCGGAAGTAGTTGTAGTTGTGGATGAGCAGTCCGAGGGCGGTCTGGGCGTTCTTCTCTATCTGTTGCTCGGAGAGATGGGGCAGTGCCTCCTTGATTTTCTTCAGGTAGTCGGCTGACGACGGCAGGTGGCGCGAGATGCCGTAGAGCTGGCTGAGGATGCGCAGCTTCATCTCCTCCGTCGCCTTGTTGGTGAAGGTGACGGCGAGGATGGTGCGGTAGGCGAGGGGATTGTCTATCACCAGCGTCATGTATTCGCAGGCGAGGGTGAAGGTTTTTCCAGACCCTGCGCTTGCCTTGTAAACGGTGAGTTGTGGTCTCATGATGCTTTTTCTTGTATTTGCGTTTTTAATGCCGGATATAACCATGGTACTTACGGTGGCTAACTATGGTGTTTACGCACCGTAAGTATGGTACTTACGCACCGTAACTATGGTGGTTGTCCGTCGTAACTATGGTAGTTATTTGCAAAGATACAAAGTTTTTCCGTAAGTCTTGCAATATTGCGGGAAATATTTGGTTAATATGAAAAAAATCCGTATCTTTGCCGGATAATTAAAAACTTGGAGATGAATAAAATTACGATGCTCGGTACGGGCAATGCTACAGTAACCCAATGCTACAACACTTGTTTTGTGCTGCAAACCCCTGCCACACAGTTGCTTGTCGACGCAGGCGGCGGCAACGGCGTGTTGGGACAGTTGAAAAAGGCAGGCATCAGTATCGCTGACATCCACCACCTCTTCGTGACCCACGCCCACACCGACCATGTGCTGGGCGTGATATGGGTCATCAGGATGGTGGCGCAGTGCAAGGGCTACGAAGGAAACCTGCATGTGTATGGCAACGACAAGGTGATGCGGGTGGTGAAGACCATCATCGACATGATCCTTGCCAAGAAACAGTTGGCGAAGGTGGCGGAGCGGGTTGTCTTCCACGAACTTCACGACGGCGACGCCTTCATGGTGGGCGATATGCACCTCCAGTGCTTCGACATCCATTCCACGAAGGAGAAGCAGTATGGCTTTCGCGCCGAACTGCCGGGAGGCACCGTCCTTGTCTGTCTGGGCGACGAACCCTACAACCCTCTCAACCGCCCGTTGGTGGAACATGCCGACTGGCTGATGTGTGAGGCTTTCTGTCTCTATGCCGACCGGGAAGTGTTCAAGCCCTACGAGAAATGCCACAGTACGGCGCTCGATGCCGGAAAACTGGCAGGGGAACTTGGCGTGAGCAACCTCATCCTCTATCATACGGAGGAGAAGACACTCGGCACACGCAAGGAGAGCTATGCTGCGGAAGCACGGGAAAATTTTGCAGGAGAGGTGTTCGTTCCGGACGATTTGGAGGAAATCCCTGTCCCGTAACGGAAGAAAAGTGTCCCTTTTGAGCCTAAATTCTTTAAATGAAAATTATTTTTGCGCTTTGGAACACTCGATTCTTGCCAAAATGTTATACCTTTGTAAAAAATTTCAGAAAGAATGAGTGAATTTGCGACAAATAAGGTTACTATAAAAGAGGTAAGAGACAAAAAATCACTGGATGACTTCGTGAGGTTGCCGCATCAACTTTATGCAAACTGCCCGCAGTATGTGCCCGACCTGGATTCGGACATTCGGGACACTTTCGACCCGAAGAAGAATGCCGGCCTGGAATATTCGGACATTCAGGCGTTCGTGGCCTATGACGGGAAGGGACAGTGCGTGGGCCGTGTGGCGGGTATCGTCAACAGGCGTGCCAACGAGAAATGGAAGGTGAACAACGTGCGCTTCGGACTGATAGAGTTCATCGACGACATGGAGGTGTCCAGGACCTTGCTCGATGCCGTGGAACGGTGGGGCAGAGGACTCGGGATGACCCGCATACAGGGACCGCTCGGCATCTTCGACTTCGACAAGGAGGGGATGCTGGTGGAAGACTTCGACCAGACGGGTTCGATGGTGACGATATACAATCCTCCTTACTATCCGCGCCACATGGAGGCCCTTGGATTCACGAAGGAAGTGGACTGGGTGCAGATCCGCGTGGACATTCCCAAGGAGATTCCTGCGAAATATGCCCGAGTGTCGAAGCTCACCGGCGAGATGTTCGGTCTGAAGGTGAGGAAGCTCACCACCAAGCAAATACAGGAGGAGGGATATGGCAAGAAAATCTTTGACTTGATGAATGTGGCATACTCCAAGCTCTTTGGCTATACCGAGTTTACAGACAGCCAGATAGACGGTTTCGTGAAACGGTATGTTCCGCTGATAGACTTGCGGATGCTGCCTGTCATCGAAGACGGCGACGGCAAGGTTGTCGGGGCTGCGGTGACGATGGGAAGTCTCTCCCATGCCTTGCAGAAATCGCACGGCCGCCTCTTCCCCTTCGGTTGGTACCATCTGTTGAAGGCACTGAAATGGAAACGCGAGGACAAGGCAGAGATGTTGCTTGTCGGTGTGCTGCCAGAGTATCAGGGACTGGGTGTCAACGCCCTTTTCTTCAACGACCTGATACCACTTTACAATCAGTTGGGCTACACTTGGGCGGAGACGGGACCGCAGCTGGAGGACAACGTGCGGGAACTTTCTCAATGGAAACCGCTGAACCCGAAGCTCGTGAAGCGCAGGAGATGCTACAAGAAGGAACTGTCGTGAGAAAACAGAAGCAAACCAAAATACGTTCAAAGAGAAAAACTAAGGAAAAATAGATAAACAAAGGAAAATATGAAAAGAGTAGTAATAACAGGTATGGGCATCTGGTCTTGCCTGGGAATCACATTGGATGAGGTGCGTGACTCACTTTACGCCGGCAAGAGCGGCATCATTTTCAGTCAGGAGCGCAAGGATGCGGGTTTCCGCTCAGCTCTCTGCGCCGACGTACCCCGTCCCAACCTTAAACCGTTCGTTCCACGCAACCAGCGTCATTTCATGCCCGAGGAGGCTGAGTATGCCTATATGGCGACACGCCAGGCTTTGGAGAACGCCAAGCTCGACCAGGAGTACATCGAGCAGCATGAGGTAGGATTGGTGTACGGCAACGACTCCGTGGCAGAGGCCACCATGCGTGCCCTCGACAAGTTCCGCGAGTTTGGCAGCACCGTGGCCTGCGGCAGCGGTTCCATCTTCCAGTCGATGAACTCCACGGTGACGATGAACCTGGCTTGTCTGTTCAAGCTCCGCGGCATCAACCTGACGGCTTCCGCCGCCTGTGCCTCCGGTTCGCAGTCCATCGGCCTTGCCACCCTGTTGATCCGCAACGGTCTGCAGGATTGCGTCGTGTGCGGTGGTGCGCAGGAGAACAATATGTATGGTGTGGCTGCCTTCGACGGCATCCAGTCGTTCTCCGTGAGAGAGTCTGAGCCTACCAAGGCAAGCCGTCCGTTCGACCGCGACCGCGACGGTCTCGTACCCGGTGGCGGTGCCGCTACTTTGGTATTGGAAGAGTATGAGCACGCAGTGAAACGCGGCGCCCCCATCTTGGCAGAAGTGGTAGGCTGGGGCTTCTCCGGAAATGGCGACCACATCTCCACTCCCAACGTGGACGGTCCTGCCCGTTCGTTGGAGCTTTGCTTGAAGGACAGCGGCGTAAGTGTCGACCAGATAGGCTATATCAACGCCCATGCCACATCCACCCATATCGGTGATGCCCGTGAGGCACAGGCCATCGCCCGCATCTTCGGCGACCGCAACGTACCCGTCACCTCCACCAAGAGCCAGACCGGCCACGAGATGTGGATGGCAGGTGCCAGCGAGGTGATCTACTCCATCCTGATGATGAAGAACGGCTTCATCGCCCCCAACATCAACTTCGAGAACCCCGACGAGGAGACTGCCTGCATCCATGTGGCGGCAGAGCGCATGGAGAAGAACTTCGATATGTTCCTCTCCAACTCATTCGGCTTCGGCGGAACCAACTCGACACTCATTGTAAAGAATCTATAAAGTATAAACATTAATCAATAAGGAAGTAAAATTATGACACGTGAAGAAATCGTAGAGCAAGTAAATGGCCTGTTGGCCGAGGAGTTTGACGTAGAGACAACAGACTTCAATCCAGAGGCAAGCATCAAGGATACACTGAGCCTGGACAGCCTGAGCTTGGTAGACCTCATCGCCCTGGTGCAGCAGACATACAAGGTGGTAATCCCTGTGGCAGAGTTGCCTAAGATACAGACTTTCAACAATCTGTATGATTACATCGAGTCTCATCTTTCATAGGCGCAATGATTAGTTTGACTATCGAACAACTGATCCCGCAGAGAGACCCCATCTTGATGGTGGATGAATTGCTGGAGGTGGACGGGGAGCAGGCGAAAGCCTGTCTCACTGTTCGCCCCGGCAACATTTTTCTCACGGATGACGAAACGCTGGAGGAGAGTGGGGTGATAGAGCATATCGCCCAGTCGGCCTCGGCGTTTGCCGGTTACAAGGCGGTCTCCGCAGGTGCCGAGGAACCACCCGTGGGCTATATCGGGGAAGTGAAGAAGTTCCGCAGCATCCGTCGGCCGAAGGTGGGCGAACGGATGGTGACGACCATAGAGATGGGACCTGAGGTGAACGGCGTGACCCTGCTCTCTGCCCATACTTGCGTGGAGGACGAGAAGGTGGCGGAGACACAGATGAAGATCTATATCCAGCCCGATGTCTAACCATAAGACTGTAAACAAACCAATGAAACTTGAAGGAAACTATTATACTCTCCTGAGCGAGGAACGTCAGGGAGAGGGGACTGCGACATTCCATATCTCCTTGCTTCCCGACTGCGACATCTACCGTGGACATTTCCCCGGCAACCCGGTGTGCCCCGGCGTGTGCAATATGCAGACGGTCAAGGAGTGTGCCGAGAAACTCACGGGCAGGCAGTTGCGGGTGGCAAGTGTCAGACAGTGCCGCCTGAAGGCAGTGGCTACACCCCGGGAGTGTTCCGGGCTTGACATCAAGGTGAGCGTGGAGCAGCAGGGAGACGACGCACGCTACACGGTCGTGGCAAGCATCAGCGACGCACAGCGCGTCTATATGGACTATAAGGGAGAAATGACAGTATGACAGAACTTTGCATCCGCATTTATAGATATTTCCGCAACCACCGTCCCGTGTTCTGGATCACGATGGTGGCTTTGTTTGCCTTCTGTGGCTATTTCTCCTCGCGCATTCACCTGGAGGAAGACTTAAACAAATTGATGCCGTCATCCCGCAACGAGGATGGCAGCATGAAACTTGCTTTTGCCAATCTTCGCATCAAGGACAAGACGTTCCTCTTGTTCGAGGGAAAGAAGAAGGGAACCGGTACCGAGCGGATTGCCGAGGTGTGCGACGAGTTCGTCGACTCCCTGTTGGCACGCGACGGCAGACAGGACACGGCAAGCAGGGCTATCGGCGATGTCTTCTACAGTCTCTCCGACGACCTGATTCCCGACGGCATCGACTACCTGTCCGAACATCTGCCTGCCTATATCGACACCTCTCTCTATGCAGGCATCGACACGCTGCTTACGACGGAGAATATGCGCCGCCAGATGCAGCAGAACCACGAGGACATGACGGGAGAGTTTGGTTCCGCCTATCCCGAGCTGATCCAGGCGGACCCCATCGGCTTGCGCAACCTGTTGGCAAAGCAGATGAAACCCCTGATGGACAGTGGAACGGGCAGCTATAAAACCGTCAACGGACATTTCTTTGTGCCCGACTCGACGGTGTGCGTGGCATTCCTGACCCCTCGTTTCTCTGCCACCAACACAGGACAAGGGTCGGCCTTGTTCGAGCAGATGAACGAACTGATAGAGGAGTTTGCCGTGAAGGCACCCGACGTGCGTGTCACCTACCACGGAACACCGGCGAGCGGCTTCTACAATGCCTCGACCATCAAGCGCGACTTGGTGGGTACGGTCGGAGGTTCGCTGGTGCTGGTACTCCTGTTCCTGCTCGTTTGTTTCCGCCGCTGGAACACCATCCCTCTGTTGGTGCTCCCCGTGGCATTCGGTACGCTCTTCGGCCTTACGATGATGTATTTCATCAAGGGACAGTTCTCGTTGCTCGCTCTGGGCATCGGTGCCATCATCCTGGGTGTGGCAATGAGCTATGTACTCCATGTGCTGACCCATCACCAGTATGTGGGCGACACGGAACAGTTGCTCCGTGATCAGGTGAAACCCGTATGCCTGGGCTGTCTGACGACCATCGGATCTTTCGTGGGTCTCCTCTTCGTCAACACGTCCCTGCTCCAGGACTTCGGTCTCTTCGCCGCCTTTGCCATTGCCGGCACGACGGCATTCAGCCTCTTGTTCCTGCCGCAGTTCTTGGGTAAGGGTGGCAGGCAGGAGAACAACCGTCTCTTCGCCGTCATCGACCGCATCAACGCTTATCCCTTCCATCATAAGAAACCTCTGTTGGCAGCCATCGCCATTATCGTCATCGTTTGCATCGGCTGCTACGCCGTCAAGGGAACGCAGTTTGATGCCGATATGCACAATCTCGGCTATGAGGAGGAGAACACGACCTACTCTGAGAATCTGCTCCGTGACAAGACCTATACGGGCGACAAGCAGAAGTATTTCGCTGCCTCGGGCAAGACCATGGAGGAGGCGATAGAGAATTTTGCCATACTGGAACACAAGCTCGACTCCCTGAAGACCCTCGGTCTCGTGAAGAGCTATACCCATACGGACAGGATCTTTGTTCCCTTGCGGGTGCAGAAACAGAGGATAGAGGCATGGAAGAAGTTCTGGACTGCCGACCGGCTCGCCCGTGTCCGCAGTCTGGTCAACGCCACGGCACCTGGTGCAGGAATGCGCCCGGAGGGCTTCGATGCGTTCTTCGACTATGCCACCCGTGACTACGAACCCGACCCGCTGTACAAGGCAGGCATCATCCCCGAGGGCTACCAGACTACGCTGATGGAGCAGTCTTACGGTGGCGAGTATCTCTGTTTCACTTCGGTGCGCTGTGCCAACGACACGGTACACAGCAAGAACAGCGACTACTACCGCATCTGCGGGGCCATCGCCAACGTGCCCAACCTGATGGTGCTCGACACCTATTATTATACGACAGATACCCTGGTGAGCATGAACGAGGACTTCAACGTGCTGCAGTGGGTGTCCATGGCATTCGTCTTTGCCGTACTCCTGTTCAGCCTCCGGTTCAACATCAAGCACACCCTGCTTGCCTTCATGCCCATCTTGCTGAGCTGGCTGGTAGTGCTGGGTGCCATGGGACTGTTCGGAATGCGGTTCAACCTGATCAACATCATCATCTCCACCTTCATCTTCGGTATCGGTGTGGACTATAGCATCTTCGTGATGAACGGACTCTTGGACAGCGAGAAGGACAGCAAACTGCTGGCTTATCACAAGACGGCAATCTTCTTCAGTGCCGTCATCCTGATAACGACTGTCAGCTCCATGCTCATCGCCCAGCATCCCGCCATCAAGTCTGTGGGATTCTCCACGCTGGTGGGACTCGTGTCGGCAGTGGTGCTGTCGTATGTGATGCAGCCCGCCGTATGGGAATGGATGAACAGAAAGGACAAGAAGGCATGAAGTATGACGTGATCATCATAGGCAGCGGACTCGGTGGACTGGAGTGTGGCTACATCCTTGCACGCAACGGAAGGAAGGTGCTTGTCCTGGAACAGGGCACACAGTTGGGCGGATGTATGCAGAGCTATCGCCGCCGTGGACTCTCCCTCGACACCGGTCTCCACTATGTCGGTGGACTGGGGGAGGGACAGTCGTTGCACACGGCTTTCCAATATCTCGGATTGATGGACCTGCCCTGGCATCGGCTCGACGAGGACGGCTTCGACAAGGTGACGCTCGGCGAGCATACCTTTGCCCTGGCGCAAGGCTACGACAGGTTCGTGGAACGCCTGGCGCAAGACTTCCCCCGGGAGGAAGCAGGGTTGAGGCATTATGTCCACCTGCTGGAGAACTCTTCCAGGGAACAGGCGCAGGCACTTTCCCCGTCGCCTTCCCAAACGGAAGATGCGCAACTGTCCATGGCAACGGGTGCCTGGGATTTCTTGGAAAAGACCTTCGCTGACCCTGTGCTGAGAAATGTGCTGAGCGGCACTTCCCTCAGGATGGAACTCAGGAGGGACACGCTCCCCCTGTTCAGCTTCCTGCATGGCAATGGCAGTTATGTGGAGAGCAGTTGGCGACTGGCTGGCGACGGATCCCTGATGGTCGACAAACTTGCGGACGGCATCCGTGGGCAAGGCGGCGAGATTATCTGTCACGCCAAGGTAGAGGAACTGGTGGAAAAGGACGGCAAGCTGGTGGCTGCCGTCTGCAGCAACGGCGAACGGTATGAAGCCGATGTCTTCATCAGCGACATCCATCCTTCCGCTACCTGTGCATTGGTCAAGGAAAGCAGCAGGATGAAGCGCGTCTATCGCCGGCGCATCGGCGACGTGCAGAACTCGTTCGGAATGTTTACGGTGTCGCTGACGTTCGAGCCGGGAAAGCTGAGATACTTCAACTACAACCAGTACGTCTATGCCCAACAGGATGTATGGGCTGTGCATGAGAACCAGTCGGATGGCGTGAAGGGTGTGCTGGTCAGCTGTAGGGTGCCCGAGGACGGGAGCGGGTACAGCCGGCAAGTGGACTTGTTGACCCCGATGCCCTGGTCTGCCTGTGAACCGTGGACGGGTACCAGGATAGGACACCGCGGCACGGAGTATGAGGAGATGAAGGAACGCATCGCCGACGAATGCATCGCCCTCGCAGGAAAGGTTCTTCCCGACATCAGGGATTATTCCTTCCGCTATACCTCCACGCCGCTCACCTGGCACGACTATACCCTGACACCCGAAGGCAGTGCCTATGGAATGAGGAAGGACTGGCACAACCCGCTGATGACGGTGCTGTCGCCCCGTACGCCCATCCCCAACCTGTTGCTGACAGGTCAGAACCTGATATTGCACGGGGTGCATGGAGTCACCATGACAGCCTTCCATACCTGTGCCGAGGTGATGGGAAGGGAAGCCGTCTGGGAAATCATAGGAAAAGGATAAGGACAATCATATTATAATCAACGGACAAAAATTCAAATCAATAAAGGACATGACAAAGAAAAAGTATGCTTTAGTAACAGGAGGTAGCCGTGGCATCGGCCGTGCGGTAAGCGTGAAGCTCGCCACGATGGGCTACGATATCATCATCAACTATGTCAGCAATGCCACCGAGGCGGAGAAGACTCTGGAGATGGTAAGGGAAGCCGGTACCGACGGTGAGTTGCTGCAGTTTGACGTTGCCAAGCAGGATCAGGTGAGGACAGCCTTGGAGACATGGAAGACGAACCATCCCGAGGACTATGTGGAGGTGTTGGTCAACAACGCCGGCATCCGTCGTGACCAGCTCATGGTGTTTATGCAGGACGAGGAATGGCACAGCGTGCTCGACACGTCGCTGGGCGGTTTCTATCATGTGACACAGGCTTTGTTGCAGCCCATGCTTGTCCACAAGTACGGCCGCATCATCAATATGGCGAGCCTGAGTGGTCTGAAGGGACTGCCCGGACAGGCCAACTATTCCGCAGCCAAGGGAGGCATCATCGCCGCTACCAAGGCTCTGGCACAGGAAGTGGCAAGGAAGAAGGTGACGGTGAATGCCGTGGCTCCCGGCTTCATTGACACCGACATGACGGAAGGACTGGATGTGGCTACCCTGAAGAAGATGATTCCCTCCCAGCGGTTCGGCACTCCCGAGGAGGTGGCTGAACTCGTGGGATTCCTTGCCTCTCCCGGTGCCGGCTACATCACGGGCGAGGTGATTTCCATCAATGGTGGACTCTATACATAAAACACTCAACATTAATAACAGTAATGATGAAAAGATTTTTTACACTGCTTGCAGTGGTGATGGTTGCCTTCGTCGGCATCCACGCCCAGCAGGCTGAATTGAAGAAGGTGGCTGTCAACCGCTACAAGAACGTCAGTACACTCACCGCTCATGTGACGATGACGCAGCACAATGCCGCCTTGGCAAAGGATGCCGTGACCAAGGGCGAGTTCTACTACAAGGCTCCCAACTCGGAGAGCATGGTGTTCGCCGGCACGAAGGATATGTTGCTTGCCGTGGGCAACACCTATACCATGGTGAGGAACGGAAAGCAGCGTGCCGTCAAGGCGAACGCTACGGGCAACAATCCCTTCGAGGTGTTGCGCGACATCTTCACCAACCTCTTCACTGCAAGCGGCAACGCCAACCTCACCAAGATGGCTACCGTACAGATGCAGAAGAAGGGCAATGTCTGCACGATGACCGTCACGCCCAATGTCACCGACAGCAAGGCGAAGCGCAGGATGATGTATACCTCCTGCGTCGTGACCATCGACATGAAGAATGCGGAAATCAAGACCTTGCGCATCAACGAGCGTGGCAGCAACTATACCCAATATGATTTCTCGGGCTATGCGCTCAACGGCACGGTCAGCGACAATGTGTTCAGTACGAAGATTGTGAAGAAATAAAAGGAGAGCCTCCTATTCCGTATGCCTCTTATAGAGGTATACGAAACGGAGGATGAGGAAATTGATGGGCACCACGATGACCATTACCAAAATGGGTGCAAGCCATTGGCTGCAACCTATGTACAGGAAAAGGTTGAGCAAGCCCACCTCCAGGAGATAATTGATCATGTGGCTGGTTACAAAACCAGCCGCATTTTTTTTTGACGGTTGTTGGCGGAAGGTGAAGAAGGTGGTCAGACCGTAGTTGCACACCAGTCCCACCAGATAGCCGGCACTGTATGACACGGTAGGGTTGCAGCGCAACAAAGCCAGACAGTACACGCCGTAATGGATGAGCGAGGAGATGGTGCCGGTGATTCCAAACCGGAAGATACGCCAAAACTCGCTCTTCAGTTGTTCCTTGCTGTAGTGGATGTTCATGTCTTCCTTATTCCAATGTCTCCTTGATGTTATAGAGGGGCCGTCCCTTCACCTCCTTGTAGATGCGGCCGATGTATACTCCCACCACGCCGATGGAAATCAGCACGAGTCCGCCCACCAGCCAGATGCTGAGGATGAGAGAAGCCCATCCCGGCACAGCCGTTCCTGCCACGATGGCATGGATGACGTAGATGGCGATGGCAAAGCATACGAAGATGAAGAAGATGCCCATGTAGATGATGCTGTAGATGGGCTTCACGGAGAAGGAAGTGATGCCGTCGAGGGCGAGGTTGAGCATCTTTGCCAAGGTGTACTTGGATGTGCCGGCGGTGCGCTCGCTGATGACATCATCGACGGTGGTGGAGCTGAGTCCGATGGTGGGGATCAGTCCCCGGAGGTAGAGGTTCTTCTCCTTGTACTGCGCCAGGATCTCCAGGGCGCGTCGGCTCATGAACCGGAAGTCAGCGTGGTTGTAGATGCTGTCCACGCCCATCTTGCTCTGCAACTTATAGAACGTCACGGCAGAGAGACGCTTGAGCAAGGGGTCGGCTTGGCGCGACACCTTCACGCCATATACGATGTCGTATCCCTTGGCGTAGTCGTCTATCATCTGAGGGATGGCGGCAAGGTCGTCCTGTAGGTCGGCATCGATGGTGATGACGGCATCCGCCTGGTCCTTGGCGGTCATCATTCCCGCCATGATGGCACTCTGGTGACCTACGTTGCGTGCCAGGTTGAGTCCATGCACAAAGGGATTCTCGCCGTGCAGGCGGTTGATGATGTCCCAGGTGTGGTCGCGGCTTCCGTCGTTGACGAAGAGGAAGAAGCTGTCCGGGCTGATCCTTTTGCCGGCGATGAGCTGGCGGTAAAGTTCGGTAAGTCTCTTGACCGAACTTTCCAGCACTTCCTCCTCATTGTAGCAGGGGGAAACGATTGCAAGTTTTATCATGATGGGTCTGCTTTCTTTGATTGTACGAATTCAGAGAACGTGGCAAACTGGTCGCCATGTGCCTTCAGCATCTTGATCAGGTTGTCCAGGCGGCGGAACATGGCTTCGCCGCTGTGGTTCTTGATGATGAAAGGCATCTTGAACTCAGGATGCTCCTTGAGGGCATAGAACTCCCAGGGGTGGAAATAGGTGACGAAGTAGCCGTCGTGGTTCACGACGCGTCTCACCATCATGTGGTACATCCACTCGGGGAGGTTGTGCAGGGACAGCCAGAAGAGCGGGAAACGGATGACGGGAGTCACCGATGCCGGTATCTGCATCACCTTGCCCCTCATGAACCAGGTGCGTGGCGCATTGAGGTGCATGTATCTGCCGGGGATGAAGGCGGGGTTCAGGGACGAGTTGTAGGTGTAGCCCATGCGCTCTATCTCGCTGTCGCTCACGGGAAACATCCTGGGCTGTCGGTAGCCCGCGGACTTTCTTCCCGTCACTTCTTCGATGACGTTCTTGGAAACCTCCACGTCGGTGGCTTGCGGTCTCCAGTGGTCTACGCCATGGCAAGCCACCTCGTGCCCTTCGTCCATGATGCGTTTCATCACCTCTGGTGCGTTCTCGGCGAAGTTTGCCGTACAGAAGAAGGTGGCTTTCACGCCGTTCTGCTTCAGGCAGTCGAGTATGCGGTTGGTGCCGTGGACGGAAACCTTCATGCCTTCCTCCAGCGAGAAGTCTACACCGTGCTCACGGGGAACGTCAAATTCCTCAGTGTCGAAACTCAATAATATCATTGCTTTCTCCATCGTTCTTACCTTATTATATATTAGGTGTTTCCTTGTTCCCTTATCTCATGCACTCGTCGACGAAACAGAAGGGAAGGAGGTCCTTCACCGTGTTGATGCAGAGGATGCCGTCCTTGCCATAGAGCAGGATGCGGACGGGCTGCTTGTAGCGGTCTTCTATTTCTAAGATGACCTGCCGGCAACTCCCGCAGGGGGAGATGGGCGAGCTGAGGAACCCGTCGGCATTCCTGGCAGCGATGGCGAGGGTGGTGACGGGCTGGTCGGGATAGTTTGCCTGTGCCGCGAAGATGGCGGTACGCTCGGCGCAGAGGCCGGAGGGATAGGCGGCGTTCTCCTGGTTGGCACCGATGACGATATGTCCGTTCGCCAACAGGCAGGCTGCGCCTACACGGAAGTTGCTGTACTTGGCATATGAGTTGTCGGTGGCTTGCATCGCCCTCTTGACGAGCGTCTGCTCCTGGCTGTCCAGTTCCTCCAACTGCGCCAACTGATATTGGATGGTTGTCGTAAGTTCTTTCATTTGCTACTTGGTATAAAAGTCAATCACTCTTGTCAATGCCTGCTGGCACACGGCGCAGAACTCGGGTGTCTCGTTGATGCGCATCCGGCAGTCCTGTACGCCTCGGTACACGCCCTTCACACTGTATCCTGCTCCCTCGAACATTCCCACCTTGCTCTTCGCCACCTTGGGGTCGTTGGAGAGTGGGGTGGGCAACTTGGTGCCTTTCTTGATGAGATTCTCCCATTTGCCCTGAAAGTTGACGCGGGTGGTGATGTTGGGTTCCCATGGCTCTATGTCGTGGGGGTACATCGGTATCTGCTCGCTCTCGTAGGCGTATTCGTCGGCAAGGCCGGCGAAGGAATGGCCGAACTCATGCACCACCACGGGCTTGTACCACTTGTGGTGGGTGGAGGTGAGGTTGTAGGAGTTGAGGATGCCGCCACCGCCGTATCGGTCGCTGTTCACCAGGATGATGATGTGCTCGTAGGGAGCGCCGGCGAGACAGTTGTGCAAGTCCTTGATATTGAGTGTCGTGAGGTATCTCTCGCTATAGAAGGTGTCGAAGTGGGAGCTGAGTGCCGTATGCTTCCATACGCCTTTGCCCGGTTCACTGGTGCCGCTGTCTTCCGAGGGTGCCTCCACGGCAACGATGTTGAAGCGGTCTTTCAGTCCCTTGAAAGGCTCATGGGCGAAGAGTGCCTCGCAGGCGTCCTTGGCATCCTTGATGAAGGTTGCCATCTCCTCTTTCTTGTAGCCCTCTGCCACGAAGGCGACGTGGATGCAGCGGCTGGTGTCGGCGGCTTGCTGCAAGGTCACATAGGGAGTGGGGCGGTCGCCCTTCTTATGGATGAGGATGTCGGTGGGAGCCACCTGGTGGGTGAGCGTCGCCATCACGTTCCTGCGGTTGTCGAACAGGTTGACGGTCACGTCTGCCGTGTCCTTGGGCATGGGAACGAGAAACACGTTCTCGAAGCTCTTGGTCTTGGTCTTCGCCTCCTCTTCGGAGAGCCATTCCTGAAAGAGGGTGGAGAAGGAATTGCGGTAGATGACCTTTCCCGACCGGTGGTCGCGGACGGTGATCTGTCCATTGCCCTCCATGGGCAGTTCGCCGAGCCGCTGCCTCTTTCCGTACCAGCGTGGGATGCTGTTCAGCTCGTCTACGGCAATCATTTGTTGCTTGTCGTTGCCGGCGAAGGTATAGTCGATTCTCAATGTCTTGTCGACGAAGTAGTCGTCGAAGTTCTGTGCCGTTGCCTTGCCCGGCAGCAGGAGGGCTGCCAGCGAGGCCATTGTGATGATAGTTTTTTTCATTTTCCTTTGTTTTATCTGACTTTGAGTCTGGCGCCGGGATAGATCTGGTAGTCTGGTCCCAGGCTGTTCATCTTGTAGAGGCGCTCCAGCCGGATGCCGTATTTCTGTGCGATGGAGTACATGCTCTCGCCCGGTTTCACGATGTGCGGTATGTTCTTGAACTCCTTGGGTGCCTTTCTCTTCTTCTTCTTGAGGTAGATGATGTCGCCCTCCTGCAGGATGTCGTGCTTGTCGCGCTCGTTGTACTTGGCGAGCTTGCGCCAGCTGATGCCCACCTCCTTGCCGATGCTCTTGAAGGTGTCGCCCTTGCGTGCCTTCAGGTAATAGTTCTCGTTGAACATACGGATAGGGTGGAGGAGTCCCTCGGCGTTGACGGGTTGGTCGGTGCCGCTGTGCTCTGCCATGAAACGGTCGTACCGCTTGGCTTTGTCATAGTCGAAGAGTTTGTAGAGCTCGATGATCTGTATCAGCTTGTTGGCGTATTGTGGGTTGGTGGCGTAGCCGCATCTCTTCAGTCCTCGCGCCCATCCCTTGTAGTCGGTGGTGGAGAGTTCGAAGAGACTGGCGTAGCGTGGCTGCTTGGCAAGGAACTTGCTGTGGTCCTCGTAGCTTTCCTTGGCATCCTGGTATACGCGGAAGCACTCGCCCCGGGCATCATCGTCGTGATATTGACGGGCACCTGTCCAACTGGTGTGGCACTTGATGCCGAAGTGGTTGTTGCCCTGCCTGACGAGGTCACTCAGTCCTGCTCGGCTCTCGAAGAGTCCTTGCGCCAGGGTGATGCTGGCGGGTATTCGGTAACGGAGCATCTGCTCGATGGCGAGATCCTTGTACTGGTTCACGTATGTCTGATAGGCTTGGTTCCACTTCATCTGTGCCTTCAGCGTGGAGGTGCTGAAGAGTACGAGTAGACCTGTTATGTATACTTTGATGCAATTCATAGTGCAAAAATAATAAAAATATTGCATAAGCAAGGGATAATTTAGGTATTTTCACTAACTTTGCATATAAAAACAGGAGAAATGGCAAATAACGGTATCAATTTTGTATTGGCTTTGGGTTCCAACTACGAACAGGAGCGCAACGTGGGATATGCGATGGGGAGGCTCCGTGAGTGCTTCCCCGGCATCAGGTTTACCCGCATCCTGCGCACTTCCCCGATTGGCATCGATTCCGACTGGTTTGCCAATGCTCTGGCGGTCGGAAAGGTAGAGGACTGTCCCGAAACCGTCATCAGCCGACTGAAGGAGATAGAGAGGGAATGCGGCAGATGTGCTGAGGACAAGGCAAGGAATGTCGTGAGACTGGACATCGACTTGCTTCAATACGGAGGAGAGGTGCTGCGCGAGAAGGACTGGCACCGCGACTATGTGCAACTCCTGCTCGCCGAGTTGGGATGATATGATTGTGGAAAGATGGGATGATATTTGTAGAAGCAATAAAAAAGTGTTTGTGAAGCA
>CAVEJY010000153.1:0-10533 GCA_963616155.1 Acutalibacteraceae bacterium
GTCTTCTCGTCCTCGGTAATAGACTGGATGAGCAACGCCGTATCAGCGGTATAAGGGGAAACTATCTCACCCACCATCCCGGAGTTTTCGCCTATAGAATATTCCCGGAACACATAATATCCGTCCTCATTGACGGCGACCTTCACCGACACCTGTTCCGAGGAGATGTCGTTTCCGTCGTTGTCCTTCAATCTGCTGAAGGTATTGGCGTTGTCATACGACACGGTGTAATAGCCATCCTGGTCAATTTTCAGGTAAGGTGTCACATCATCGTCATTGCCTTGCACCAGGACTTTCGTGTCATCCGAGAAGGCGATGAGCCACCCCCCCCTAACGCTCGCCACAGGGGAAATTTCCTTGATGCTTTTCCCTTCATCATAGGCTTTCTGCAAGACAGTCAGCGCAGACTGCAGGTCTGCCACCTCTTTCTCTACCTTGTCCAGCCGACTGTTCACGTCATCGAGGTCGCTGCACGAAGTCCAGGTAAGCAGACAGCTCAAGAAGACCATCAGAAACAAAAATTTCTTTTTCATCTTTCAATCTGTTTAAATTAGCAATATGTATAAGTACGGAAGGCACCTCACCGGCCTTCCGTTTGCAAATGTACGAAATTTTATCGAGAATCCTCACAAAAGAGCTGGAAATATATCATGGAAAGTTTGTCTATTCGGTAAAAAGCAGTAACTTTGCATCAAAATCATTGAGAGTATCGCATGAAACAACCATTATATCTCATGGCGGCATTCATCACCGCCGCCCTTTTCGTCCACACTGCCACCAGTTGCAAGTTCGCACCCTCACAGGATGACGGAGACACGGTGGCGGCAAGCGTGTTCTATCCCGAGGAAATAGCCGTCCGTGATACGGGAAGGGCAGCAAAAGATACCGTCGCCACGGAGAACACCGTGGACAGCGCGGGGATGTACTATGTCGGGAGCGGCTCCACCAAGGAACTCATACAGTTGGTGTCGTACCCCTCCAGACGTGACACGTTCATCTACAGCAAGACCCTCCACATCAAGGTGAAGGGATGCGCTGACATCAATCATGTGGTGCGGGTAGACTACTACCTGCTCAACGGCAAGGACTCGCTTGTGAAATACGTGGAGGAAGTGGTGACCAACGGCGGCATTTAGGCGGAGATTACTCCCCGTCCTCCAATGCCTTGATCTGTTTCTTGGGTGTTACACCGAGCGACTTGAGGCTCTCCACCCTTCGCATCACATTGCCTGCTCCGTCGTAGAGTTGTTTTTTCGCCTTGTCATAGGTACCCGACAAGCGGGTTATCAAGTCACCGATGCCCGTAAAGGTGTCCTCAAACCCCACCACCTTATCATATAGGTCAGCGGCAGTCTTCACTATCTTCTCCACATTCTTGTTCTGGCGGTCGTACTGCCAGAGGTTGTAGGCAAGCTGGAGTGCCATGAGGAGGTTGCTGGGCGAGATGATGATGATCTTCTTCTGGTAAGCATAGCGGCTGAGGTCGGGCTGCTGCTTCATGGCGGCGATGTAACTGGTCTCGTTGGGGATGAACATCAGCACGAAACCGATGGCATCGTCCACCAATTTGGAGTAGTCCTTCTCTGCGAGTTCGTCGATATGCTTGCGCACGCTCAGGGCATGGGCCTTCATCAGCCGGTCGCGCTCGGCATCGTCCTCGGCGGCAAGGGCATCGGTATAGGCGGTCAGCGACACCTTGGAGTCGATGACCACACTCCTTCCCTCGGGGAAGCGCACGATGACATCGGGACGGAAGTTCTTGCCGTTCTCGTCCTTGGTGTTCTCCTGGATGAAGAACTCCTCGTCCTTCCTGAGACCGCTGTTCTCCAGAATGGTCTCCAATACCATCTCGCCCCAGTCGCCCTGCATCTTGCTGTCGCCCTTGAGGGCCTTGGTGAGATTGGCGGCATCGGAGCCTATCTTCAGGGTCTGCTCCCTGAGATTGTTGACGGCTTGCTGCTGTTCTTGCTGGAAGAGTTTCATCGTTGCCTCGAAGGTGTTCTGCAGTTCCTTCTTGCTCACCTCGTTCTGTGTCTTGCTCTCCTCCACCGACCGTTTGAAGTCGGCAAACTGTTCCTTGATGGGTTTGAGGAGTTCGTCCATCTGCAGGCGGTTGTTCTCCTGCAGGGCAGACTGCTTGGCGACAAGTTGTTCTGCGGCAGTCTTCTGTTGTTCGGCTGTCATTCGCTGCATCTCCTGTTTCAAGCCTTCGAGTTTCTGCGCCCACTGCCGGTCGCTCTCTTCCCGGAGCTTGGCAGCATACTGCCGCTCGTTCGCCATCTGTTCCTTCAAGTTCCGGATCTCAACGGCATGGTGTTCACGCTCGTTCTTCAACAATACTTCATGGTTATCGTTTATCGTCTGTATCTTACGGTCAGCTTGCAACTCCAGTTGTTCCTTCTCGCTCTCATTTTGTTGCCGAGCCTGTTCTATCTGTCCCTTTAGTTGTTCTATTTCCGACTCCAACACCTGCGCCTTGGCGACAAGTTGCGTCTTTTCCTCCCCTGCGGCCTTCGCCGCCATCAACTTGCCAATGACGAATCCGACAGCAAGCCCGATAATCAATCCAATTGCTATTTCCATTGTATACTTATTTCTTCTGTTTTTTAAAATCAACGATGTCACGCTTTCTCTTCGCCGTATAGTCGGAACAGCGAACTTGATAAACCGTCACTCTATCCAGCATAGCCTCAGGATACACAAAAGAATCGGTGATTCTCCCACCATGCTGAACGAGCAAGTTGAGTACACGCGTCTTCTCCCGATGGTCGTCAATGAATTCCACCGTTCCGCTTCCCATCACGCTCTGGTATTTCCAGCCGTATGCGCAAGGATTCTCCAGGGTGCCCGGCACAAGTTCGTGGCCGCAATCCATCTCGAAATAGACATCAGGCGACTTGCGAAGAATATCCATCTTCTTGCCTTCCCCAGCACTGTGGAAATAGAGCACGACATCATCGCCCACTCTCTCGTATCCGAAGTTCAGTGCAACGACATATGGCTTCCCTTCATCCACCATCGCCAGATGCACCACATCACAACGATCAATCATTGCGAATATCTCCTCCTTATCCACTACTTCTCTTTCTTTTCTTCTCATCTGCTTGTACTTTAAATTATATTTCCATCATCTCCCGCAATTTATCAGGAAGTTAATCAGGCATTTTATTAGGAATATGCCAAAAGAATCCCCTACTCTTTCCATACTCTCCTCTTCAGCCACAATGCCAAGATGGGGTCGCTCATTTCCAGACACTTTGGAGTCGGTATCGTGATCAAGTCTTTCTCCATCAAGGCTTTCTTTAGCCTCGTAACGTTAGCGGCAGTACCCAAGTTATAGGCATTCAGGACTGAGGTCTGAGTGAAACCAGTATGCACGCCATTCACCAGCGCATGCAAGAAATTCATCTGATAAGCCGACAGGTCTTCGGTTTGCTGGATAAACAAGGGTTCGCAGGCATCCAGCAACCGGTCGATGCCGTATTGCAAATCATCTTCTGTTGCATTTGCTGCGTTTGCTGTTCTCAACCAAACGAACCAAGCCAACTGCTGGACATACGACGAATACCGGTCTGTAACTTGGCAAATCTCACGAGCCAGGTCTTCAGGAACATGTTTACCCGTCGCCTCAAAACGCTCGCAGATATATTTCATCCAGTCCTCCTCGCTTATCTTATTGAGATAAAAGAAATCGCCAAAGCGATAAAAAGGATAGCTTGGATTTTGAAACATCTGCTCCATCATGTGCTTCTTGCTGCCATACAGACAATAAGAGACATGACCCTGCAACTGCCAAACGCCTCGAAGTTTCTTTTGGAAAGTCAAGGAGTCCGGGAAATCACCCACCTGCTGGAACTCGTCTATACAAACCACTATTCGACATCCTTTCGACCGGGCGATGATTTCGGGGAGCCTCAATACTTCCTCTGTCGTATGATTACTTGCATTGTATTCCAAAGAAAGAGAGAAGTCGTTCAAAGGGTCTTGACCGAAACTTATCTTTGGCACAAAACGGCTCAAGAACACCTTGGCATTCTCCATCCATTCTTCCCATTTATTAGAGGTTGCCCTTACGACAGCCGTGGCAAACGCATTGACGAAATCATTCTCCGACCGACAGCCGAAAGCATCGATACGGGCAATTCTGATGTCCTCGCTCTCCACAAGCGAACACACCTTATCCACAAGCGATGTCTTTCCCATACGGCGAGGGGAGATCAAAATCGTATTCACTCCGTAAGTGAAGTTAGCCTTCAAGCGTTCCGTCTCTTCCCTCCGGTCTGTAAAAGTATCGCCTTCCACCCGAACGCCAAATACAAAAGGAGCTTCCATGTAATTTGCCATAACTCTTCTCTATGTGATTTCCAATACGCCTGCAAAGATAATAAAATTATCCATTTTAAACAAGGTTGTTTAAAACAAAGTTGTTTGAAATGGAATATCTTGACGGATTTCCCTGATAAAATAACTAAAAAACAAGTAAAACAAGACTTTATTCTGAAGAAATATATTACTTTTGCAGAAGCAATGAAAAAAGAAAAGCATATTTTTCCCCTCATCACAGCCTCATCCTCTTTTGATGCCGTGATACTTTGCGACGGAGACTATCCGTCGCATCCCATTCCTCTGTCCATCCTCAACCACGCCCGGTATCTGGTCTGCTGCGACGGAGCCGGGATGCACCACATTCTGCATGGCGGCACTCCCGATGCCATCGTGGGAGACGGCGACTCCCTGCCCGACGACTTCAAGCGCAGATACGCCGACATCCTGCACCAGGTTTCCGAGCAAGAGGACAACGACCAGACCAAGGCCACCCGCTTCTGTATCGACAAAGGATTCCGGCGCATCGCCTATCTGGGCAGCACCGGCAAACGGGAAGACCATTCCCTTGGCAACATCTCCCTATTAATAAGGTATATGAAAGATTTCCGCCTCGATGTCTCGATGGTTACTGACCATGGCTATTTCACTCCGGCATCGGGCACGCAAACCTTCGAGAGTTTCGCCCGACAACAGATAAGCATCTACAACTTCGGTTGCACCCGCCTGGAGGGGAAAGGATTTAGATGGCCCCCCTACCCTTACCAAGAACTCTGGCAAGGGGCACTCAACGAGGCCATCGGAGACGAAGTGACGATAGAAGCGGACGGCAATTACCTCCTCTTCGGCACCTTCGAACCCAAAATTAAAATTTAAAACACTAAGAGATATGATCAAACGACTATTGTCTTTCCTTGACGCATCGCCGGTGAATTTCCTGGCTGTCAAGAACATGGCGGACGAACTCCAGAAGAATGGTTTCCGCCGCATCCATCCACAGGAGCCTCTGGGCAAGATTCAGGCAGGCGACAAGTTCTTCGTCACCAAGAACGACTCTTCCATCTATGCTTTCCAAATCGGCAAGAAACCGATTGCCGACGCAGGCTTCCACATGATCTGCGCCCACTGCGACTCCCCCACTTTCCGCATCAAGCCTAATGCCGAGATAGACTGCGAGGGCGGCATCGTGAAACTCAATACCGAGGTTTATGGCGGTCCCATCATGTCTACCTGGTTCGACCGTCCCCTGACGCTCGCCGGCAGAGTCATCGTGAAGGGCGACGATGTGATGAATCCCCACACGCTGCTTCTCCACATCCAGCGACCTTTGCTCCAGATTAGCAACCTTGCCATCCACTTCAACCGCCAGGTGAACGACGGCGTAAAGTTGAGCCGACAGAAGGATGTGTTGCCTATCCTCGGCATCATCAGCGACGAGCTGGAAAAAGGCGACCTCCTGATGAACGTGATTCTCGAAGAACTGAACAAGCACCCGATGACAAGCGACGGAAAGGCTTTCGGGAAGAAGGAGATCCAGCCAGCCGACATCCTCGACTTCGACCTCTATCTCGCCGATGCCACCCCAGCCTGCACCTTCGGAGCGCATGATGAATTCATCTCCTCAGGCAGACTCGACGACTTGTCGATGTGCTGGGCAGGAATCGAAGCGATGCTTGCCGCTTCCCCGACCGATACTACCCAAGTATTGGGTCTCTTCGACAACGAGGAGACCGGTTCACAGACCAAGCAGGGAGCAGGCAGCCCCTTCCTATCTTATATGCTGAAGCGTATCGCCCTCGCACAGAGCGGAACAGAGGAGGCTTACTATCAGGCCGTGGAGCGTGCCTTTATGGTTTCAGCCGACAATGCCCACGCCTGGCATCCCAACTATGGCGAGAAGTACGACCCCACGAATCATCCGATGTTGGGTGGCGGCCCCGTCATCAAGTTCAATGCAGCCCAGAAGTATGCGAGCGATGCAGCCTCAGCAGCCGTCTTCGCCAGCATCTGCGAGAAGGCCGGCGTACCCTGCCAGCGTTTCGTCAACCACAGTGACGTGGCAGGAGGAAGCACCTTGGGTAACATCCTCGCCTCCAGCATTCCATTGAAGGGAGTGGACATGGGCAATGCCATCCTCGCCATGCACAGTTGCCGGGAGACGGGCAGTGTCATCGACCACGAATACACAGTGAAGGCTTTCACCGAGTTCTATCGCACCTCTGCGAAATAATCATGAATGCAGAGTCTATTCTGCCCAACAGTCTCATGTGCGCGTGAGACTGTTGGGCACGCGAGCCTCAATACCCGTAATTCTGCTCCAGCTTATTGTTCAGGTCGATGCACATCTGGGGTATCGGGAAGACGATGGTGTACTGCGTCTCCTCCTCCATGTCGAGTGGCTCACGCAGGTCATAGGCACCAGTGAACTTGCCGAAGCGGATGAGGTCCTGCCGGCGGCAACCTTCCCATACCAGTTCAAGGAGACGCTCCTCCAGAATATTGTCGAGCGTGGCTATGCGCGAGGGCATTCCCACTCGTTCACACCCGCCGTCTTTCCACTCAGTGCGTCCAGAGCATTGTTAACCACTCCCTTCTTCAAGAGGTCAGGCTCGACGACACTCACGGAGCCCGACGAGACAAGGGAGTCGAGGGAGGGGATATGCTTAGCCTGTGCATGAATGCCAAGAGGCATCACCATGAGCAGGGCACTCAGCAAGTAAGGTTGTTTTTTCGTCTTCCGATTCATGTTCTTTTGCTATGGTTTTTGGTATAGTTAGGTGAGTCAAGTTTGTATCTTATGATATTCATCGGCTGCAAATTTATGAAAAATCGCCGATACTCCGACACATTTTTTCAAAAATCTTCAAATTATTTTGCATTGTCGGTAATTTGTTGTAATTTTGCAGACGGTTAGCAAAGAGCTAACTAAGGGGTGCTACCGCCAATGGAGTCGAAAGACCCAGAAGGGCGGCTGCTGAGAACATACCCATTGAACCTATGCCGGGCAATGCCGGTTAGGGAACAAGGAGTAATGCCTACCGTGCCACCCGCATGATGGGCATTTTGTTTTTTACGACACACACCTCTTATTATCACACACAACCATCGTTATAATAAGGTAAAAAGAACTATGAGAAGAGATTTTTTGTTTGCGACTGCACTTCTGATGGGAGTAGCCACTACTGCCACGGCAGCCAACGACAAGTCTGAGGAACTGATCGACACACTGAAGGCACGGGAGCTACAGGAGGTACAGGTGGTATCCACCCGCGCCACCCAAAAGACACCAATGGCATTCACCAACATCGGCAAGGAAGCCATCAAGACCATCAACCACGGCAAGGACGTGCCCTACCTCCTCGCCCTCACCCCCTCCGTCACCCTCACCTCCGATGCGGGCAACGGCATCGGCTACACCAGCCTCCGAGTGCGCGGCACCGATCCCAGCCGCATCAACATCACCGCCAACGGCATCCCGATGAACGACGCTGAGAGCAGCTCGCTCTACTGGGTCAACTTCGGCGACTTCGCCTCCAGCGCACAGAGCATCCAGATACAGCGCGGCGTGGGCACCTCCACCAACGGTGCCGGAGCCTTCGGCGCCACCGTCAACATGCTGACGGAGAACGTGGGCATCCAGCCCTATGCCGGCGTAGACTTCTCGGCAGGAAGCTACTACTCCCACAAGGAGACCGTACGCTTCAGCACCGGACTCATCAACGACCACTGGGGCATACAGGGCCGCCTGTCGAACATCGGCAGCAAGGGCTACCTCGACCGCGCCTCCACCAAGCTCAACAGCTACTTCCTTCAGGCAGGCTACTTCGGCGACAACACCATGGTGAAATTCATCACCTTCAACGGACAGGAAGAGACCTATCATGCCTGGAACTACACCTCCAAGTATGAGCAGAGCATCTACGGACGTACCTACAACTCCTGCGGAGAATACTACGTAGGGGACGGCGAGACCGCCTACTACAAGAACCAGACCGACAACTACCACTCGCAGAACTACCAGTTGATCTGGAACCAGCGCCTCTCCAACTTCTGGAACCTCAACGCCGCCCTCCACTATACCCGTGGCGACGGCTACTACGAGGAGTACAAGGTGGGCAAGGACTTGCAGGAATATGGTCTCGCCACAGAGAAATACAAGACCGACCTGGTGCGCCGCAAGCAGATGGGCAACGACTTCTACGGTGCCATCGCCTCCGTCAACTTTGACAACAAGAAGGACCTCACCGCCAATATCGGCGGCGGATGGAACAAATACGTGGGCGACCACTTCGGCAACGTCATCTGGGTGAAGAGGAACGCAGACGTGGAGGTGACTCCCGACTTCGAGTACTACCGCAACCGTGCCAAGAAGACCGACTTCAATGCCTATGGCAAGGTGAATTACTCCGTTGCCGACGGTCTGAGCATATTCGTAGACCTGCAATACCGCCACATCGACTACAAGATGCAGGATCCCTCGGACTACTATCTGGGCAACAGCTTTACGGGCGAATACATCATCAGCAAGAAGTATGACTTCTTCAATCCCAAGGTAGGCTTGAACTACGAGATCGACAACCACCACAAGGTGTACGCCTCCTATGCCATCTCCCACAAGGAACCCGTGCGCAACAACTTCCAGAACAACTACGCCGGAGGACTGGAGATGCCCAAGGCTGAGAGACTGAACGACCTGGAGGCTGGCTATCAGTACCACAGCGAGAAGTTCTCCGCAGGAGCCAACTTCTACTATATGAACTACAAGGACCAGTTCGTGTTGACCGGTGCGCTGGACAACATCGGAGAGGCTGTGACCGCCAACCTGGACAAGAGTTACCGTCTGGGCGTGGAGCTGACGGCGGCATGGAAACCCGTGGAATGGTTCCAGTGGGATGCCAACGCCACCTGGTCAAGGAACAGGGTGAAGGACATCGCCGTGACACTGAACGATGACAACATGACGAGTTACACCATCGAAGGCGAGACACCGCTGAGCTTCTCCCCCGACTTCATCTTCAACAACATCTTCACCTTCCAGTACGCCGGCTTCAAGGCATCCATCCAGAGCCAGTACATCAGCGACCAGTACCTGACCAACACTGGTTTCAAGGAGATGAAGTGTGAGGATGCCAATGGCAACACCACCTACGAGACCCTGCTCCTGAAGAAGCACTTCAACACCAACATCGACCTGAGCTATGGTTTCTCGCTGAGGAAGATCGGCCTGAAGGATGCCTCCATCGGCGTGTGCATCTATAATGTCTTCAACACGGAGTATGACAACAACGGATGGGCTGCCCCACAGTTTGAGTTGAAAAACGGACAGTTGACAGCCCTCAACGCCTGGGGAGTGCGCGACATGGGAGCGGCAGGTTTCGCCCCGTCGGCACTGCGCAACTGGATGGCTCACCTCTCCATCAATTTCTAAGGGAAGAACATGTATTTGGACATCATCACCACGGTACTCGGCTTGATTTATATCCTGCTGGAGTACCGTGCCAGTATCTATCTCTGGCTGGTGGGCATCCTCATGCCCGCCCTCGACATCTGGCTCTACTGGAGTCACGGGCTCTACGGCGATGCAGGCATGGCAGTGTACTATACCCTCGCCGCCATCTATGGTTATGCCGTATGGAAATGGGGCAAAAAACACGGACAGAAGGAAAAGGAGGAGCTTCCCATCACCTCGATGAGGAAGAGCCTCTACCTTCCTGCCACCCTGTTCTTCCTGGCGGCATGGGGCATCACCTATTATATATTGGTAACTTTCACCAATTCCACCGTACCCATGCTCGACGCCTTCACCAACGCCCTGAGCTTCGTGGGCCTCTGGGCATTGGCACGCAAATACATCGAACAATGGTTCTTCTGGATCGTCGTGGACATCGTGTGCTGCTACCTCTACATCGGCAAAGGCATCCCCTTCAAGGCTGGCCTCTACGGACTCTATGTCATCATCGCCGTAGCGGGCTACTTCAAGTGGAAGAGGATAAGAGGGAACATCAAGTAACTTCCGATAGTTTTCTACGGAAAATATAAATATTCTCCGTAGAAAGCTATCGTTTTAAAGAAAAACATTTATTTCAATTGTTTGATTTCTTCATCTGACAGGCCTGTATAACGTATGATTTTGTCTAAAGGCAATCCGTCTTCAAGCATAGAGCGAGCTGTGTCCAGTCGTTGAGAAGTGATGCCTTCTGCCCGACCTTC
>CAVEJY010000154.1:0-23311 GCA_963616155.1 Acutalibacteraceae bacterium
TGCATGGTGGAAACCAGAAGCGACTTGCCGAAACGGCGTGGTCGCCCCAAGAAGAAATATTTACCGCTGGTATGGGACATACGGTAGATGTATTCCGTCTTGTCAATGTATAGTTTGTCATCCTTGCGGATTTCAGAGAACGTCTGTATTCCTATCGGATATAATTTCAGTGCCATAACCTTGCCTTTTTGATGAATCGTACGACAGCGACTGCCATTATTTTGCAAAGATACAAAAGTTTTCGGTAAGTATTGCAAGAATACGGAAAATATTTGTTCCGCCCGGTTGTTTTTTCCTTTTACGGAACAGATATCCCTACTTGTTAATCCGATTTTTGCTACAGCAGGTACCCGTATTTCTTCAGAGCATCCACCACCTTACTCTTGTTGGCGGTCTCCACCAGGAGGATGAAGTCTTCTGCCTTGAGCGTGTACTTGCGGATGGCGGAATCGCTCAGGATGATGCGTTGCAACTCCTTGTTGTCGCTTGGTATTTGGAGCAGGGAGTATTTCTTCTGCGGAGCCTTCATCGGCTTGCAGCGGTCTTTCAATTCCTTGAAGAACTGCTTCCAGTTGTCGGGTGGGGTGTTGCAGATGTAATCCTTGAAGAAGTCTATCTTGGCAGTGATGTCCTGCAGCTTTTCGCAACCGCTCAGGAAACTCTCGTAGCTCACCTTGTACATCTTCTTGGAGATGGCTGTCGCCATATTGCCCAGAAGCGACTCGTAGGGGTTGTCGTCTACCAGCGACTTGATGATGAGGCGGTCGCTGTCCAGTTCGAAGTACTTGATGTCCGCCTCCTTGCTGCGCACATACTTGTTCTTGATGCCCAGGGCATAGAGTCCCAGGTTGGTGAGGCGAACGTATTCCAGACCGTCATAGTAGGACGTAGCTCCCTCTGCGGGCTTCTCCCGGTAGGCAATCTCCACAAAGCCGAATGCTGCCAGCAGGAAGAACACTGCCTTGACATAGGGACGGGTGACCTCGTGCAGGAAGTTGCTGAGGTAGATGTCATTGCCGTCATAGTCATTATGCAGCGTGACCTTGTCCAGGTCGAAGGAGTAGAACATCAGGTAGCTGCTCTCTCCGTAGTTGGGATTGGTGCGGCAGAGGTAACTGATCTTCTCGATGGGCAACCAGCCGTATTTGTAGTTGTCCTTGAGTATGCTGCAGAGGTTTTTGATGATGGATCCGCAGCTGCAACAGTCGGTGAGTGTCTTCCTGAATCCCGTGAAATGGGGCATGAGGACGGGCAACAGGTTTTCCTGATACTCGTCTGCATTCTGCAGCAAGTCCTTCAGCAAGGCATGGGTCTCCTTCAGGTTGTTGTTGTACCAGTCCTCACAATAGACGGTGAAGATGTTGAGTACCATGGAGGCGCAGACATTGGAGAAATACTTGTTGCCATCGTCGAAGAACTCCGGCAGGCTGATGAGCTTTGCCGCCCTCTTCAACTCGTTGGCGGGGAGCTTCGCCCTGCCTATGTTCAGCAGGTTGTTGTCGAACATGGAGGAGAGGATGGGGAACACCGTGAAGATGTTTTTCTCACCGCTGTAGGTCTTGTATTCCTCCGCATGGGGCAGATTCCCGCATTGCTCCATCTTGTCCAGTCCCGGTATGATTTTTGGCAGCATATTACGGTACATGCTGTTGTTGCTGGTGAGGTCCAGGAAATAGTCGCGGTTGTCGTATGTCCTTCTCTCCGGTGCCTTTGCCGTGATGGTGCGGTACATCCTCTTGAGCTTGTTGCTGGGCTCATAGTCGTCATAGTAAAATCTGCTGTTTTTCTGGATACTTGACTCGCCGAGTATCTTGGTGGCATCCTTATGGTACACATAGTGTTCCTTGATGGCCTTCCTGAACAGCTCCTTGACGGGCTCCGACCAGGTCTCGGAGAAAAGAGAGAAATTGTTGGGGTGCTCTATGATGACGATGAAGCTGATGTAGTCCTTTTTGAGTTTCTTTTGGTTGCTGTACATCAGTTTGATGGGGTCCGGCGTGTATTTCTTCCCCTTTTCGTCAATGGCGACGAGTTTGTATTTTTTCAGTTCCTGTTTCAGGTTGTAGGCTTTCTCCTGGGCATCCTCGGCACTGAGCAGGCGGGAGAGAAGGGCTTCCTGATAACTTTTCTCTCCTAATATGGGTACATATATGATTTTCTCGGGTCTGTTGTCTGGCATGTCCCAGATAGATATTTCTTCTGCCATTTTTTTTCTGTTTTGATGTTATTATGCTTATCCCAGGATGAAGTTGATGTCATCCTCCGACAACTGTTTCGACGAGGAACTGTCGGCTCCGATCAATCCTTCGAACAGCTCTGCCTTCTGCTGCTGCAGGAGCTGTATTTTCTCCTCGATGGTCTGCTGGGTGATGAGCGAGTAGCTGAGCACCTTCGCCTTCTGCCCGAAGCGGTGGAGGCGGTTGATGGCCTGTTCCTCGGCGGCCTTGTTCCACCATGGCTCGAAGATGAAGACGGTGTCGGCGGCGGTGAGGTTGAGTCCCACGCCTCCCGTCTTCAGCGTCATCAGCATCACGCGGCACTTGGGGTCGTTCTGGAATCGCTCCACGATGCTCCGGCGGTCGCGGGTGGAACCGGTCATGCAGGCATAGTCGATGCCGTTGTTGTCGAGCCGTTCGCTAAGCTGCTCGATGCCGGCGATGAAGTTGAAGAACACCACCACCTTATGGCCGTTGGCGACGGCCTCCAGGAGAGTGTCTGTCAAGAGGTCGAGCTTGGGCGACTTGATGCGGTTGTCGCTGAGGCTCTCGGGGATGGAGGCGATGCGGCGAAGCTCGTTGAGTGCCTGGAACATGATGAACTGCGACTTCTGTATGCCTTCGGTGGCGATGGTCTGGCGCACCTGCTGGAAATAGTACTGCCGCCTGCGCTCGTAGAAGTCGTGCTGTTCCTGGTTCATCTCCACGAAGAGGGTCTGCTCGATGCGGTCGGGCAGGTCTTTCAATACGTCCTTCTTCAGGCGGCGGAGCATGAAGGGGAATATCTTCTTGCGCAGACTGAGCAGCGTGTCCTTGTCGTTGTCGCGCTGGATGGGGGCGGCGTAGCGGCTGTTGAAGTCGTCGAGGGTGCCGAACATCGTGGGGTTGAGGAAGCGGAAGAGGGAGTAGAGCTCCGTCAGGTTGTTCTCCACGGGCGTGCCGCTCAGTGCCAGCCGGTGCTCGGCATGGAGCAGGAGGGCTGCCTGGGTGGTCTGCGTGGTCATGTTCTTGATGTTCTGGCTCTCGTCGAGGATGACGTAGTGGAAGTCCTTCTTGCTGAACTCCTTGATGTCGTTGCGTACGATGGCGTAGGTGGTGAGGATCACCTGGTTTTTCATCGCCTCCTTGATGTCGCGGTCGCCGGCATAATAGGTGTAGACGGAGAGCTGGGGGGCGAACTTCTTCAGCTCGTTTTGCCAGTTGAAGAGCAGGCTTCGGGGCATCACGATGAGCGTGGGCTTCTTTACCTTCGGATAGATGAGGGTGAGCACGCCGATGGTCTGCACGGTCTTTCCGAGACCCATGTCGTCGGCAAGACAGCCGCCCAGGTTGTTGTCGTAGAGGTATTTGATCCACTTGATTCCCTCCGACTGGTAGGGGCGCAACTGTGCCTGGAGCTTCGGGGTTTTCAGTTTCTCCTCCGCCAGATGGTTGAATCCCTCGTACACCTCGCGGTGGTGTTTGAAGGCCTCGCCCTCCAGGGGACCGTTGATGAGGTCTTCTATCTCGGGCAGGTCGAAGAACGACACCTTCACCTTGCCGTCCTTGCCCTTCTTCTGCTTGAAGATGCGCTCCAGTTTGCGCATATAGCCGTCCTCGATGATGGCGCGGTTGCCGTCGGAGAGCTGGATGTATTTCTTGGAGTTGTACTGTTGCAGGATCTGCTGGAGGGTGAACTGTTCGTTGTCCACTTCGAGCGTGGCGTCTCCCTCCAGGAAGTCGATGCCCGAGGAAAGGTTGATGTTCAGCTTCGGCATCACGGGCTTCACCTTGTACTGGCGCAGCTTCTCGGCACCCACCAGCTGGTAGGTGCGGATGAGCGAGGGCAGGGCATGGAGCAGGAAGGGACCTGCCGTCTCCTCGGGGATGATGAAGAGGTTGTCTTCCACATACACGTCCTTCTGCGCTGTCTTGTTAGGGGCGTACTGTATGATTTCCTTCCTGAGGGCGGAGATGGATTCATCGATGGCAAGGTGGGAGAGGCGTTTCACCTTTATCTTTTTGTCGAGCGACAGGGATGCCACCATACTGAGGTCGAACTGCTGCACGAAGTCGAGCGGCAAGCCTTTTACTGATTCCATCAGGCGGAGGAAGAGCGTCTTGTCGGCATCTATCTTCTCGAAGGAGAGGGAGGGGGTGGGGATGGCTTCGCTCTCGGAGAACTCCACCTCGTAGTCCTCGTACACCACCTGCACGTTTTCGATGAAAGAGAAGAAGACGGAGAGGTATTGCTCCAGCATACTCTCGGCGAAGGGGGAGAGGAAATAGTTGAGCTGACGGTAGTTGTCGCCTGCCGAGGCGATGGGGTAGATGACGGAAGAGACGGCGGTTGTGTCCTTCTCGCCCTTGGAAGCGGCATTCCCGTCCTGTGGTGTGCCGGACAGGACAAAACAGTCTGACAGGAAGCAGAGGGGGCTTCCGTTGTTGCCCTCCGCCGTCTGGCTTTTGCCGTCGTTGCTTGTCGAGTCCTTCCCGTCGGTGTCGTCGGAAGCGTCACCCTCCGTTGCGGCTATCTGGAGCTTGGGCAGAATGGTGGTGCCGTCCTTCTGGAGTTGCAGCTGCAATACCGTGGTGTCGGGGTGAACACTGACGGGATTTCCCCTCTCGTCTACGACGTTCTTGCACCGGATGAGCTGGTAGAGCAGGTGGGGATTCTGGTTGAGGCTCACCTCTTCGTCGCCGCTCTCGTCCCATGAAATCTGGAAGGCCATGTCGTCCTTGATGGAGGCAAGGGTGCGCAGGAGTTGTGCGGTGTCGCCGCTGTAGTAGTGGAAGTCGGCTTCCACGGGCTTCAGTTTCTTGTCTACGGGCACGATGAAGGCATCGTTTTCCCCTCTTTTCACCATGAAGAAGATTTCCTTCCCCGTCATCGTCTTGCTGCCCTTGGCGGTAGAGAGGGGCTGGAACTTCTTGAGTTGCGGCAGGAATTCGTTCATATCTCGTCGTTCTTTCTTATGTTAAATGCTTGTCAGGACAGCTTCGGCTATTCCCTTGATTTTCAATTTGGGCACAAAATTACGACAAATATTTGGGATTGGCAAGAAAGAAGATGAATTTTTGTCACCAAGATAATGTTTTTACGGAAATATTTATTACTTTTGCACTTGCTTGTCGATTTGGCATGAAAAGGTAAAAAGATAAAAACATAACGAACATGAACAAAAGAATGAAACTGTTGGGACTCTTGCTCTTGGCGGCAACGGTCCAGATGAGTGGAAAGGTGAAGCTCGCCTACGAGGTGACACCCGACACGGTGAACCACTACCTCAATGTGGAACTGACCTGCGAGGATGCCGGGCAGCCTTTCCTCCTGAAGATGCCCGTATGGGCTCCGGGGTATTATGTGATAGTGGACTTCCCCAAGTATCTCACCGACTTCTCCGCACAGGACGCAGCGGGCAAGCCGGTGGCATGGACCAAGGAGGGAAAGAACGGATGGAAGATTCAGCCCCAGGGCGGAACGGTGAAGGTGAAGTACCGCATCTTCGCCAACGAGCGGTCGGTGGCTGAGTGCCGCGTGGAAGACCAGATGGCCTTCGTGGCTCCCAACGGCGTGTTCATGTATGTGGACGGAGAGAAGGACAGCCCCGTGAAGGTGAGCTACCGTCTGCCCTCCAACTGGAAAAATATCTCCACCGGACTGAAGAGAGTGGGGGAGAACACCTTCGAGGCTTCCGATGCCGACGTACTCTACGACTCGCCCGTATTGTTGGGCAACCATCTCGTGAAGCATTTCACCCACGAGGGCCACGACTACGAGTTTGCCTTAGAGACTCCCGATGGCTTCGAGCAGACCTCTTTCGAGGAGGACTTCAAGAAGATGGTGAGCGCCACGACCAAGTTGATGGGTCATGTGCCTTACGACAACTACTGCCTCATCCACTTGGGACAGGGACGCGGCGGACTGGAGCACCACAACTCCCAGGCTTGCTACACCGACGGCACCTTCCGCTTCCCCGATGACAAGGCGTACAAGAGCTATATGAGCTTCACCACCCACGAGTACTTCCATTTATATAATGTGAAGTCTATCCGTCCGATAGAATTGGGCCCCTTCGACTACGACCGCGAGGTGCTTACGCCGATGCTCTGGGTGAGCGAGGGCTTCACCGTATATTACGAGACCCGTCTGATGTTGAATGCCGGCATTATCGACATGGACTATCTCCTCGACGACCTCTCCGAGCACATCGGCATCATCGAGGGCAACGAGGGCCATCGCCACATGAGCTTGCGACAGAGCAGCTACGACATCTGGCTCAATTTCTTCAACAAGGCGGAAAACGGCAAGGACGTGCGTATCTCCTATTATGAGAAAGGCCCCATCCTCGGCTTGCTCTTCGACATCGAACTGCGCAGAATGACGGCAGGGAAGAAGTCGCTCGACGACCTGATGCGCCTGCTCTACAACCGCTTCTATCTGGAGAAGCAGCGTGGCTTCACCGAGCAGGAGTTCTGGGCAGCCACCGAGGAAATCGCCGGACAGCCCGTGCCATTGCTCCGCAAGTATGTGGACACTACAGCGGAGATAGACTACGACGCCATCCTCAACCAGGCAGGACTGTGCCTCGACCGCAGCCAGTGGAAGTTGAAAAGGCTGGAGAAACCCACCAAGGCGCAGCTCAAGATGCGCAAGCTGATGTGGGGAGAATAAAGTTAAGTTTATGCAAAATGATAGTATAAGAGATAAAAATACTATCATTTTGCAAAATATTTATGAAAAACACTTGCAGATTAATAATAAATATGTACCTTTGCACTGAAAATCTAAGAACGTAAACTAAAAAAGTATGAGCAAACTTATCAAACCTGTCGATTATAAGGCATTGCTGGATTTGAGCCAAACCGAGATGGGTATCAAGCTGATCAAGGAGTTCTTCCAGCAGAACTTGGCCACAGAACTTCGTCTTCGTCGTGTCACCGCCCCTCTCTTCGTATTGAAGGGATTGGGCATCAATGACGATTTGAATGGCGTGGAGCGTCCCGTCACCTTCCCCATCAAGGACTTGGGCGAGGCACAGGCGGAGGTGGTTCACTCCCTTGCCAAGTGGAAGCGGCTGACATTGGCAGAATATCACATAGAGCCGGGCTACGGCGTATATACAGACATGAACGCCATCCGTGCCGATGAAGAACTGGACAACCTGCATTCCCTCTATGTAGACCAGTGGGACTGGGAGGCTGTCATTGAGAAGGGCGACCGCACCCTTGCCTTCCTGCAAGACATCGTGCGCCGCATCTATGCCGCCATCCGTCGCACGGAGTATCTCACCTGTGAGCATTATCCCCAGATCAAGCCTTTCCTGCCCAAGGAAATCCATTTTGTCCATGCGCAGGAGTTGCTGGATATGTATCCCGACAAGACCCCGAAGGAGCGCGAGGATGCCATCTGCCAGAAGTATGGCGCCGTGTTCGTGGAGGGAATCGGAGGCAAGTTGAGCGACGGAAAGAAGCACGACGGCCGTGCCCCCGACTATGATGACTGGAGTACCGTTGCCGAGAATGGCAAGGAAGGTCTGAACGGTGACATCCTTATCTGGTACCCTGTATTGGGCCGCAGCTTCGAGTTGAGTTCCATGGGTATCCGTGTGGACAAGGAGAGCTTGTTGCGCCAGTTGAAGATAGAGGGCAAGGAAGACAGGGAGAAACTCTATTTCCACCAGCAGTTGCTCAGCGACAAGTTGCCGTTGAGTATCGGCGGCGGTATCGGCCAGAGCCGTCTTTGCATGGTGTTGCTCCACAAGGCGCACATCGGCGAGATCCAGGCAAGCATCTGGCCCGAGGATATGCGCAAGGAATGCGAGGAGGCTGGTATGGTCCTCATTTAAGAAAGTCATGAGGCTTGACGCCTGACAAAATAAATTGGCACAGTTCCTGTTCTTGACAGAATGGAAACTGTGCCAATCTTTTTTTATGCCATTACGAGCTTGAGCGAAGTGCAGAGCTTGTCGATGGCTGGGTTTTCTTTTCTCATCTCGTCGAAGATCTCGCGCTTGCTCAGAATCTTCGTCACCTCGTCCTGTCTTGCCAGTCGGAAGTCCATGTCGATGTTGCCGTTGCGCAAGCCTTTTACGAAGGTGAGCTTGATGCGGTTCTTGATTTTCAGGATGTCGTCCAGCAGGAACTGGTTGTCTGCCACCACCTCGATATTGGGGAAGGTGGTGATCTTGGGGGTGATGGCTTTCATTCGCTGCGAGAGACCGATGTACTCCTTGATGTTCTGCATCCTTATGCACATCGCCATCCACTGCGCCTCCACCTGCTCTTGGTTGAACTCCTCTTGCTCGGTGGTGACGTTGGTGCTTTCCACCGCCGTATCCTCCATCGGGTTCTTCCTTTTTTGTATGATTTCCTCCGACCTTTTGAGGTTCTTGAAGCTCAGTCCGATGTTGCCGATATTGGCTTGGTTGAGCGTCACCTTCTTGGGAGTGTGGACAGAGGTGTGCGGAGTGGGGGTGTCTGAATTTGCGTCTGAGTTGGCGGCACTGGGTGCCTGGACAACCTTGGGGCTGTCCTCATGCCCGGCACCTGCACCCTGAACGGCAGGCTTCAGCTGGGCAATGATTTTCTGAAACAGGGATTTTAATCTATGGGGCGTACGCCCCGCACTGGGCACGTCCTGGTCTTCGGGTTGGGTAATCTGTCCAATCCTGATGAGGGTCAGTTCCACAAGCAGTCGCTTGTTGGAGCTTTGCCGGTATTGCGTGTCGCACTCGTTCATAATCTTCAGCGCACTATATAAGAAAGGTGTGGGAGCCTTCTTTGCCTGTTCCTGGTACTTCACCTTCTGCTCCTCGCTGGTTTCGAGCAGGGGAAGGGTCTGCGCATCCTTCGCCATCATCACATTGCGCACATGCTTCGCCAGTCCCTGTATCATGTTGCCGCCGTCGAAGCCCTTGTTCAGGATGCCGTCGAGCAGCACCATCATCTCGCTCACCTTGTTCTCCAAGGCCAGGTCGACGGTCTTGAAATAGTTGTCGCTGTCGAGCACGTTGAGGTCTTCTATCACCTTCTTGTAGGTGATGTCGCCCTGGCAGAAGCTGGCAGCCTGGTCGAAGATGGACAGAGCGTCGCGCATACCTCCGTCGGCTTTCTCGGCAATGACGGCGAGTGCCTGGTCCTCGAACTTGATGCCCTCCTTCTCAGCCACCATCTTGAGGTGGGCGATGGTGTTGGGCACGGTCATCCGCTCGAAGTCATAGATTTGGCAACGGCTCAGGATGGTGGGCAGAATCTTGTGCTTCTCGGTGGTGGCGAGAATGAAGATGACGTGCGAGGGCGGTTCCTCCAAGGTCTTGAGGAAGGCGTTGAAGGCGGCGGTGCTGAGCATATGCACCTCGTCGATGATGAACACCTTGTACTTTCCCACCTGCGGCGGGATGCGCGTCTGGTCCATCAGTGCCTTGATGTTTTCCACGCTGTTGTTGCTGGCGGCATCCAGCTCGAAGATGTTGTAGGAACGCTGCTCGTTGAAAGCCTTGCAGCTCTCACACTCGTTGCACGCCTCGCCGTCCTCGCGGGGATGCTCACAGTTGATTGCCTTGGCGAAGATGCGTGCGCAGGTGGTCTTTCCCACGCCTCGCGGACCACAGAAAAGGTATGCGTGGGCGAGCTTTCCGCTCCTCACAGCATTCTTCAGGGTGGTGGTCAAGGCACTCTGTCCAACGACCGAGTCGAAGGACATCGGACGGTACTTTCTTGCAGAAACAATATATTCTTCCATTATTTTTTCTTAAATGATGATGCAAAGATAACAAAAAAATATTATCTTTGCAAGCAAAATCGAAAATTAATGAGTAAAAGAATAGGCATAGTATGGGATTACATAGCTCATTATAAGTATCTTATAGTGGTTGTGCTGGGCATTCTTGTGGTCGGGTTCGTTGATGAAAACAGCATCCGGCAGCGCATCTTGTACCAGATAGAGATAGACGGACTGCGCTCAGAGATAGAAAAATACGAGACCCGTTACCAAAACGACCTCAAGCAGCTGCAGGAGATGCGCAAGGGCGTGGAGGCTTATAAGAAGATAGCGAGGGAGCGTTATTTCATGAAGGCAGACGATGAGGAAATCTTCGTGCTGAGTACCGACTTGCCTGACAATGACAAAGAACAAGAAGACAATGAGACAGTTGAGTAAGATTCAGAGTGTGATATTTGGTTTGGGTGGTGCGCTGATGGTCGTCGGTGCGGGATGTTTCGCTTTCGGCTTCATCTATCCCCGTATGTTGCTTTACACGAGCTGGGGCTTCATGCTTGGCACGGTGCTTTTCAGTGTCATCCAGGCGATGCAGTGCTATGAGGGCACCTCGCAGGTAATCCATCGCCTGAAGCGCATCCAGTGCCTTGCCGACATCTTTTTCGTCCTCTCGGGCATCTCGATGGTGGACACTGTGTATACCTTCGCCCGCCACTGGTTCTCCAACTACGAGACCTACATTACCTATTTCTACAACAAGTGGGTGTTGTTCCTCTTGATAGCCGCCGTGCTGGAATTGTACACCACCCACCGCATTTCCCATGAGTTGAAAAAGGAAGAATGCAAATAAAACATAAATTAAAGCAATAATCAATTAAATAGCATAAATTTTTTTTTGTACTTCGATTTTAGATTGTACTTTTGTGTTCCGAATACAGAGATACCGCTTATGGATAAAATACTTTACGCTTTTATGAGCTTGCTGGCATTCGCGTCTTGCGCCAATACCTACGAAGTCGTGGGTACTTCGAACGTAAGTACGTTGGATGGCCGTATGCTCTACCTTAAAATCTTGAAAGGCAACGAATTCAAAAACATAGACTCCTGCGACGTGGTGCACGGACAGTTCCATTTCAACGGAAAGATGGACTCCGTGAGGATGGCCAACATCTTCATGGACGACGAGCCTGTGTTGCCTCTTGTATTGGAGAGCGGCGACATCGTGGTGAAGCTCGACGATGCACAGCAGGTGGTGAGCGGTACTCCTCTCAACGACAAGCTGTTCGGATTCTTCAAGAAATACCAGCAACTGCAGAACCAGCAGCGCGAGCTGATTCATAAGCACGACCAGGCTATCATGAACGGAAGCGACATGGTTGCCGTGACCAAAAGCCTGAACGAGGAAGCCATCAAGCTCTCAGAACAGGAGGACAAACTGGTGACGTCTTTCGTAACCGAAAACTTCGACAACGTTTTGGGCGCCGGTGTCTTCTTTATGGTGACGATGGGCAACAAGTATCCCATGCTCTCGCCCTGGATAGAGGACATCATGAGCAAGGCGACCGACAATTTCAAGAACGACCCCTATGTGAAGGACTACTACCAGAAGGCACAGGAGAACGAGCAGATTATGAACGGTACGCGCGATGCCCAGGCTGCACCGCCCATGGAAGGCATTCAGCCCGACCCCAACGCCGCTCCGGCTCCTACGCCCAACGAACTGGCGAAACCTGCCATGCCAGAGGAAAAGGCAAACTGAAAATATAATACATATTAGATGAGAACATTGATCAAGGATGGAACCATCGTCAACGAGGGACGCTCTTTCAGGGGCAACCTCGTGATAGATGGCGAACAGATTTCTGAAATATACGAAGGAGAGGCATCCCGCGGCACATACGACCAGATCGTTGATGCCTCGGGATGCTTTGTATTGCCCGGTGTCATCGATGACCATGTGCATTTCCGTGAGCCGGGACTGACGCGCAAGGCCGACATCGAGAGCGAGAGCCGGGCTGCCGCATGGGGCGGTGTCACCTCTTATTTCGAGATGCCCAATACCGTGCCGCAGACCACTGCGCCGGAGACTCTGGAGGAGAAATTCCGCCTGGGGGCGGAGAAGAGTCATGTGAACTACAGTTTCTTCTATGGTGCCACCAACGACAACGTGGACACCTTCGCCTCTCTCGACCGTCACCGCATCCCCGGCATCAAACTCTTCATGGGCTCCAGTACCGGCAATATGCTGGTGGACAGGCAGGAGGCTTTGCAGCGCATCTTCAAGACAGCGAAAGAACTGGACCTGCCCGTGATGACGCATTGCGAGGACACAGCCATCATCAATGCCAACATGGCGAGGGCGAAGGAGATGTGGGGCGAAGACCCCGATGTGGTTCATCATCCCGAGATACGCAGCGAGGAGGCTTGCTATGAGAGCAGCAGACTGGCTGTGAGTCTGGCGAAGGAATACGGCACACGGCTGCACATCGCCCATCTCACCACAGCCAAGGAACTCGACCTGCTTTCCCCCGATGCAGGAATCACGGGCGAGGCGGTCATCGCCCATCTCTATTTCTCTGATGCCGACTATGCGGAGAAGAAGGCGTTGATCAAGTGCAACCCGGCTATCAAGACCGTCCATGACCGAGATGCCTTGCGCAAGGCTTTGGCAGACGGACGCATCACGGTGGTGGGCACTGACCATGCTCCCCATGAGTGGCAGGACAAGCAGGGCGGTTGCGCCAAGGCGGCATCGGGAATGCCGATGGTGCAGTTCTCGTTGGTGACGATGCTCGAACTCGTGGACGAGGGTGTGCTGACGCTGGAGAGACTGGTGGATCTGATGGCCCACCATCCCGCCCGGTTGTTCCAGGTAACCCGGCGTGGCTTCCTCCGCAAAGGCTATCAGGCAGACATCGCCATTGTGCGTCCCCATGCCCCCTGGACGGTGACGAAGGACGTAATCCAGAGCAAGTGCAAGTGGAGTCCGGTGGAAGGTCATGAGTATCAGTGGCGCGTGGAGCAGACCTTCTGCAACGGCAGACTGATATACAATAAAGGTGAATTTGACGAGACGTGCCGTGGACAGGCACTCGCCTTCAGATAAGATATAGTTTTTAGTAGATATGATTCAAAGGTAAAGGATTGTCCGGATAAGGTAAAGGATTGTTTGATGCAGAAAGTACTGACATATGGGATTTCAGAAGTAGAGCCATACATCAACTGGCTCTATTTCTTTCATGCCTGGGGCTTGAGTGGCAAGCCTCGGGAGGAGAAGGTGCGTATGCAAGAGGAAGCTCAGACGATGTTGCGTTCCTGGCAGGGAACGTACCACACCCGGGCTGTCTTCGCTCTCTTCCCCGCCAATGGCGACGGGGATGACCTGGTATTGCGTATAGAAGGACATCCCTCGGGAAAGTCTATCTTCCGCCTCCCTTTGCTCCGCCAGCAACATCCCTCGAAGGAGGGCGACCCTAATCTCTGCCTTGCCGACTTCGTGCGCCCTCTCCGCAGTGGCGTGGAGGACAAGGTGGGAATGTTCTGTGCCTCGGTGGATGGAGAAATTACGGAGGAGTACAAGCATGACGAATACTTGGCGATGCTCTCGCAGACTCTCTGTGACCGACTTGCCGAGGCTACGGCTGAGAAGATGCACGAGGAAGTGAGACGCACCTACTGGGGCTATGCACCCGACGAACGGCTCACCATGGAGCAGACCCACCGGGAGGAGTACCAGGGCATCCGGCCAGCCATCGGCTATCCCTCGTTGCCCGACACCAGCTGCAACTTCCTCATAGACCAGTTGTTGGACATGAAGCAAGTGGGCGTGCGACTCACCGAGACGGGCATGATGACTCCCCACGCCAGTGTATCGGGCTTGATGTTCGCCCATCCCCAGGCCCGCTATTTCGAGTTGGGCAAGATAGGCGAGGACCAATTGGCGGATTACGCCCATCGCCGTGGCATCCCCGTGGAACTGATGCGGCGCTTCCTGCAATCCAGTTTGATTAGAAAATGATAACAAGATTATTGATACCTATTATAATAGGAGTGGTCGTCCCCTACCTGTGGATAGACCGCCATTATTTCCGTTCCCGCCTATGGTGGAAGCGAATTCTTCTGTGGCTTCCTGCCTTGTGCGTGATAGGCTATTCGGCTTATCTCGCCTGGCTTCCCAACTTTATTCCCGAGAATCCCCTGTTGGTGGACATCTGGTTTGGCGTGATGGCGCTCTTCGCCGTGCCGCCCTTTGTCTTCGCCTTCTTCAGCGGAATGGGGTGGTGCGTGATGCGTTTGCGTCATGGCCATCGCAACTGGGGCAAGTTGCTGGGAGCGTGTCTCTCCGTCGTTGCGTTCTTTGTCTTTACCTACGGGTTCACCTGTGGCTTCCGCAAGTTGGAGGTGAAGCGGATCACCCTCTATGTTCCAGACCTTCCCCGCAGTTTCGACGGCTATCGCATCGTTCAGTTCAGCGACATCCACCTGGGCTCCTACTACGGATGGCGGGAGAGTTTGCCCCAGCGTGACGTGGACACCATCCTTGCCCTGCGTCCCGACATGATTTGCTTTACGGGCGACTTGCAGAATGTGCAGCCTTCCGAGTTGCAGCCCTACCGCCAGTTGCTCTCCCGGCTCAGGGCGAAGGATGGGGTCTACACCATCCTGGGCAACCACGACTACAGCTATTACCTCGATGCCGACACGCTCACCAAACTGGCTTGCGAACGGGAGGTGCAGGAGTTTGAACGTTCTTTGGGGTGGCGACTGCTCAACAACGAGCATGTTACTGTCAGGCGAGGTAAGGACTCCATCTTTGTGGCAGGCACAGAGAACTATGAGAAGCCCGAGAAGTCCAACGTGGCCCAATCGCTCTACGGTATCAGGAAAGGTGCTTTTGTCCTGATGATGCAGCACAATCCCAAGCAGTGGGAGGAGACTTGGCCCTCCCGCATCAACGAGCTGCACGGCTCCCGGGACACCGTCCTCGTGTCGCCACAGCTCACGCTGAGCGGACATACCCATGCCGGACAAGTGTCGTTCTTAGGCTTGCGACCCACCATGTTCTCCCCCTACGACTATGGATTGTTCGAGGAGGAAGGGTGCCGGCTCTACACCACGGCAGGTCTTGGAGGGGTGGTGCCCATCCGTGTGGGAGCCACTCCCGAGATAGTAGTCATTACGCTGAAAGTGAAGCGATGAGTGAAAAAAGATACGGAAACAGCGTGCATTACCAAAATTTATTTGTACTTTTGCCGTGTCATTACAATAATTAAAGACAATCAAGTGAAGAAATGAAATATTTGTATCGACTATACCAGCTCTTCGTATGCGTGCCCATCCTCTTGGTGGCGAGCATCATCACCAGCGTGTCCACCGTATTGGGATGCGTGTTGGGCAACGGACATTTCTGGGGCTATTACCCGGGCAAGCTGTGGTCCAAGCTGTGGGTGCGCCTCCTCCTCTTGCCGGTCAAGGTGGAGGGTAGGGAACACTTGGAGAAGAACCAGAGCTACGTCTTCGTCGCCAATCACCAGGGGGCCTTCGACATTTTCCTGGTGTATGGTTTCCTGGGGCGCAACTTCAAGTGGATGATGAAGAAGGGCATCCGCAAGATACCCCTCGTGGGCATCGCCTGCGAGTATGCCCACCACATCTTCGTGGACAAGAGCGGCCCCTCCAAGATACGAGCTTCCTACGCCCGTGCCAGGGAAGTGCTGAAGGAAGGTATGTCGATGGTGGTGTTCCCCGAGGGAGCAAGGACGTTCACGGGCCACATGGGCGTGTTCCGCCGCGGTGCTTTCATGCTCGCCGACGACCTCCAGTTGCCCGTCTGTCCATTGACCATCAACGGCAGTTTCCAGGTGAAGCCGCGCACGAAAGACCTCTACTGGGTGTTCTGGCATCCCCTGAGGCTCACCATCCACGAGCCCATCGCCCCCATCGGCAAGGGACCTGAAAACATCAAGAACCAGATGACCCGCAGCTATGATGCCATCATGTCGGGACTGGACGAGGAGTACCAGGGATTCGTGGAAAATCCCGACCAGTAGAAAGTATGGGGTTTACGCATCGTAAGTATCATGTTTACGCACCGTAAGTATTATCTTTTCACACCATAACTATCATGATTATGAACAAGATGAGCGACAGTATTGTTATCATTCCTACCTACAACGAGAAGGAGAACATCGAGAAGATTATCCGTGCCGTCTTCGGACTGGAGAAGGAGTTTGACATTCTCGTGATCGACGACGGAAGTCCTGACGGGACAGCCGCCATCGTGAAGTCGTTGATGGCAGGGGAGTTTGCCGCCCGTCTCCATATCCTGGAGCGGTCTGGCAAGCTGGGACTGGGCACCGCCTACATCCGTGGCTTCAAGTGGGCACTGGAACACCACTACGACTATGTGTTCGAGATGGACGCCGACTTCAGTCACGACCCCAACGACCTGCCGCGCCTTTATGCCGCCACCCACGACGAGGGTTATGACGTGGCGATAGGGTCGCGCTATGTGTCGGGCGTGAACGTGGTCAACTGGCCTATAGGCAGAGTGCTGATGAGCTATTTCGCCTCCAAGTATGTGAGGATGGTGACGGGCTTCAAGGTACACGACACCACGGCGGGCTTCGTATGCTATCGCCGCGAGGTGCTGGAGACCATCGACCTCGATGACATCCGCTTCAAGGGTTATGCCTTTCAGATAGAGATGAAATATACCTCCCACAAGATAGGCTTCAGGATCAAGGAGGTGCCTGTCATCTTCATCAACCGCCGCGAGGGGGTGAGCAAGATGAACGGCGGCATCTTCGGCGAGGCGTTCTTCGGTGTGATGAGGCTCCGTCTGGACGGATGGTTCAAGAAATACCCGAAGCGGGTAGCCCGAAAATAACAGCAAGTGAAATAAGAGAGTGACGATACAAGAGTTAGACAAATTATACGGGCACTCGCCGCAAGCCAGTGCCCTCTTGGGGCTGTTGGAGGAAAAGTCGTTGAGGACGGTTTTCCTCCAGGGACTGTTATGCTCCTCCGCACCCCTTTTCTTCGCCTCCCTGCGGGATAGGTTGAAGAGTCCGGTGCTGTTTGTGCTGGACGATGCCGACGAGGCAGGCTATTTCTACCACGACCTCACCCAGGTGATGGGGCAGGAGAGGGCGTTCTTCTTCCCCTCCAGTTACCGGCGTGCCGTGAAATACGGCCAGAAGGATGCCGCCAACGAAATCCTGCGCACCGAGGTGCTGGCACGGCTTTCCGCCAACCATCCCATCTACATCGTCTCCTATCCCGATGCCCTCGCCGAACTGGTGGTGAGCAAGAAGAACCTGGACGACAGAATCCTTCGCCTCGCCGTGGGGCAGGAGGTGTCGCTGACCACCATCACCCACACTCTGAGGGAGTTTGGCTTCAGCGAGACCGATTATGTGTATGAGCCGGGACAGTTTGCCGTCAGGGGAAGCATCCTCGATGTCTATTCCTACAGTTGCGAATATCCCTTCCGCGTCGACTTCTTCGGCGACGAGATAGACACCATCCGCACCTTCGACGTGCAGAACCAGTTGTCGAAGGACAAAAGGCAGGAGATAGAAATCGTGCCCGAGCTGAACGGCATGGAGACCGACAAGCAGCCTTTCCTCAACTTCCTCAGCGAGGATGCACTGGTGGTGATGAAGGATTTCGCCTATATCCACGACCGCATCGACATTATCTACGACGAGGGTTTCTCCTCCCAGAGTCTCACGGAGCAGTTGGAGGGAGCCACCGAGGTGGAGGCGGAGCGCATCCGCCAAGAGATGAGAAAGGAAGTGAACCTCTCCACCGCGCGCCAGTTCCAGGAGGGAGTGGCACAGAGGAAGCGCATCGAGTTCGGACTGTCGGCATCCGGCAAGACCGACGCAAGGACGGAAAGCAGCTCTGCCGTGGTGAGTTTCAAGATTACACCCCAACCTCTTTTCCACAAGAACTTCGAACTCTTGGCGAAGACCCTGGAGGACTATCTCCTCCGCCATTACACCCTCTATATATTGGCAGACAGCCAGAAACAGCAACAGCGGCTGAAGGAAATCTTCGAGAGCGACGAGCTGAAGCGTTACCATATCAGTTTTACCCCCGTAGACAAGACCATCCACGAGGGATTCGTGGACGAGGACAGGCAATGCTGCCTCTTCACCGACCACCAGATCTTCGACCGCTTCCATAAGTATAACCTCCGTTCCGACTCCGCCCGGGCTGGCAAGATGGCACTCACCATGAAGGAACTACAGGAGATGGAGCCGGGCGACTTCATCGTGCATGTAGACTACGGAATAGGAAAGTTCGGCGGACTGGTGCGTGTGCCCACGGGCAACAGTTACCAGGAGATGATACGCATCATCTACAAGAACAACGACAAGGTGGACGTGTCCATCCACTCCCTCTATAAAATCAGCAAGTACCGCCGTAGCGACACCGGCGAGCCGCCACGTCTCTCCACCTTAGGCACGGGAGCCTGGGACCGGCTGAAGGAGAAGGCGAAGAAGCGCATCAAGGACATCGCCCGCGACCTCATCAAGCTCTATGCCCGACGCCGCAGGGAGAAAGGTTTCGCCTACAGTGCCGACGGCTATCTGCAGCACGAACTGGAGGCATCGTTCCTCTACGAGGACACGCCCGACCAGAACAAGGCGACGCAGGACGTGAAGAAAGACATGGAGAGCGGACGCCCCATGGACCGACTGGTGTGCGGCGATGTGGGTTTCGGCAAGACAGAGGTGGCTGTGCGTGCAGCCTTCAAGGCAGCCTGCGACGGCAAGCAGGTGGCGGTGCTCGTGCCCACCACCGTACTGGCGTTCCAGCATTACCAGACCTTCCGGGCCCGACTGGAGGAACTGCCCGTGACGGTGGAGTACCTCAGCCGTGCCCGTTCTGCCAAGGAGACCAAGCGCATCCTCCAGGAACTCGCCGACGGCAAGGTAGATATCCTCATCGGTACCCACAAGCTCATCTCCAAGACCGTGAAGTGGAAAGACCTGGGACTGCTCATCATCGACGAGGAACAGAAGTTCGGTGTCAGTACCAAGGAGAAGTTGCGCCAGATGAAGGTGAACGTGGACACGCTCACCATGAGTGCCACCCCGATACCTCGTACCCTGCAGTTCTCGCTCATGGGAGCCAGGGACATGAGCATCATCCGCACGCCGCCGCCCAACCGCTATCCCATCCATACCGAGCTGGTGACGTTCAGCAGTGAAGTCATCTCCGATGCCATCAACTTCGAGATGAGCCGCAACGGTCAGGTATATTTCGTCAACGACCGCATCGCCAAGCTCGAGGAACTGAAGATGCTCATCGAGAAGCACGTGCCCGACTGCCGTGTGGTGATAGGTCACGGACAGATGAAGCCCGAGGAACTGGAGAAGATCATCATGGGATTCATCAACTACGACTACGACGTGCTGCTCTCCACCACCATCGTGGAGAACGGCATCGACATATCCAACGCCAACACCATCATCGTCAACGATGCCCACCACTTCGGACTCAGCGACCTGCACCAGATGCGCGGCCGTGTGGGACGAAGCAACAAGAAGGCGTTCTGCTACCTCATTGCGCCGCCCAAGAGCGTACTCACACAGGAGGCACGCCGCCGACTGGAGGCACTGGAGACTTTCAGCGAACTGGGCAGCGGCTTCAACCTCGCCATGCAAGACCTCGACATCCGGGGAGCAGGCAACCTGCTCGGGGCGGAACAGAGCGGATTCATGGAAGACTTGGGATATGAGACCTACCAGAAAATCCTGTCCCAGGCGGTGACGGAGCTGAAGAACGAGGAGTTCAACGACCTCTACAGTCAGGAGATGCAGGAGGGCGTGCAGCTCACCGGCGACGATTTCGTGGACGACTGTGCCGTGGAGAGCGACCTGGAGATGTACTTCCCCGACACCTATGTGCCGGGCAGCAGTGAGCGAATGCTCCTCTACCGTGAGCTCGACCGCATCGAGAACGACGACGAGCTGGAGGCTTATCGCCGGCGACTCATCGACCGCTTTGGACCTGTTCCCAAGGAAGGTGAGGAACTGATGCACGTCGTGAGCCTCCGGAGGATAGGCAAGCGGCTGGGTTGCGAGAAGGTGATGCTCCGCCAGGGCAATATGCAGATGCAGTTTGTCAGCAACGTGGAGAGTCCCTTCTACAGGAGCGAGATGTTCTCACGGGTACTGAACTATGTGACTGTTCATGTGCAGCGATGCGTCCTGAAGGAGAAGAACGGCAAGCGGTTCCTGCGCATCGACCAGGTGGAGAGTGTGGAGGAGGCCGTGCGCATCCTCAACGATATACAGAAATAAAAAGTCTAACTTAAAGCATAATGATTATGAGACAGAAAAAATTCATTCTACAGGAGCAAGACATTCCTACAAGGTGGTACAACATTCAGGCGGACATGCCCAACAAGCCCATGCCCATCCTGAACCCACAGACCCACCAGCCGATGTGCGCCGAGGACCTCAGCCACATCTTCAACATGGAATGTTCCAAGCAGGAACTTGACACCGAGCACCAGTGGATAGACATCCCCGAGGACGTGCTGGAGAAGTACACCTTCTACCGTTCCACACCACTCGTTCGCGCCTATGCCTTAGAGGAGGCGTTGGGCACTCCCGCCCATATCTATTTCAAGAACGAGAGTACCAACCCGCTCGGCTCCCACAAGATCAACTCCGCCATTCCCCAGTGCTACTACTGCAAGCAGGAGGGCGACACCAACGTGACTACCGAGACGGGCGCAGGCCAGTGGGGCGCAGCTCTTTCCTATGCTGCCAAGCTCTACGGACTGGAGGCTGCCGTATATCAGGTGAAGATCACCATGCAGCAGAAGCCTTACCGCTCCAGCATCATGCGCACCTTCGGTGCCACCGTGGAGGGTTCTCCCTCAATGAGTACCCGTGCCGGCAAGAACATCATCACCCGTGAACCTCATCACTCCGGCTCCTTGGGTACAGCCATCAGTGAGGCTATCGAGCTTGCCACCACCACTCCGGGTTGTAAGTATACCCTCGGCTCCGTGCTGAATCATGTGGCATTGCACCAGACGGTCATCGGTTTGGAGGCTGAGAAGCAGATGGAGATGGCGGGTGAGTATCCCGACCAGGTAATCGCTTGCTTTGGCGGCGGCAGTAACTTCGGCGGTATTGCCTTCCCATTCATGCGCCACAACTTCGACGGTTCGAAGAACACCGAGTTCATTGCGGCAGAGCCAGAGAGCTGTCCTAAGTTGACCCGAGGCAAGTTTGAGTACGACTTCGGTGACGAGGCCGGTTACACACCGTTGCTGCCTATGTTCACCTTAGGCCACGACTTCAAGCCTGCCAATATCCACGCCGGCGGTTTGCGCTACCATGGTGCCGGCATGATCATCTCCCAGCTCATCAAGGACGGTTATATGCACGGTGTGGACATCCCACAGCTGGAGTCGTTCCAGTCGGGTCTGCTCTTCGCTCGCACCGAGGGCATCATCCCTGCTCCCGAGAGTTGCCACGCCATCGCCGCCACCATCCGTGAGGCGTTGAAGGCAAAGGAAGAGGGCAAGGAGAAAGTCATCCTCTTCTGTCTCTCCGGCCACGGTTTGATCGACATGCCGTCTTACGAGAGTTACATCAACGGAGACTTGCAGAACTTCGCCGTGAGCGACGAGGAAATCGCCAAGTACCTGAAGAATGTTCCAGAAGTATAGTATTATAATATGTATGTTGGGCATTTTCCCACACGCCCTGAAAGGGCAAAAGCGGTATTTGGAATATATAGGAAACAAGAAAAGGTGCATCAATCGATGCACCTTTCTTTTGAGCCTCTTGTCGGATTCGAACCAACGACCCCGAGATTACAAATCACGTGCTCTGGCCAACTGAGCTAAAGAGGCGGGTGGACAAGCGATTCATATCGCGCCGCTACAACCAAGTACCCTTGCTATGTTCCCATCCTGGGGGATTCCAAGGGAGCTGGCCGTATGAGACTTGTCCGTCTTATGCGTTTAAGCGGGTGCAAAGGTACTGTTTTCCTGCCAATCTTCCAAATCTTTCGTGGGGAAAATGTCGAATCTTAACGCTCGTTAACCAAAAACTCCGTTCCTTTACCCCAATATTCTCAGCAGAATCATGTAGCAAGACGTTCCTGCCGCTATCGACCACATCAGATTTCTACGCCAGAAATGTACGGCAACGGTGATGATGACACCCGATAGTTGGGCGATGGTGTCGGCAGGGAGTGGGGGAGTCCCCTCGAAGGAGAGGTTTCTGAGACAATACACCACCAGTAGGGCGAAGACCGAAGCTGGCAGCACCTTGCCCAAGTAGAGAATGTAACGGGGCGTGGGCTTGCCGGGGCGGAAGACCAGGAAGGGGAGGAAGCGCGTGATCATTGTTGCCGCCACGCCTGCCGCCACCATGATGACTTGTTGTGAGATGCTCATTTCTTTCTTGTTGATGATGGGTGGGGGGATGACTGTTGTCCGCCGTTCTCGTTCTTCGTTTCTAATTTTCCTCTCATTGCCGTGAGGAAGGTGAGCATCACCGCCATGCTCGGGATGATGAAACTCTCGGAGCCAAAGATGATGAGGCAGAGGGTGCAGAGTACCAGACCGGAGAGGGAACTGACGTGGTTCTTCTCGCGCAGCCAGTTGTCGGCGAAGATGGCGGTGAACATTGCCGTCAGCACGAAGTCGAGTCCCCGTAGGTCGAAGGTGAGCAGCGGTCCGATGAGTCCGCCCACCGTGGCTCCTATCACCCAGTAGGTCTCGTCGAGCCAGGTAATCCAAAGCAGGTACCATCCCCGGTCCACTCCCTCGGGCACCTTGGCGGCATTGGTGAGGGCGAAGGTCTCGTCCGACATACCGAAGATGAGGAAGAACTTCTTCCATCCCAGTCCTTTATACTTCTCCAGCATCGACAGACCGTAGAACAGGTGCCGGGCGTTCACCATCAGCACCATCAGGAACGCTTGGAGCGGATGGAAGCTCCCCAACAGCATGTTGCCTATCAGGAACTCCGCGCTCCCGGCATACACGGTGATGGCGAGCAGCATGGGGTAGAGGAAACTGAACCCTATCTCGTGCATATAGATGCCGTAGGTGAGGCCCAGGAATCCATATCCTGCCATGATGGGGAGGGAGGCATGGAAGGCGTGTCTAAGCGAGTTCTTCATCCTGTCTGTTTTGCTGTTCCGTAAAGTATAGTCTTTGTTCCATATTTATGGGACTGCAAAGGTAAGGATAATTCTTGGATAATCCATCAAGAATCCTGTATTTTTGTGATTTTCCTACTTATTGGCATCAGAACCACCGCTTCTTCATTTTCTTCATAAACTCCGGGGTGACGGGGAAGCCGGAGGCATTGCCTATCACGGAGTCGATGTGGCAGTAGGGGCAGAT
>CAVEJY010000155.1:0-3401 GCA_963616155.1 Acutalibacteraceae bacterium
AGAATTACACGAGCCGTGTGCGGTGAAAGTCGCATGCACGGTTCTTGAAGGGGAAGGTGGGGGTAACCCCACTGACCTACTTGGAATTTTAAAAAGCGAAGCGTATGACTAAGGAAGAATTGATGAAGAGGGCCATTGTGCTCTCGGAGAATAGTGTAAGGAACGGAGGCGGTCCTTTCGGCGCGGTGATTGCCAAGGACGGAGTCGTCATCGCCGAGGCCTCCAATAGCGTGACCATCGACCAGGACCCCACCGCCCATGCCGAGGTGAACACCATCCGACAGGCTTGCCGCAAGCTGAAGACCTTCAATCTGGAGGGCTGCGAGATCTACACCTCCTGCGAGCCTTGCCCCATGTGTCTGGGTGCCATCTACTGGGCGCACCTCGACCGCATCTATTACGCCAACGACCGCAAGGATGCCGCCAAGATTGGCTTCGACGATGAGTTCATCTACGAGGAGATAGACCGCAAGATAGAAGACCGCCACAAGCCGATGCTCGTGCTGATGCGCGACGAGGCGCTCGGTGCCTTCCGTATGTGGGAGGAGAACACGGAGAAGACGGAGTATTGATTTACCTTTCCAAAAGGTAACAGGGACAAGTAAAGATAAGGAATAAAGATACAACACGATATGAGAACGAGAAACCTATTTTTCACAATGTTTGCAGCGACAACCATGCTGGCGACATCATGCTCTAATGATGACTTGAGCGATGGACTACATCCTACGGAAGAAACTTACGAAGCTCTCTCGCAGAGTTCCGTCAAGGAGTTCCTCTCCTTTGCAAAGACCCCACGACTGGGATTCCATCTGGAGAAGGCAAAGGCTTACTTGGAAAATTGGGCGGCGCAACATGGCTACACTGCCCACTCTGACAGTTATGGCAATGTATGGATGGACGTTCCGGCCAACAACGTGGCGTTGGGCTCTGTTCCTAAGGTGATACTGCAGGGACACATGGATATGGTATGCGCCTCGATTTCGGGCGAGACCTACGACTATGAGACCGTAGTGGGGGAACCTTATTACGAAGGCGACCTGCTGAAAGGCAGAAAGGTAAATCTCGGTGCAGACGATGGGGTAGGTGTGGGCATAGCTCTTGCCATAGCCAACTCTGACGTGGCGCACGGTCCGCTGAGACTTCTCTTCACAGCCAACGAGGACTACGACATGTCTGGTGCCGAAGGACTGGCCGACGAAGTGCTGGATGCCAACTACCTGATTAACATCGACTCTGAGGATGCCGGACAAGTGGCCATAGGTAGCCTGGGATGCTATACTGTCGACTTTACCAAAACTTATGAGGGTGAACAGCTGAAAGACAATCCAAAAGTGCTGGAACTGAACGTGAAGGGACTCCTCGGCGGTCATAGCGGTACCAAAATCGGTGAGCCTCGGCTGAGCGCAGCCAGCCTGACCTTTGATGTCGTCGGCAAGATCATAGGAAAGAACAACGGCAACCTGCTCGCCATAAATTGTGGAACTGCAGACAACGTCATCGCCAACTCTACAAAGATTCGGTTTGCCGTGCCTGCCGACAAGGAGAGCGATTGCAAAAAAAATATCGAGGCGATGATGGCAGAATACAAGGCTAAATACACCAACGAGACAACACTGACGCATGAGCTGACGGAAGGAGAACTGACCGAAGCCGACGTGGCTTGCCCGTCGCAGCTAAACGACCTGCTTGCCGCATTCATTGAAAAAATTCCCCAAGGAGTCATTGAGCGAGACGGCGAACTTCCCACGAAATCTAACAATATTGGAATCATCACCCTCTCGGACGGCGTGCTGAAAATCAAGGATATGTTCCGCGCCTTCGACAACCAGTGGGTGCTCGATGAGAAAGACCGTCTCTTGGCAGAAGCCTCCAATATGGGGATGAGTGCCAAGGAAAGTGCCTACGCTCCCTCTTGGGACACCCCGGGAAAGAGCCCCTTCAAGGACATGGTGCTCAAGTACTACAAGGAAGTGAACCTCGATGCCTATGTAGAGAAAGCCCAAGGAGCATTGGAATGTGCCTATTTCGTCATAAAGAACACCAAACTGCATACCGTCTCAGTAGGTCCGCAGGTAGACGATGCACACACCATCGACGAGGCCGTACACATCAGCACCATCAAGCCCTTGGTGAAGACTATCACCAAAACCCTGCAGCACATCGGTGAGATAACAGAATAAGGAAGACAAAGACAAAAAGTAACGCCGCACCGAATGGTGCGGCGAATGTTGACGCACACAATGTTTAAAATCGTTAAGACGTGTGTAAAATAGGATGAACCTGATAAGATGTTGATTTTCGAGCGTTTTGTCGAAGCAAACATTGCTTATGTGAAGGCATCCAAAGATGGTGAAGACATAAAAGTGGTAACTGCGCCAGAGTTGTCGGAGTATGCACAGGTTTTATACAATAGCATCAAAGAACTTGCAGCATCAAGAGTAACAAAAGTCGCTGATGTTCAAGAATATCTGGAATCTTTTGGTATTGATACTCCAAAGGCAAATCTTTCGGATTCCGCTAAAGAAAAGTATGGAGCTAAAACAGATATTATCATTACGAGTGAGGACTCGCTTGACCGTTCCAAAACAACAGAGGGCTTTTCTATAAAATCCCATATTGGTAGTCCTGCGACTTTATTCAATTGTTCTCAAACTTCAGGATTTACTTTTGAGGTTGTTGGATGTAACGAAACTGCAATGCACCAAATTAACGCCCATGGTGCTTTCCTTGACATATTGCAAGCAATTAAAGATGGCTATTCTCTCAAATATATCGGATGTAGGAACAGTGCCTTTGAGCAAAATATCGCTATTGTTGATTCACGGATGGAAGAAGTACTAAGTGAAGCAGTCTTAGCACAAGCATACTTTTATGGAAGTTGTGGTTCCAGCGTAAAAGATGTGTGCGACAAAGTGGTAGAGTTGAATCCTGTCAATGTAAAGAAACCACAAATGTTCTATCCTGCAAAATTCAAGGATTTCCTCTTTGATTCGTTTGCAGGCATGACCGCTTCTTCTATATGGAATGGTCGGAAAAGACTGACTGGCGGTTATATTGACGTGAGTAAAAATGGTGATATGTTGTACTATCGTGCAATGTCTGATGATATTTTTGGCAATTATCTTTTCGAAAATACCTGTTTTGATCGTCCTGACAGAGGAATGTACAAGGATTTGGCAGTAGCTAAGGCAAACGCATATATGAAGGGAAGGGTATTAACTGAAGACGAAGAGAATAGTTATATCTACAAGAATGGAGTGTCTGGAGCAAAGAGGTTTAAGGGATGTTCTATAAATTAAGTACTTGAATTTCAGTAAAATACTTGCATATTCCAAGATTTTTTAGTACCTTTGTAGGTATAAAACTGTAAACAATGGATAAAAAGACCGTGTATCGTA
>CAVEJY010000156.1:0-53052 GCA_963616155.1 Acutalibacteraceae bacterium
AACTGGCAGCGTTCGGTCGCTTGCTGGACGTGCAGGACCGTTTGCGCCTGCAGTGTCCATGGGACAGGAAGCAGACTTTCGAGAGTCTTCGCCCGAATACCATCGAGGAGACTTTCGAACTTTGCGATGCCTTGATGAAACGTGATTACAAGAACATCAAGAAGGAACTCGGGGATGTGCTGGAACACGTCATGTTCTATTCCATCATCGGAAGGGAGGACTGCGAGTTCGACATCTGTGATGTCTGCAACCAGGAGGCGGACAAACTGATGTTCCGCCATCCTTTCATCAACTGGAAGGAGGAGGGCAACTGGACCGTCTCCAATCCGGATATGTACATCAACGATGCAGGGCAAGTGGTATATAAGGAGGCTGAAACCAAAAGCGAGGAACCGGAAGCCGGAAGCGAGGATTCACGCCCCAAGACCGCCACTGCCGTCGAGAAGACCTGGGAGCAGATCAAGCAGCAGGAGAAGGACGGCAACGAGCGCGTGCTGAGCGGAGTGCCCGACGCTCTCCCGTCCCTGATCAAGGCCTACCGCATCCAGGACAAGGCACGCAACGTAGGCTTCGACTGGCAGGAGAGAGAAGACGTGTGGGACAAGGTGTACGAGGAAATCGGAGAGCTGAAGGCTGAGCTCGACAGGGAGGACAAGGAAAAGTCCACTAAGGAGCTGGGCGACTTCCTCTTCTCCGTCATCAATGCCGCACGTCTCTACAAAGTCAATCCCGACAACGCTTTGGAGATGACCAACCAGAAGTTCATCCGCCGTTTCAATTATGTGGAAGACCATTCCATGAAGCAAGGCAAGAACCTGAAGGACATGACCTTGGAAGAGATGGATCGCTTGTGGGATGAAGCCAAGGAGGCAGAGAAGAAAGATGCCTCCACGGCGGAATGAACCTATAACTAAGAAAAAGATAACGCTTAAAAATATTTGTGCTTATGAAAAGGTTGTTTTATATGGTGGTAGCACTGCTGGCCTTGTTCGCAGCAAACAGTTGCAAGGACAAGAAGCGCGTTCCCGTGATTTCGCCCAATGACTCTGTGCAGGTGGAGGAGACCACCGACTCCACAATCTATGGTGTCTGTGGCGAGGGTACTTCCATGCACTCGCTGGAACTCCTCGCGGACAGTGGCGACTCGCTGACCGTCATCATCAACGATGGCGACTCAAGCATCGTGCAGGGTGGTCTGCTCGCCGGAGACCGCATCGCCCTCGTTGCCTACAAGGATGCCAACGGAGAGTATATGGCGCAGCATGTCATCAACCTCACCTCTTTGCTGGGCAAATGGACCAGCATTGACAAGAACTTCGAAATCATGGAAGGCGGAGAGGTAAAGAACAACGTGAAGGTGGAGACCAATCCCTGGACTTCGTGGAAGATCCTTAATGGCAAGTTGCTGCTCAACACCGACACGTTCAACATCAGTAATCTGGGTCCCGACAGTCTGCTCTTGGAGAACAAGGTGGGCATCTTCGTGTTCAAACGACAAGGATAAGGTATGGAACCGTTTCGTGTATATATCTTGGGATGCGGCAGTGCGCTGCCCACCCTCCGTCACGGTTCGTCGGCGCAGGTCGTGGAGATAAGGGGTAAGTTTTTCATGGTAGACTGCGGAGAAGGCACTCAGATGCAACTCCGCCGCACCCACGTTCACTTTGCCAAAGTGGGTGCCATCTTCATCTCCCACTTGCATGGCGACCATTGTTTTGGCTTGTTGGGATTGCTCTCCACGTTCGGGATGTTGGGGAGAACTGCCAAACTAAGAGTGTATGCTCCAGCAGAATACGAACCTTTGTTCAAGCAACAGGTTGATTTCTTCCTTTCAGCGATGGAGTATGAGGTGGAGTTCGTTCCCATAGACACGGAGAAATCCCAGGTGGTTTACGAGGACAGGTCGGTGGCAGTAGAGACAATACCGCTCCGCCATCGTGTTCCCTGTTGTGGTTTTCTCTTCCGCGAGAAACCCACGTTGCCCCATATCCGACGCGACATGATAGACTATTACGGTATTCCGACGAGTCAGATCAACAACATCAAGAATGGCGCGGACTGGAACGACGGAGATGGAATGGTGGTGCCCAACGCCAAGTTGGTGGAGCCTGCGGAAAAACCTCGCAGCTATGCCTATTGCAGCGACACACGCTACATGAAGGAGCTATATAATAAGGTGAAGGATGTGACCGTCCTTTATCACGAGAGCACCTATACGACGGAGAACGAAGACCGCGCCAAGCTCTACTATCACAGTACCGCCCGACAGGCAGCACTTGTCGCCAGGGACGCTGGAGTGGACAAACTGCTCTTGGGACATTACAGTGCCCGGTACAACGATGAAGCACTCTTGCTGAAGGAAGCGAAGGAGGTGTTCCCTGAAAGCTATCTTAGCGACGAAGGGAATGTTTTTGATATATGAAAGGCGGGAGGGCTTCCCTTTGAAAGACCAACTGGGTAGCATTCGTAAAATGAAATCAGAAAAGGAATTGCAAACAAAAAAGGTGTAACTTTTTTAGTTACACCTTTTTTGTTTGCGAGGTGTCTAGCGGAGTCGAACCGCTCTACACGGTTTTGCAGACCGTTACCTAACCGCTCGGTTAAGACACCAGTTAATTCGCTTGTTTCTTAATTGCGGTTGCAAAGGTACTGCTTTTATTTTAATCCACCAAATTTTTCCGCAACTTTTTTCTGATTATTTTTGCATTTGTCGTAAAAAGCGCATCCGGAGCAGGCGTAATGGGTACAATCCTTGCCTTTTTTGATAGTCTTGAAAAAACGATTGGCGACATACGCAAAGCATGCCGCCAATACGATAGCTATTATGAGATACTGTAAAATCTGCAACATCATGTGGAAAATCTTGCTCCCTGTCCTTTATCCCACGGCATTGTAGCCGTTGGTAGAGTTCTTGCGCATGATGTCTCGTATATCCATTTCCTTGAAACCGTCAGCGCGGTGCTCGTTCTCCAGCAGTTCCTCTTCCTCCAAGTCCTTCTCCGAGCGGGTGAAGGTGAAAGCCTTGTACTTGAATTCTGCGATGGCCCATCCTGCGATGGCCACCACGATTAATGCGATAAATCCTATTAATGCGTTCATATCTGTCTATATTTTAATAATCGTCGTCCTCAGCCACGTCCTCCGCATCGTCAAGCCCCAGATTCTCGGGGTCTTCGAAAGTCGTGCGGTAGCTTTCCTCCGTCAACTTGTCGTCGTCGAAGGCATCGTCATCCTCGTCGGGGTCGTTGTAGTGGTCCTCTATCTCCGGAGCATCCTCATCGTCATCGTCTTCATCGTCACGGTCAAGGAGGTCGTCCTCACGGTTCAGTTCGTCATCGTCATTGAAGCGCATACGGACCTTCTCCACCTCGGCCTTCTTCTTGGCGAAGATGGCCTCCGTCCAAGTTCCCTTGGGAATCTCCAGCACCTCAAATCCGTCATTGACTTTCTTCTCGTACAAACCTCCGGGCTTGTGGAGACGGTTGGCGGGCAGGGTAGTGGTGCTGATGTCGAATCCGCTCTCAATAATGTCCTGAATGCTCTGGGGCAGACTTTCCCATCCGCCGCCGAAGTTGCGCTCAAGAACCTCGATGAGCTTGGTGGCACTGATGTGGTGGATGTTCTCGTAGGTGAGGTCGGTAATGCGCATGATGGGGCGCTTCTTGACCGCATACTTGACATTGGCATCGTCTATGCGAAGGGTTCCCACCTTGAAGCCGCGCATGGCGTACTTCTCCAGCACCTCGGGCTTGTCGACCTTCACCTCTTCAATTTCGAAGGCACTTCGGATGTTGTCGAGGTAGCGACGCTGGTTGTCCTTCAGGTCGATGTCCTTTTCCGCTGCTTCCCAAAGGCGGAAAACATCATTCTCCTGTATGTCCCAGACACTGCTCTTGGACAATGTCTTCAGGCTTAAAGTTCTTTCTTTTTTCATCGTAGTTTCTTTTTCGCTTGCAAAAGTAAATACTTAATTTTAAATATCCAAATTTTCCGTATGATTTTTGTAAAAATGTCTTCTTTTTATTGGTGTTTCATTTTTTTTGATTACCTTTGCACATACTTATGAGCGAACCTTTAGCTGAGAGAATGAGACCTCGCACGCTTGCCGATTATGTCGGCCAGAAGCATTTGGTAGGTGAGGGTGCCGTGCTGCGCAAGATGATTGACGCAGGACGAATTTCCTCTTTTATCCTTTGGGGACCTCCTGGAGTGGGCAAGACCACGTTGGCGCAGATTGTTGCACAGACCCTTCAGGTGCCCTTCTTTACCTTGAGTGCCGTGACAAGCGGCGTAAAAGATGTAAGGGAAGTCATAGAACGTGCCAAGAGCGGACGTTTCTTCGATACGGCTTCACCTATTTTATTTATAGATGAAATTCATCGTTTCTCCAAGAGCCAGCAAGACTCCTTGCTGGGAGCCGTGGAGAAAGGGGTGGTGACACTGATTGGTGCTACCACAGAGAACCCTTCCTTCGAGGTGATAAGGCCCTTGCTCTCCCGTTGCCAGTTGTATGTACTCAAGTCTTTGGACAAGGACGATCTGGAAGCACTGCTCCATCGTGCAGTTACGCAGGATTTGGAGTTGCGTGACAAACACATCGAACTTCAGGAGACGGGAGCGATGATGCGGTTCAGCGGAGGCGATGCACGCAAACTGTTGAACATTCTGGAGTTGGTGGTGGAAGCGGCGGGTACTGACAACATCGTCATCACCGACAAACTGGTAGAAGCGCAATTGCAGCAAAATCCGCTGGCTTACGACAAGCAGGGCGACATGCACTATGACATCATCTCTGCCTTCATCAAGAGCATTCGCGGAAGCGACCCCGATGCGGCCCTTTACTGGATGGCTCGTATGATAGAGGGCGGTGAGGATCCTCAGTTCATAGCTCGCCGTGTGGTAATCAGTGCCAGCGAGGACGTGGGACTTGCCAATCCCAATGCCCTGCTGCTTGCCAATGCAGCCTTCGACACGGTGATGAAGATTGGGTGGCCCGAGGCACGCATCGCCCTTGCAGAGGCAGTGGTCTACCTTGCGGCGAGTCCCAAGAGCAACAGTGCTTATCTTGGCATTGACGCTGCCTTGCAAACTGTCCGCAGGAGTGGCAACCTTCCCGTGCCGCTTCACATTCGCAATGCTCCAACCAAACTGATGGCAGAATTGGGCTATCATGACGGCTATAAATATCCGCACGACTACCCTGGGCATTTTACGGAACAGCAATATCTTCCCGACGAGCTTTGCGGTGCCCGCTTTTGGTATGCGCAGCACTCGCCATCGGAGGAAAGGCTCTACAAATGGATGGTGAGCTGTTGGGGCAATCGCTTCAAAGAGTAGATGTGCAAGGAACTTGTATAAAACAACAAACAACTTACAACAAATAAAATGATTAATTACAACAGTGACCCCGAAATCGTGGTGACTCTACAGCGAGTGATAGAATTTATCGGAACCTTTGCCTTTGCAATTTCCGGCATTCGGTTGGCGGCATCGAAACATTACGATTGGTTTGGTGGTTTTGTATGCGGTGTGGCAGTTGCGATAGGTGGTGGAACAATCCGTGACGTGATGTTGGGTGTGCGTCCTTTCTGGATGCTTAGTCCTATCTACCTGATTTGTACGTTTATGGCGCAAGCACTGGCCATCGTATGCCACAGTTATCTGAAGCGTCTGGACAATACCTGGTTTCTGTTCGACACGCTGGGATTGGCACTGTTTAACATTGCGGGCATCCAGAAGACGCTTGACTGTGGTTTCCCATTTTGGGTGGCGGTCATCATGGGTTGCATTACAGGAGCCGCCGGTGGAGTCATTCGTGATGTGCTGCTCAATGTGGAACCGGTCATCTTTCGTAAAGAAATCTATGCGATGGCGTGCGTGGTGGGCGGACTTGCCTATTGGGGACTCTCTTCGTTGGGCGTAAGCCTCTACCTTACGGTTATCGTGGCATTTCTTTCTGTGTGTATCATCCGTTTCCTTGCAGTGAAATACCACATCTCCCTGCCCAAGCTGAGAGACGAAGACTGAATAATTTAATAAGACACGAAGAATAATTATGAGAAGACAAATGACTATCTTTATCCTTGCCTTGCTATCTGTACTTTCCGTTCAGGCACAGGTCAAGCGCGAGTTTCGTGGCGCATGGATACAGTGCGTGAACGGGCAGTTCATCGGTAAGAGTACGGGGCAGATTCAGTCGATGCTCACCCGCCAACTGGATGAGCTGCAGAAAGACGGTATCAACGCCATCATCTTCCAAGTGCGCGCAGAATGTGATGCTCTGTACAAAAGCGACATCGAACCATGGAGCAAGTTCCTGACGGGCGCACAGGGGAAGGCTCCCTCTCCATATTGGGACCCGTTGGAATGGATGGTGACCGAGTGCCACAAGCGAGGAATGGAGTTGCACGCCTGGATCAACCCCTATCGTGCCAAACATGGTTCGACCAAGACTTCTGCCCTCTCGCCAAGTCATGTGGCTATCAAGCGTCCCGAGCTTTGCTTTGTATATGGCAACCTCGTCATCCTGAATCCCGGTCTACAGGAAGCGGCAGACTACACTTGCAAGGTAGCGTCCGACATCGTGAGCCGTTACGACATTGACGGCTTCCATATCGATGACTATTTCTACCCATACCCCTCACCGGGTGTAACGATTCCTGACCAAGGCTTGTTTCAACGCCAACCTAATGGCTTTGTGAATATAGGCGACTGGCGCCGTGACAATGTAAATCGTTTCGTCAAGCAACTGGGTGAGACCATCCACCAGATCAAGCCCTGGGTAAAGTTCGGCGTGTCACCTTTCGGCATCTATCGAAACAAGCGCAACGACCTCAACGGCTCCGAAACGAATGGTCTGCAGAACTATGACGACCTTTATGCTGATGTGCTGATTTGGGTGAACAATGGGTGGGTAGACTATTGTGTGCCACAGCTTTATTGGGAGATAGGCAATAAAGCTGCCGACTATAAGACTTTGATTACATGGTGGAACAAGCACGCCGCCAACCGTCCCTTATACATTGGAGAAGACATTGAACGCACCGCCAAGAATGCAGACCTGGCAAATCCTAACAGGAACCAGTTGCCTGCGAAGCACCGCTTGCACCGGCAGTGTGCCAATGTAAACGGAACGGTTCTCTGGTACGCCCAGGCTGTGGCAGAGAACGTGGGAAACATAGGACATACGCTCCGAGATTATTATTGGAAGCATCCGGCCCTCCCGCCTCTGATGCCGTTCTTGGATGACAAGGCACCCAACCCTGTCAAGAGCTTGAAATTTAAGTGGACACCGGATGGCCCTTTCCTTTTCTGGAAGACTGCCAAGTCTAAGAATTGGGACGACGAGACAAACCGATACGTTGTCTATCGTTTCGAAGAAGGAGAGAAAGTGAACCTTGACAATGCTTCTAAGATATTGGCGGTGAGCTATGACAGCTCTTTCAAACTTCCGTATGTGAAGGAAAAGAAATACACCTATGTCGTAACGGCACTCGACAGAGTGGGCAACGAGAGCAAGGGTAAGAAAAAGAAAGTGAGATTATAAAAGTATAAGTTCCCAACCGCAGAAGTTTTTTTTCTCAGTTGGGAACTTGTTTTTTTGACACATTGAAAAATGTCTTTTCTTTGTTTTTCAGAGAGGTGAGGTAGGGGAGAGGGCTATAACTCGAAGACTCCCAGCAATGCCTTCGTGGCGATTCGCTCATAGTCCTCGTCTAAGTCGGCAAACCTGAGAACACTGTTGGCTGCTGCGTGCTTTACACCAATATGGTCGCCCAACAATGCTACGCGTGCTTGGTCAAGGAACTCATTGATACCGCGTTCATTGGGTTCTTGTCCTTTGGAAAAGAGCCTGGCAATCAATTGGAATCCTGCAATCAGGTAAAGAGGCTTGTCGGAAGCCATCCACTGATAGGCAAGTACTGGAGCATAGTCCACATCCTGCAAGAGGTTGAATGCCAACATCTCTGCCATTTCCTGGCTCGTCACTTGTTCCATCCAGATTTCGGTTATCTCGGGTAGCATCTGCTCGGCTGGCATAATGAGCGTAGCGAGAATCTTGCATTCCCGAATATCTTCCTTCCACAGTTCGATGGCCAACTCGTAGTCCTTTCCGTATTCTGTGGCCATCTTCCTCAGTTCTATAAATGGAACACCCCAATTCAACTTGTATTCCATTCCCATCTTCCGCATGGACTGTGAGGTCGGACCGTTCATTACCAGTCGGAAGGAACGTTTAATCTCCATCAATTTCTGATGTGTTTCTTCTTTCATATCTTCTCCGTTAGGGTTACAATTTCACAACCTTACAAAACGTGTCGCTAAAGGTTTCTTCAATAGTCATTGGCTCTTTTCTAAAGATACCAAAGAGGGCACTTCCGCTACCGCTCATGGCGGCATATACCGCCCCCAGGTCATAGAGACGCTGCTTGATGGCGGCAAGTATGGGATGCTGGGCAAAGATGGGCGCCTCAAAATCGTTGACAAGTTCATCCTTCCAAGTGTCGATGGGCTGACGAACGATGTCGCGACAACATTTCATGGGCTTTCTGGGGGTAATGGCAGCATAGGCTTCGCGCGTACTCACGGCCACGTCGGGTTTCACGACGGCAAGGTGGTAGCCCTCCAGATTATTCTCCGGGCTATCCACAGGCATCAGCTTGTCGCCAATACCCTCGGCGTATGCTGGTTCCGACGAGATGAAAAAGGCACAGTCAGCACCAAGTTTTGCCGCATAACGTTCCATCTCGGAATTACCAATATTCAGGCGGAAACGCTCGTCAAGCAGCCTTATCATAAAAGCTGCATCGGAAGAACCACCACCAAGACCTGCCTGCGAAGGGATTCTTTTAAACAAGTGGGCGTGGACACGAGGCAACGAATAGTCGGTAGCAAGAATCTCGTAAGCCTTGACTACCAGGTTCTTTTGCTCGTCACAATCCACGGCGTTGCCTGTCACTTTCAAATCACAAGAAACGTCGCTGGGGAATTTTTCATCCATGTACCTGATTTCAAGTGCATCGTACAACGGGACGGGGTAAAACACGGTTTCCAAATTGTGGTAACCATCTTCGCGCTTGCTTACTATGTTTAGGCCAAGGTTGATTTTGGCACAAGGAAATGTAATCATAATCAGAGAATTTATAAGTCCGTATTCTTTTACGTCACAAAATTACAAAAAAATCCCAGAAATGAAAAGAGTCCGCCAAGTTTTTTTTAGGAAAAAGTAAAAAAGGTAACATTTGCCTAAAAAACTGCCAAGTTAGCCATCTCTCTTTATGGAACATAACCGACATTATGATAAATAGAGATTATGGAAACACTACTCTTCCCATTCATACAAGTACATATTGTGCCATATTTGTCGGAAATACTTTTCCTTGGCAAGTCCAGACCTCTTTCTATTCGTATCCCTGCTGCTGGACCGGTTTTGCCTTTTCAGTAAAAAAGGTGCGTCGGTTGCGGCGCACCTTTTTGAAAGACTTTGAAAAAGCTGTTTAGTTGAGGAATCCCAGCAAGGCTCCTGCCGCCACTGCAGAACCGATCACGCCTGCCACATTTGGCCCCATGGCATGCATGAGCAGGAAATTGTGGCGGTCGTATTCCAATCCGAGATTGTTAGAGATTCGCGCGCTCATGGGAACCGCACTTACTCCGGCATTGCCAATCAGCGGATTCAGCTTCTTGTCCTTCGGCAGGAAAAGGTTCATGAGTTTCACGAAAAGTATGCCGCTTGCCGAGGCGATGATGAATGCCAAGGCACCCAGAGCAAAAATCTTGATGGTATTGAACGTCAGGAACTCCGATGCCTGGGTGGAACAGCCCACGGTGAGTCCCAGCAGCATCACCACAATGTCATTCAGACTGCTGCCCGCCGTCTTGGCGAGACGTGTGGTCTTTCCGCTCTCCTTCAGGAGGTTTCCGAAGAACAGCATACCCAACAGCGGGAGTCCGCTCGGTACGATGAAGGTGGTGAGCAGCAAACCGATAATCGGGAAAAGAATCTTTTCCGTCTGGCTTACCTGTCGTGCCGGCTTCATCTTGATGACACGCTCCTTCTTGGTGGTGAGCAGGCGCATCAACGGCGGCTGGATGACAGGCACCAGCGCCATGTAGGAATAGGCGCAGACTGCGATGGCTCCCATGAGGTTAGGACTCAGCTTGCTCGACAGGAAGATGGCGGTGGGGCCGTCTGCACCGCCGATGATGGCGATGCCCGCAGCCTGATTGGGTTCGAAGCCCAGAGCCAAGGCTATCATGTAGGCACCGAAGATGCCGAACTGTGCGGCGGCTCCGATGAGAATCAGCTTCGGATTGCTGATGAGTGCAGAGAAATCCGTCATGGCTCCGATGCCGAGGAAAACGAGGGGCGGATACCATCCCTGCTTCACCCCTTGGTAAAAGATGTTCAACACGGAGTTGTCCTCGTAGAGGCCAATCTCCAGTCCGGCGTCGGCACGGAAAGGAATGTTGCCCAGAATGATGCCCAGTCCGATGGGTACCAGCAGGAGCGGTTCGAAATCCTTCTTGATGGCAAGCCAAATAAATGCAGCTCCTACCAATATCATGATGAGATTACCTGCCGTGGCGTTGGCGAAGCCCGTGTAGGTAAGGAACTCATTGAAATTCTGTATGATAAAATCCATATTAATATAATTTGTAAATAATAATATATAATGGGGCTTGCGCCCTTATGCAAGTTGGCGAGAATGTTAATTCTTGATTGTCACCAAGGTGTCTCCCTCGTTGACAGCATCACCCTTGGCTACATTGACGCTGGCGATGGTGCCTTCGGTCTCCGCCTCGATGTTGTTTTGCATCTTCATGGCTTCGAGAACCACCACGGTGTCCCCTACCCTTACCTTGTCGCCTACCTTCACCTTGATCTCATTGATGGTACCTGGGAGCGGTGCTGTCACGGGAGTTCCGTCGGATGGCTGGACTGCAGTTTTTTCCTCCTTCACCGGAGCTGGCTTCTCCACCTTTGCCACATTTTCGATGCGGAACTTGGGCTTTGCTACCTTTGCTTGCTTTTTCATCTCCACCTCGAAGGGGATTCCGTTTACCGTCACATTGGCGATGTTGCCTTTGATGTCCTCAATCTCTACGTCGTAGTCTACGCCTTTTACCTTGTATTGATATTTTTCCATAAGTATTTCTTGTATAACGTTTAAAAAATGATTTCTTTCGGAATTTGCCCGGATTCTCAATACCTGGGCTGGTTCCATCTTGTAGTCTTGGGCTTGATAGTGATGATGCCCGAGTCGTTGTCATGCTTGTCTTCCAGATAGCTCCTCAGGGCAAGCGAGATGACTGCCATGTAGACAGCCTGGTCCGTCTCCTGTCCTGTGCCGCCGTCCGCCTGGCTTTCAAGGGTATGGTTCCCGTCGGGAGACGCAGGGGCAACAGCTGTTGCCATGCGCTGCTTGCGCTGCATATAAGCACCGAAAATCCAGAAGAAGATGAACAGCAGGGCGAGGCAGGAGAAGACGATTCCCATGGACAGCACCGAGATGCCAATGCCGTGGGGGTCGGTCTTCTTCAGTATCTGCGGTTTGCTGAGTCCTGTGGCGAGAGACAGGTAGCCCGGTGTCACATCCTTGCCGACCGCTGTCGCCCAGGTCTTGAAGTCCTTGCCAAGCTCGAAGGACTGATCTGCCGCCAATGCCGGGACACTTACCGAGTCGATGAGGTCTACGGCATTACCATCGTAAAGGGCCACCCATATAGGCTTGCCCGCCTTGATGCCAAGGGCGAGCTGGAAAGGCCCTGCCTCTGCACAGGCATTCCCATCCGAAGATCTGGTCCAGGAACAGTCATGGACAATGAGGCTTTTCTTGCCCGCCAATGCCGTGCGTGCCTCGTTGTTGGGGATGGGCGACATCAGTTGGCGCCTTTGCTCAGGAGACATCTTTGGATCCAACACACTGCGGTCTGTGGTTAGGAACATGCCACGGACATTGTAGGTCGTAAACGATGAGTTGGAAATTTCCACCCAGGGTTTGTGTTTCCCGTACTCATCGATGATACTGGTACGGTTGTCCGTCATCACCTCCGTTATCCGGATGCTCCTTGCCCCTTGTGACCATGATGGTAGGGTTGCCATGACGAACATACTTAATAAAAATCCCAATTTCTTCATACGCATCTAACGTTTTATCTGAGTTATTTTTAGGTTTTGATGCTCCAAAGATACGAATATTTTTCCGAACAAACACAAAAGAGGTGCACATTTTTTTATTTATGTGCACCTCTTTTTATCATTTCTTAATTTTTCATCACTGTTATTTGCTTATTTGTAAGCAAAGCTAACCTCCGCAGAAGAACAATACCACAATCTGTGCGGAGAAGATACGCAGGAACATACTCAAAGGGTATACGGTAGAATAGCCTACGGCAGGAGCCTCCTTGGTACATGATGCGTTGGCGTATGCCAGTGCGGGTGGGTCGGTATAAGTACCGGCAATCATACCCATGATGGTGAAGTAATTGAACTTGAACTTCAGTCGAGCGATTGTGCCAACGATAAGAATGGGAATCACTGTGATTAGAAAACCTGTGTAGACATATTTGATGCCGTCTCCTTGGGCCACAGTTTCCCAAAACCCTGCGCCAGCTTTGATGCCCACGCTTGCCAGAAAGAGTACCAGTCCAATCTCACGCAGCATCATGTTAGCTGATGTCGTGATGTAAGTCACCAGTTTCATGCGGTAGCCGAAGCGACCGATGAGGATGGCGATGATCAACGGGCCTCCGGCGATACCGAGCTTCAGCGGCACAGGCATTCCCGGGATGGCGAAGGGGAGGCTACCGAAGATGATGCCCACCATGATACCCACGAAGATGGTGGCGATATTGGGCGCATCGAGACGTTTCACGGAGTTACCCATCATCTCAGCCACGCGGTTCACGTTCTCCTCGGGACCCACCACCATGATGCGGTCGCCCACATGGAAGTGGTGGTTGCGACCTGCGAAGAGGTCCATGCCCTGACGGGAGATGCGGGTCACGTTCACACCGTACACACTGGAGAAATGCATCTTGCCCAATGTCTTTCCGTTCATCTCGGGACGGGTCACGATGATACGGCGAGACACGAAGTGCTCCACCTCATCCTTCTTCTTGTCCCACTCGGCATTGTCGAACTCGGGGCCGATGAATGCCTTGATAGCCTCTGCGTCCGCTTCCGTGCAGACAATCTGCAGTTCGTCGCCTACCTCGAAAGTCGTCTTGCTGGTAGGAGTGCTGATCTCGCCGTTGTGGTGAAGGCGTGAGCATACGATGTCGCGGTTCAAGAACTCGGACACCTCCTTGAGGGTGCGTCCTGCAATGTAGGAGTTCTCCACGCGGATATTCATGTTGTGCGCCTTGGCGTGGGGGTTGGCGGCATCCTCCTGGTTCAGCATCTCTTCCTCCTGCTGGGTGTTCACCTTGCAGATGTACTTGATGAGGATAGTGGCACCGATGATACCGATGACACCGAGAGGATAGGCACAAGCGTATCCGTTGGCGATACTGGGCACGTTGCCGTCAGGGAACACACTGAGCAACGACTCATTGGCGGCACCAAGACCAGGAGTGTTGGTGACGGCACCGTAGAGCGTACCCACCATCATCGGTAGGTTGTATGGGTTGTTGGTGTCAAAGAAGATGTAGTAGCATGCGAACATCACTACCACGTTGAGGAAAATAGCAAGTACAGACAGCAGGTTGAGAGTCACGCCGCCTTTCTTGAAACTCTCGAAAAAACCGGGTCCCACCTGGAGACCGATCATGAAGACGAACAGAATCAGACCGAAGTCTTGTATGAAGGTAAGGATTTCCTTGGGAGCAGTGAAACCCACATGACCAGCAACGATACCTGCAAAGAGCACAAAGGTGACTCCGAGCGAGATGCCGCAAATCTTTATCTTACCAAGATACACTCCTACGGCAATCACTATTGCATAGAGCAAAGCAATGTGAGCTACGGATTCTGTGTTGGTAAATAGGTTGATAATCCAATCCATATAAATTCTTAAAAGTTAGGTTATTAAGGGAAATGTGTTAAACTGAAAATTCGAGGACTCCACAAGAGGATGCCCTCGAATAGACCGTTTATCTTGAAGCTGTGTCCTTTTGGGACACCTTGCGCAGAAAATCTACGATTACTTCTCGATGGCTGCTACGCCTGGCAACACCTTACCCTCGATAGCCTCCAGAAGAGCACCACCGCCAGTAGAGATGTAGGAAACCTGGTCGGCCAAACCGAACTTATTGATGCAAGCTACAGAGTCACCGCCGCCGATGAGTGAGAACGCACCGTCCTTGGTAGCTTCTGCGATGGCATCGGCGATAGCCTTGGATCCACCGGCGAAATTGTCGAACTCGAATACACCGGCAGGACCATTCCACAGGATGGTCTTGGCACCCTTGATGGCCTCTGCGAAGAGCTTGCGGGTCTCAGGACCTGCGTCCATACCCTCCCAGCCCTCGGGGATGTCGTTTGATGGGCAAACCTGTGTGTTGCAGTCGTTCTTGAAGTCATCGCCACAGATGGAGTCTGTGCCGAGAACGAGGTTCACACCGTTCTCCTTTGCCTTCTTCATCACGTCGAGAGCCACGTCAAGCTTGTCGTCCTCGCAGATGGACATACCGATCTTGCCGCCCTGAGCCTTTGCGAATGTATAGGTCATACCGCCACAGAGAATCAAGTTGTCAACCTTGGTCAGCAAGTTCTCGATGATGCCAATCTTGGTAGAAACCTTGGAACCGCCCATGATGGCAGTGAACGGGCGCTTGATGTTCCCGAGTACTGCGTCAACAGCTTTCACCTCTTTCTCCATCAGGTAGCCCAGCATCTTGTGGTCCTTGTCGAAGCTGTCTGCGATAACAGCTGTGGAAGCGTGCTTGCGGTGAGCAGTACCGAATGCGTCCATTACATACACGTCAGCATAAGAAGCGAGCTTGGCAGCGAAATTCTTCTGACGCTCCTTCATCTCTGCCTTGGCAGCGTCGAACTCGGGTGTACCCTTCTCCACGCCTACAGGCTTGCCTTCCTCCTCGGGATAGAAGCGGAGGTTCTCGAGCAAGAGAGCTTCGCCTGCCTTCAGGTCGGCAGCCTCTGCGTCAGCGTTGCCGCAGTCCTTGGCGAACTTCACGTCAACGCCCAGAGCGTCAGATACATTCTTTACAATCTGTGAGAGAGAAAGCTCGGCCTTAACCTTGCCCTTTGGCTTGCCCATATGACTCATCATAATGAGCGCACCACCGTCTGCGAGTACCTTCTTCAAGGTGGGGAGGGCACCACGGATACGAGTGTCGTCTGTTACATTACCTTTTTCATCCAATGGCACGTTGAAGTCAACGCGTACGATTGCCTTGTGACCGGCAAAGTTAAAATCTTCAATTTTCATTTTCCTAAAAATTTTATTTAGTTCGTTAAATTTCCTCGAAATCGAAAGCAAAGATACTTATTTTCTTCGACTTCAACAAAATTTTCTGTCGCTTTTAATATTTTTTAGTGTGATTATTTTACTTTTTCCATGCACCGCGTGTGAAGTCGGGTATCTTCACTGGGGCGGAACCGTTCTCGATGGAAATCTTGGAAAGCTCACCGATGCAGCACCACTCTGCCATGTCATACACGTCCATGTCGAGGGGAAGACCGTTGCGGAGGCAGTATACCAAGCGATAGTCCATGATGTAGTCCATGCCGCCATGGCCTCCCACCTTCTTTGCCTTGTCCTCGATCTCCTTCACATAGTCGGGGGTGTATTCCTTGATGAGCGCATCGCGCACTTCATCCTTCAGGGGTGCGTGGGAGTTGAGGTCCTGATAGTCCACGTTCATACTCTTTGCCTGTTCCTTACGCAAGAGGATTTGCTCCACGGGATACTTGCTGGCATAGCCGTCAGTGCCTACTACCTGGAACATACGGCTGTAGGGACGTGGAGTCATCACGTCGTGCTGGATAAGCATGGTCTTTCCGTTCAGCGTGCGGATGAGCGTGGAGGTCTGGTCGCCGTTCTGGAAGTCTGTACAGGGCTTGCCTGTCTGCTTCTCCACGATCTTGGGACCGTTCACTGCCTTGGTGTCCATTGCCACGAGGTAGTCCATGAGGTCTGTACGGTGGATGCCGAGCACCTGGCAGTCGGGACCGATGCCGTGGGTGGGGTAAACGTCGCCACGGTGCTTATGGTTGAAGTCAAGGCGCCAGTTGTTCCAGTATTCCCCCCAGAAGTCGTCGAGGTTGTGAAGGTAGGACCCCTCTACATGAAGCACCTCGCCAAATACGCCCTTCTTTGCCATATTGAGTGCAGCCACCTCGAAGAAGTCATACACACAGTTCTCCAGCATCATGCAGTGCTTGCGTGTGCGCTCGGAGGTGTCGATGAGTTTCCAGATGTCTTCCAGCGAGAAAGCGGCGGGCACTTCCACTGCCACGTTCTTGCCGTGTTCCATCGCATAGAGGGCAATGGGCACATGATGCACCCAGTCGGTGGCGATATAGATGAGGTCTACGTCCTTACTCTCGCAGAGTTTCTTGTAGGCTTCTTCGCCCACATACGACTTGGCGCGCTTGCGACCGTTCTTCGTCAGGATCTTCTGGCATTTCTCCACGCGATCGGCCTCCACGTCACAGAGAGCTTTGATCTCGGCACCGTCGATGTTGGCGTAACGCTCCACGGCACTGGGGCCGCGCATTCCGAGCCCCACGAAGCCTACACGCACCACGTCCATCTTGGGTACGGTCAGACCGAGTACATCTTTCTGTCCGACCGGACGTGCGGGTGTCTGCACCACGATGGGCTTCACTTCACTGGTGTTTGCCACTTGGTTTGTCTGCAGGGCACCAGAATTCTCAGTCACCTGCTTTGCGGAGATGTTCATAGCCATGAGCATAGCCGCAAGTGTAATCATCATTTTTCTCATAGAGTTATTGTATTTTAGGAGGGGCTATCGAGAGACTTGCCCCAAGGTTTGTTGGAAATTATATCTTTACTTGCGTTGCGATGAACGCCTTCATCTCTTCTGTGTGCGCCAGCACGCTCTGGAACAGGTGCCACTGGTTCTTTGCCCTCACCAGGTTGTGCGTGGGGTATTGCGTCTTCCAGTAAACGTCGCCGTTGAGGTAGTCCCAGAGGAAGCGCACGCTCTGCATATAGGGGAAGAGGGCGGCGGCGTAAGGGAGGCATTCCACCTCTATCGGTGTTAGGAAATTGCCTGCCGACTCGAGGTAGCCGCTGGTGAATGCCTCGAAAATGTCCATGCGGAAATCTATCTTGCCGAAGTCGGGACAGTCTTCCGCCACGGTGTTGGCTGCTGTGCGGAGGAAGTCTCCATAGTCGGAGAAGATGAAGCTGGGCATCACGGTGTCCAGGTCAATGACGCAAAGCACCCTACCCTCTGCGTCGAACATCATGTTGTTTACCTTGGTGTCGCAATGGCAAATGCGTTTGGGCAACTTGCCCTCGCGGTACAGCTGCTCTGCCTGACACATCTCGCCCACATACTTCTCGATGTCGGCGATGAAGTCCTTGACCTCATCTATGCGCCCTGCCTTGTTCTCTACCATTGCTTCATGCAACTGTTGGTAGCGCAGTTCCATATTGTGGAAGTCGGGTATTGTCTCACCCAATGGTTCCTTCACGTCGGCGAGCATTGCTTCAAAACGTCCAAAAGCGAGTCCTGCGAAATGAGAGTAATAGGGATTTACTGTCTCGAATGTCTTGGCATTGGTGATGAAACGAGAAATGCGCCAGTAACTATCACCGTCCTTGTAGTAGGTCTTGTTCTCATGGGTCTTGGCGAAAAGGAGAACTTTTCTGTCAATGTCGGTTTCTCCTTCCTCTTCCAATTTGTGCCGGATATGGGATGTCACCACCTCTATATTGTGCTGCAGGAGCTCCACATCAGTAAAGATGCTGTGGTTGATACGTTGCAATACATAATCAGGATTCTCCTCCCCCACCGTATTGACCTTATATGTATCATTGATAAGACCGTTGCCAAGGGGCTGGATGTCATTGACCGTACCCCTGATGTCAAATTGCGATACAATGTTCTTTAAATTCTGTTCCATAGGTTTTAGGATTTTTTATATTGATTGAACAAAGATACATATTTTTTCCGCAAATGTCTACGACGAGTGCGCCTTTTTACATTTTTTTATGTAAAAAGGATGGATTATGTCAAAAAAGAGGTATGTCGTGGCTATTTTTTACGACACACCTCTTGTAAATATAGAGCGATGCTATCTTGCTATTTCTTGATGGCCCCAATCAGTTCTTCTGCTGTTACGAGTTGCTGGTCGCCACTCTCCATGTTCTTCAGCGTCACCTTGCCCGCAGCAATCTCCGTCTCGCCCGCCAATACCACGAAGGGGATATTCTTGGCATTGGCATAGCTCATCTGTTTCTTCATCTTCGCCTTGTCGGGGAAGATTTCGGCACGGATACCTGCCTTTCGCACCTTTCCGATGATGGGCAGACAGTAGGCAGTCTCTTGGTCACCGAAGTTGATAAAGAGAACCTGCGTGGCGTTTACCGCCTCCTTGGGATAGAGGTCGAGCGCATTCAGTACGTCATAGATACGGTCTGCACCAAAAGAGATGCCCACACCACTCAATCCAGGCAAGCCAAAAATGCCCGTAAGGTTATCGTAGCGGCCGCCTCCCGTGATGCTGCCCATCGGCGTGTCGAGTGCCTTCACCTCGAAGATGGCACCGGTGTAGTAGTTGAGTCCTCGTGCCAGGGTCAGGTCAAGTTCTATCTCGTTGTTGAGTCCTACAGCCTTCAAGGTATCGAGGATGAAACGGGTCTCCTCCACCCCCTTCAAGCCTGTCTCCGAACCTTCCAGCACTTGAGCTATTACTTGAAGTTTCTCGTCATTTGTTCCAGACAGTGAGATGATTGGCTGTAATTTAGCGATGGCTTCCTCCGAAATGCCGTCGTTCCTCAGTTCCTCGTTCACGTTATCAAGACCAATCTTGTCGAGCTTGTCGATAGCCACGGTGATGTCCACAATTTTCTCTGCCTCTCCGATGACCTCGGCAATGCCGGTCAGAATCTTACGGTTGTTGATCTTGATGCAGACACGCACGCCGAACTTGGTGAATACGGTATCGACTATCTGCATCAACTCCACTTCGTTCAGCAGCGAGTCGGACCCCACGACATCTGCGTCACACTGATAGAACTCACGATACCTTCCTTTCTGAGGGCGGTCGGCGCGCCATACGGGCTGGATCTGGTAACGCTTAAACGGCATCTGCAACTCCTCGCGATGCTGCACGACATAACGTGCGAAGGGAACGGTGAGGTCATAACGAAGTCCCTTCTCGCAGAGTTTCGCCGCCAGTTTCAATGAGCCAAGAGAACGGATATCCTCGTCGCTAACCTTACTCATGTAGTCACCGGAGTTGAGTACCTTGAAGAGGAGCTTGTCTCCCTCTTCTCCATACTTGCCCATCAATGTCTGGAGCGTCTCCATGGCGGGTGTCTCTATCTGCTGGAAACCATAGAGGGCATACACATCCTTGATGGTATTGAATATATAGTTGCGCTTCGCCATCTCCACGGGGCCGAAGTCGCGCGTGCCTTTTGGAATACTTGGTTTCTGTGCCATAATTACTTATTGCGAACAATTGTCTGGTCGCGGTCAGGACCAATGGAAATAATACTGATGGAAGTTTCCAGGTAGTCTTCCAGAAAGGCGACATAGTCCTTGAACTCCTGTGGGAACTGGTCCTCGGAGGTAAACTTGGTCATGTCGGTGTTCCATCCCTTGAACTCCTTGTAGATAGGCTCCACGTCGTCGATCTCGTAGGGCAGGTCGGTGGTCTCGCTGCCGTCCTTTAACTTGTAGGCCACGCAAGCCTTGATGGTCTCGAAGTCGTCGAGCACGTCACTCTTCATCATGATGAGCTGTGTCACACCGTTGACCATGATGGAATACTTCAACTGCACAAGGTCGCACCAGCCACAGCGGCGTTCACGTCCTGTCACAGCGCCATACTCATGACCAAGGTCGCGGATTTTGGCACCAGTCTCGTCGAACAGTTCTGTGGGGAAAGGACCAGCACCCACGCGTGTGCAGTATGCCTTCATGATGCCATACACCTCGCCAATCTTGTTGGGACCGATGCCCAAGCCGATGCAGGCACCTGCGCAGACTGTGTTGGAGGAAGTTACGAATGGATAAGAGCCAAAGTCTACGTCGAGCATCGTACCCTGTGCACCCTCGCAGAGGATGTCCTTGCCCGAGCGCAGCACCTTGTTGATCTCATGCTCACTATCCACAATCTGGAACTGCTTCAGGTACTCGATACCTTCCATCCATGTCTTCTCCACTTCTGTGATGTCGAAATCGGTGTAGCCAAGGTTGGCAATCTGCTTGAGGTGCAGCGCCTTGTGGGCTTCGTACTTTTCCTGGAAGTTGTCGAGGATGTCGCCCACGCGCAGACCCGTTCGGCTCACCTTGTCTGTGTAGGTCGGGCCGATTCCCTTGCCGGTGGTGCCCACCTTATTCTTGCCCTTGGAAGCCTCGATGGCTGCGTCGAGCACACGGTGGGTCGGCATGATGAGATGAGCTTTCTTGGAGATGTGGAGACGGCTCTTCAGGTCATGGCCGCTCTTTTCCAAGTCCTTCGCCTCCTGCATGAAGAGGTCTGGAGCTAAGACCACGCCGTTGCCGATGATGTTCACCTTTCCGCCTTGGAAAATGCCGGACGGGATAGAACGGAGAACATATTTCTGTCCCTCGAATTCCAGGGTGTGGCCGGCATTGGGACCGCCCTGGAAACGAGCTACGACATCATACTTAGGTGTCAGTACATCGACCACCTTTCCTTTTCCTTCATCGCCCCACTGAAGACCCAGCAGGACATCTACTTTACCTGTGTTCATTTTATTATGTTTTTATATTTTTCCCTTTTCACCTGGGCATAGACGCAGCTTCTCTCGCTGCGCTCTGTCACTATCTTCTCCCGGCAGGAGTTGCACACTCCATAGATGTAGAGTGCGAAGGCATCCATCCTGAAGTCCTTCAGCTGCGTCTTTCCGATGGCCTTCGACACCAAGGGCGCGTTCATCTCCGTCACCCTGCCGCACACCGTACAAACCTGATGCACATGATTCTCGTCATCGAGGCACGCCTCGTACTTGGTCCCGTCCACCAGGCTGTGTCTCACCACGAGCCTCAGTTCGATGAAGAGGTGCATCGTGTTGTAGAGAGTCGCCCTGCTCACGCGGAAATGTTCCTTCTCCAGCAGGTCATTCAATTCATCGAGCGTGAAGTGCCCGCCGATACTGTAGACCGCTTCCAGGATGGCGTAACGTTCCGGGGTCCTCCGATGCAGATTGGTCTCCAGATAGTTGTCCAAGATTTCCCTGGCTTTGGCCAGCATTTTGTCTGTCATAATCCTTGTTAGTTACATAAAACGCACAAAGATACTCATTATTTGCGACATGAGGGAAAATCTTAATTTAAAAAAACTAAATTGCGTTCAATTCCTCGTAAATGCGCTGCACGGGCAGTCCCATGACATTGTAATAGCTGCCTTTCAGTCCTGTGCAGCCCACATAGCCTATCCATTCCTGTATGCCGTATGCGCCGGCCTTGTCAAAGGGCCGGTAATGATTTACATAATAGTCAATCTCGGCATCGGTGAGTGGTTTGAACGACACTTCCGTCGTCACAGAGAACTGGTGCCGGCATTGCCTTGTGGCAAGGCAGACACCAGTCACCACATGATGGGTCTTCCCGCTCAGTAGCCGGAGCATGGCATGGGCCTCACCGGCATCCTTCGGCTTGCCGAGCACGATGGCTCCTCCGCCGGACGTGTCCGCTGGCGGAGCTATCACCACCGTGTCGGCAGTGAGTAGCACGGCATCTTCATATCCTTTCTCTTCCAGCAATCCACGATAAGCATCGGCTTTCTTGTCGGCAATATACTGTGCCGTGTCGTAAGCGTCGAGGGTGTCGGGGTAACTCTCGTCGATACCTTCCAGTACTTTCACCTCGAAGGGCACGTCCAGTCCTGCCAACAGTTCTCTACGCCGGGGCGAATTGCTCGCCAATATAATCTTGTGTCTCATCATTTTCCCTTTCATTTCTTTTACCGCTATTTGCATTCTTCACTCTCCCTGAAGCCCTACCATCCGAAAGCCTTGTCGTCGGCAAGCCATTTCCCCTGTGCCCTCAGCACCTGTTCGATGATTTCCCGACCGCAGCCCTCGCCGCCGTTTGCTGTTGCGACATAGGCAGCTATTGCCTTCACGTCGGAACAGGCATCAGCGGGACAACAGGCACAGCCGCAGGCCCTCATGACTTCGTAGTCTGGAATGTCGTCACCCACATAGATGACTTCCTCGTCGGCAAGCGAGTATTTCTCCAGGAGTTCTCTGTAGGTCCTGATTTTTACAGCACATCCCATATAGATGTCTTCCACCCCAAGTCCCTCGTATCTGAGACGCACGGACTCGGTCTTGCCGCCGGTGATGATGGCGATGCGCAGACCCGTCTTCTGTGCGAGCTGGATGGCATAACCGTCCTTGATGTTGACCGTGCGCAGCGGTTCGCCGTTGGCGGAAAGAGTGATGGTCTGCCGTGACAGCACGCCGTCCACATCGAAGACCACAGCTTTAATCTTATTTAAATCGTAATTAATCATGATGATTGTCTTTTCTTGCAAGATTGGTGAATGTCCACGCTCATTCTCTCGTAAATGTCCCTTACTGGCGGGTTGTCCCTGAGGAGTGAAGCCTGGGCGCGGATGATGTTCTCGTCGTACCGTACAGCCGGTCCTGTCTGCGCCTCTGCAGGAGAGAGCTGGTGCACCTTCGCCGCCGTCTCGTCAATGAGCGGGAGCATCACATCGAAGGGAACCCCGCATTTCTCCAGCAGACCGTTGCTGATGGCATAGCAATGGTTGGCGAAGTTGCAAGCGAAGACCGCTGCCAAGTGCAGGTACTTGCGGTCGTTGCTTGAGAGGGAATAGACGCGGCGACTCAACGAACGAGCCAACTCTCCGATGACCTGCCGGGAGTATTCGTCATTGTACTCGATGAAACAGGGAATCCCGGAAAAGTCCACATTCCTCGCCTTCGAGAAAGTCTGCATGGGATAGAGTACTCCATAGTGGAATGCCATACCCCGGAACACATCCATTGCTATCGAACCGGCGGTATGTACAAATACCTTAGACTCCTTCCCCTTGCATAGGCGGGGAATCAAGTCGGGAAGTACACTGTCCTTGACCGAGATGATGTACAGGTCGGCATCGTCTCGCACCTGACCAATGTCGACCACGGGTGTCCCGCCGACTATTGCCGTCAGGGCAGACGCAGACTCCATAGTTCTGCTATAAACCTGCATGATGTCATGCCTGGATGACAACAAGGCCTTGCCCAAATTAGTTGCCAAGTTGCCAGCTCCCAATAATATTACCTTCATAATGTGCAAAAATACTAAAAAGAAAGGACACCAGGCACATAAATCTTGTTTTTTTAGAAATAATTTATTATTTTTGCGTTGTGAATGTATTTGAAGTAAATATATATGCCAAAAGTGAAGAGTTGCCCGCTGGTCTTTTGCCGGGTAATTTTTTCCATAGCCAAGAGTTGTTCCGCATAGCCGAACAGACTCCCGGCAACAGCCCCTATATGGTCGTGGCGACAAAGGAAGGCTGTACTGATGTTTTGGGACAACTCCTTGTGGTCGTACACCGGAGAGGCAATCTGCTCCCACCATATTTATATACCCATGCACACGCCCATGGGGAAGGAGAATATGCGGAAGGAGTCAATGTGGATGAGATCTTCAGTCTGATGCTGACAGCCATAACCGCCAAACTGCAGAGGCATTTGTGCCTTTACATCGAGTTCTCCGGACTGGGCAAGAAGATGTTCGCCTACCGGCATTTTCGCAAGTTAGGCTACTTCCCCATAGCCTGGCAGGAGGTGTACAACTCGCTCCATAGCATGACACCGGAGCAACGCATCACCGGCAAGCTCCGCCAGCGCATTGACAAGCTATATAATAAAGGTGTAGAGTCTCATGTTGTCAAGAGCGACGGGGAAATCAAGAAGTTCCACACGCTGCTCAGGAGGTATAATTTTCTGAAACCCCACAAGTATGTTCCTCCCTTGCAGTATTTCTGCGAACTGGCGAGGAGCAGGAATGCGATGGTATGTGTCACCACCTACAAGGAGAGAACCGTTATTGGCGGATGCGTCTGCGTGTTCAGCGAGGGCAATGCCTACCTGTGGTATCTGGGCGGCAAGCGCAAGACCTATGCCCCACTTCATCCCAATCTGATGACCGTATGGTTTGCCCTCAAGTATGCACACGAACACGGTGCCCGGCATATGTGCTTCATGGACGCAGGGCTGCCGTGGAGCAAAAACCTCTTCCGCGAGTTCATATTGGGCTTCGGCGGGAAGTCTGTCGCCAAATACCGTTGGTTCAAGTTCCATTCCCGTCCAATCAACTGGCTGCTGAGGTGGGTTTATAAAGACTGAGTCTCCTGTTCGCTGATCGCCTTGTTGAGTGCGGTCAGTCCCAGCTCGGTGCAGAATCCGCGGATCATCAACAGAAAGTAGTTGTCGAAGAGCGTCTTCAGGGAATATTCCTTATAAAGCTGCTGGCGCATGATCTCCTGCATGGCGATGTTGCCGATTTTGGAGAGCAGGTCGAAGTCCACATCGCGGCGGAAATATCCCTCCTTGATACCGGCATCATAGAAGACATGGCGCTGCGCCCTCTCCCTCACTGCCGTCTCATTCAGGTACTTCAGTACACGAGGGTACTTGTGGAGGTCTTCCAGATAGGCGGGCTCCACCTTCTCGTTCTTCTCCATCTGAAGGCGGTAGAAGTAGGCGAAGATTTCTATCACGTTTTGGCTGCAGTGAGTGGCATAGTAATCAATCTGCTGCTTCATCCTCTCCTGCTCCATCTGTGTGCCGAGCAAGAGGAGTTCCTCCTTGTCGCCAAAGATTTCATACACAGTGCGCTTGGATACATGAAGCCCCTGCGAGATCTCATCCATCTTCACGGCCTTGATGCCACGCTTGTAAAACTCGTTCATTGCATGCTCAATGATCTTCTCCTTCAACCCTTTTCTGTAGTCAGTGATTTTGTCCATATTGTTCGTTTCTATATGATTTTCGTGCAAAGTTACAAAAAAAAACAAAAAACTTATCTTTTTTATAGAGTTTTTTAGTACCTTTGCACATAAAATATGGAATTGTGCATAAAATAAGCCATTTGCTTGGAACAAAAACTCTAAAACCAGTATATTATTATGGTAAAAATCACAAAAGAGGCGGCACTCGCATATCATGAGAATAGCCGCCCTGGAAAAATTGAGGTTAAACCGACCAAACCTTATCACACACAGACGGACTTGAGTTTGGCTTACTCTCCCGGCGTGGCCTACCCATGCCTTGAGATCCAGCAGAACCCCGACGATGTCTACAAGTACACAGACAAGGGCAACCTTGTGGCAGTTATCAGCAACGGCACCGCTGTGCTGGGACTTGGCGACATCGGAGCCATGAGCGGAAAGCCTGTCATGGAGGGAAAGGGTCTCTTGTTCAAGATTTACGGTGGCATCGACGTGTTCGACATCGAGGTGGCAGAGAAGGATCCCGAGAAATTCTGCGAGACAATAGAGCGCATCGCTCCTTCCTTCGGCGGCATCAACCTGGAGGACATCAAGGCCCCTGAGTGCTTCTATATAGAGGAGCGGCTGAAGAAGAACCTCGACATCCCTGTGATGCACGACGACCAGCACGGCACCGCCATCATCTCAGCTGCCGGTTTGAAGAATGCGCTTGAGGTAGCCGGCAAGGACATCTCCAAGGTGAAGATTGTGGTGAACGGCGCAGGTGCAGCAGCCATCAGCTGTACCAAGCTCTATGTAGCCCTTGGTGCCAAGGTGGAGAACATCGTGATGCTCGATTCCAAGGGTGTCATAACCAGCGACCGCGAGAACCTCACCGAACAGAAGAAGCTCTTTGCCACCGACCGCCGCGACATCCACACGCTTGAGGAGGCAGTAAAGGGTGCTGACGTATTCGTGGGCTTGAGCAAGGGAAATGTGCTCTCGCAGGACATGATTCGTTCCATGGCAGAAAGCCCCATTGTCTTCGCTCTTGCCAACCCCGTACCGGAAATCAGCTACGAGGATGCCATGGAGAGCCGTCCCGACGTACTGATGTCGACCGGACGCTCCGACTATCCCAACCAGATCAACAACGTAATCGGATTCCCGTACATCTTCCGCGGCGCACTCGACGTTCACGCCCGCGCCATCAACGAGGAGATGAAGATGGCAGCCGTCCACGCCATTGCCGAACTTGCCAAGCAGCCCGTTCCCGATGTGGTAAACGAGATCTATCATGTCAATGACCTTTCCTTCGGCCCCAAGTACTTCATCCCAAAACCAGTAGACCCACGTCTCATCACAGAGGTGAGTGCAGCCGTGGCAAAGGCCGCGATGGAGAGCGGTGTGGCACGCACGCCCATCACAGACTGGGATGCCTACAAGCAGAATCTTCGCCAGTTGCTTGGCCAGGAATCCAAGCTCACACGCAAGCTCCACGATACGGCACGTCTGCACCCGCAACGCGTGGTGTTTGCCGAGGGTGCCAACCCCACCATGCTGAAGGCTGCCGTACAGGCAAAGACCGAGGGCATCTGCCAGCCAATCCTCTTGGGTAACCCCGACCGTCTGAAGAGAGTGGCTTCCCGCTTGAAGCTCGACCTGGAGGGCGTGGAGATTGTCGATATGCGTGCCGACAACGAGCAGGGTCGCCGCGCCACCTTCGCCAAACACTTGGCAGAGAAGCGCGCACGCCAGGGCTACACCTTCGAAGAGGCATACGACAAGATGTACGAGCGCAACTATTTCGGTATGTCCATGGTGGAGCAAGGCGATGCCGACGCTTTCATCACGGGTCTCTACACCAAGTACTCCAACACCATCAAGGTGGCGAAGGACGTGATTGGCATCCGTGAGGGCTACAACACCTTCGGCACCATGCATATCCTCAACACCCAGAAGGGTGTCTACTATATCTCCGACACTCTCATCAACCGCCATCCCGACGAGGAAGTGCTTGTAGATGTGGCCAAGCTGTCGGCAAGCACCGTAAGGTTCTTCAACGATGAGCCGGTGATGGCCATGCTGAGCTACTCTAACTTCGGTACGGACACTGTCGGATCGCCCGTCAAGGTGAAGAATGCCGTTGCCAGGATGCAGGAGCAGTTCCCAACTCTCGCCATTGACGGAGAAATGCAGGTGAACTATGCGCTTAACAAGCAACTCCGTGACGAGAAATATCCATTCTCTCGCCTGAAGGGCAAGGATGTCAACACTTTGGTGTTCCCGACTCTCAGCAGTGCCAATGGCGCATACAAGCTTCTACAGGCATTGAGCCCTGAGGCAGAGATTATCGGTCCGATTCAGATGGGTCTTAACAAGCCCATTCATTTCACGGATTCCGAGAGCAGTGTTCAGGATATCGTCAACATCACTGCTGTAGCGGTAATTGACGCTTATGTGGAGAAGATCAAGAGCCAGAAATAAGGCAGGATTCCGCTTTTAGTCTATGAAAATCGCCCTGTAGAGGTAAAAAGCATCATGCTCTCATCCTCTACAGGGCGATTCCCTTTTACCGTTTCGGCACCTGGAAGCCTGCTATCATGTGGCTCTCCGCAAATTGATGAGGCTATACCTCGTTGGACAATGAAGTATAGGTTCGTTGGCTATCGAGGTATAGCCTCATTGGCAAGTGAAGCTTTATTCCTTATTCCCCTTAAATTCGCAACTATAAAATTATAGGCTCAAGGATGCTCGTGGACAGTAGTGTATTGAAACAAAAAAAGCGACAACCTTCACAGGCTACCGCTCCAAATCTTCAATAGGTATTAGTTTCTTTTAAGGTAAAAAGATTGTTTTCAGGATAACGATGTCAAAGGTACAAAGTTTTTTTCACTATGCCAAATGTTTTCTTGACTATTTTCAATACTTTTTTGCTGTGTTCCCACACAATCGGTTTTTTAACCTGCATTAACAGAAAACTTTTGTAAACGTTGGCTTTGACATATTATTCTCAAAGCGAATTTAGAATTCTTTGTCATATCCGGAAGCTGACATTTCAGTATCGCTGAAGGTAAAAGTCATGTTTCCCCCGGCCGTGAAAAGCTGGCCTGTATAGGTTGTTACATGATTGACCTGTAATGTGACATCATCGAATTGCATCTTGTTCAGCACTTTGTTGTCGCTATCTGTAATCGTTACTGTCACATTTGTCGTTGTGGTCTGATTTGCAAGGAACAAATATACTTCAAAAACCTTGTCAGTCTTCTCTTCGTCTTCTGTCTTATTGACCGTAAAGCTGAAATCTACGCTTGTTTCATTGCTTCTCAAACCCGTTGACGGGTTGAAACGGAAGCCACAGTTTTTGTCAAATGTAAAATTTACCTTCTTGGCTTTATCCGGGACAGCGTCCTGACATTTGATCCGAAAGAGAGCTACCGCCCTTTTCATCGAACAGGCTGCGGTCTGAGAAACAGTATTGACAGTGAGAGATTTTGTGACGTAGGCAACATCTCCGATTATTGATTTGGGGAACGTAACATTCTCCGTCGACTCAATTGTAGCTGACGGTGTTTCTTCCAACCTTCCCTTGTGAGCCACCCCCACAAGCGTATAATCACCTGTGGGAACACGCATGCTTACTGTTCCGAAACTTTCGTCTCCAGAGGTCTGGGTGGCTGTGTACTTTACAGTGGCATCATTGACCGAAAACAAAGCGACATCCAACCGTTGGAAACAATCCTTCAACGGAGTATCGTCTGCTCTTGTCCGAGCCACACCCATTTGCTCTAAGGTAGCATCAAAGAAACTGATGTTTACATCCTGGTAATCTACTTGCGATGAATGACTCATCGCCTCCTCACTCGTACAACCCACAAAAGAAAGGGTTGCAAAGGTCATTGCAAGACCTGCTTGAATAGTTTTCATCATATCCTTTTGTTTTTAAAAAAGTTATGTCAGTAAAGCGACTAAAAAGCATAGTTTTCGCCATTTCTGCTGCAAAGTTAACAAAAAATCGCTAACAAAGAACAAATAATGAAGAAAAAATGCACAAAAAAGACATTTTTTTTGATATTGTTTCTTAAAATTCAGAAAAAATGTGTATCTTTGCAATCGTTATCCTGAATACAATCTTTTTACCTTAAAAAGACTAATACCTATTGAATGTAGAGCAGTTGTCTGAGAAGATAGCTGCTCTTGCTATTTTATTGACATCCACGCTCACCTCTTCTTTCTCAGACGTGCATAGAAATTCTGCAACTGTCCCGATTTAATTCCCAACGCCTGTAGACGGCGCAGGTCATCGTAAGCCTCGTCAGTCCGGCCGAGGGTGATGAGCAAGTCGACGTGGTTGACCGCATAGTCGATATTGATCGAGTCGAGTTGCATCGCCTTGGCGTAGTCATACTCGGCGATTTCCAGCTGTCCCTTTTCCTTCTCCATTCCTCCGCGCGCCGCATAGGCGATGGCACTGTCGGGATATTGCTCGATGAGGGAATTGATGCCATCGTAGGCTTCGGTGAAATGCTTGTCCTTCTGGTTGAGGAGGGCGAGACCCAACTGTGCCTGGAAGTTGCCTGGCACCAAGACCAGAAGATTCTGATAATCAAGACGGGCAAAGTTGTAACGTTTCAACTGTTCGTTGACGTATGCCCTGTAAAAGAGACCGGCGATGTTGGTATTGTTGAGGAACAACACCTTGTCGAGGTCATCCTTGGCATACTGCCACTGCTCCAGTTGGATGTTCCATGCAGCCTTCCTTAGACGCAAGTCAATGCTGTCTGGAGCATACGCCAGCACGTCGGTAGCCTTGGCAAGTGAATCGCGCAGGGCGGAATTGCTCTGCGAATAACCGAAAATAGGCATGACCCAAAAAGCCATGCCTAATATATTTCTGATATAGATCATTGTCTATAAAATTTCCGTAAAACTTATGCGTTCTCAATCCAGTTGACAATCCACTCGCCAACCTCGGTAGTACCATACTGGGCACCTCCCTCCACTTGAATCTCAGGCGTGCGTACATTGGCATCGAGAGAAGCGTCCACAGCCTTGCGAACCAAGGCACCCTCCTCGTTCAGACCAAAGTGTTCCAGGAGCATGGCGGCAGAGAGAATCTGAGCCACTGGATTGGCAAGATTCTTGCCGGCAGCCTGTGGCCAAGATCCGTGTACAGGCTCAAACAATGGAGTGTGTTCACCAAGAGAGCTGGAAGGCTGCAAGCCCATGGAACCGGTGATGCAAGAGGTCTCGTCGGTGAGGATGTCACCGAAGGTGTTCTCTGTCACGATGACATCGAAGAAGGTTGGCTCCGTCAGCACACGCATGGAAGCGTTGTCGATGAACATATAGTCTACGTTCACCTCGGGATACTGAGGCTCCATCTCCTTGGCAATCTGACGCCAAAGGCGAGAAGAAGCAAGTACGTTGGCCTTGTCTACCACGGTAAGGTGCTTGTTGCGCTTCATTGCGTACTCAAATGCCACCTTCAGGATGCGCTCAATCTCGGGTCGAGTGTAGATGTCGGTGTCGTATGCCTTGTCATTGTCCTGGTACTTCTCGCCGAAGTACATACCGCCTGTCAACTCGCGGATTACCACGAAGTCGGCACCCTTCAGGAGTTCATCCTTCAAGGGAGACTTGTGGAGCAAGCAATCGAAGGTGGCTACAGGGCGAACGTTGGCGAAGAGTCCCAACTTCTTACGCATAGCGAGCAAGCCCTGTTCAGGGCGTACCTTGGCAGTAGGATTGTTGTCGAAACGTGGGTCGCCAACAGCTGCGAAGAGCACAGCGTCAGCGTCCATGCAAGTCTTGAAGGTATCCTCCGGGAAAGGGTCACCCACCTCGTCGATGGCATGGGCACCGCAGATAGCCTCGTTGTAAGTAAACTCGTGGTTGAACTTCCGGGCGATGGCCTCCATAACAGCCACACCCTGCTTCATGATCTCTGGTCCGATACCATCACCGGCGAGAACTGCAATGTTTAATTTCATCGTTTTTTATTGTTTAATGTTTATTGTTTAATGTTTACTTGGCAGGAAATATTTAGTTTAGTGCCCAATTACTCATCAAACACTAAACACTAAACATTATTCCATATCCAGATTGCGCGGCGACGTGGGTTGCTCATCGCTCTCGTCCGCCTCATACATATTGATCATCTTGAGCGTCGCCTTGATGGCTGCCTCCGTCTGGTCGGCATCCAAGCCTCGGGTGCGCCAGATACGCTCCCCTTCACGCCAGGTGATGACTGTCTGCACAAGGGCATCGGTACGTCCACCCGGCGGAATGCTCACCTGATAATTGTCGAGTTTTGGGAAAGTCTTACCCAACTTCAACTTATATATCTTGCGGAGTGCCTTCACGAAGGCATCATACTGACCGTCGCCCGTGCTGTGGTCTTCATATTCCTTGCCGTCTATCTCCACCTTCACGCTGGCTATAGGCTTCAGTCCATAGGAGGTAGACACCATATAGCTCACCAACTTTACCTTGTCCTCGGGAGCGCCATGCTTCAGCACATCGCTCACGATGTAGGGAAGATCGTCCTGGGTGACGAGTTCCTTGCGGTCGCCCAGTTCGGTGATGCGCTTGGTCACAGCCTTAGTCTGCTCCGGAGTCAGCTCCAGTCCCAGTTCGTTCAGGTTCTGTATGATGTTCGCCTTGCCGGAGTTCTTGCCGAGGGCATACTCACGATGCCTGCCGAAGCGTTCGGGCACCAGGTCGTTGCAGTAGAGCTTGTCCTTGTTGTCGCCGTCGGCATGCACACCAGCCACCTGAGTAAACACATTCTCTCCCACCACAGGGGTGTTGGGGGCCACGGCAATGCCACTGTATCCCTCCACCAGACGGGAAATCTCGTTGAGTCGGTCCTCGTGGATGTTGGTCTTCGCACCAAACATATCCTTCAGAATCACCTGCACACTCGCCAACGGAGCATTGCCGCAACGTTCTCCGAGACCATTCACTGTAACATGGAGTCCCTTGGCCCCGCTCAATACGGCTGCCAAAGAGTTGCTCACCGCCAGATCATAGTCGTTGTGGGCGTGGAAATCGAAATGCCTATCGGGGTAGCGGCGCACCATCAGACGGATGAACTCCACACACTCCAGGGGATTGAGGATGCCGAGGGTATCGGGCAAGAGGAAGCGCTTGATGGGCAATTTAGACAACTCGTCCACCATGAAGAACAAGTAGTCGCGGCTGTCGCGCATACCGCTCGACCAGTCCTCCAAGTAGAGATTCACGGTGAATCCTTTCTCCAAGGCATAGTCGATGGTCTGCTTGATACGGGCGAGATGCTCCTCAGGAGTCAGCTTGAGTTGCTGGGTGCAGTGCTTGTAACTACCCTTCGCCAAGAGATTGATGACATGGCCGCCACATTCGGCTATCCAGTCCACACTCTTGTTGTAGTCCACGAACCCCAGCACCTCCACGCTGTCGAGCTTGCCAATAGTATTGGCATAACGGCAAATACGAGCGACGGCATCCTTCTCTCCTTCCGAGACACGCGCCGATGCAACCTCGATGCGGTCCACATTGATGTCGTGGAGCAACATTCGGGCAATCATCAGTTTCTCGTGGGGCAGGAAACTCACGCCATTGGTCTGCTCGCCGTCGCGCAGCGTGCTGTCCATGATCTCGATTTCCCTGATGCGAGAATTCTCTCTCTTTGCGTTGACATCCATAGCCTATTATTTGTTAGCTGCTTCCCAAGCCTCCACCTTATCGCGGTTCTGCACGAGGAAGTCCACGTCATCAAGACCGTTCTCCAGACAGTGCTTCTTGTAGCCATTGATTTCAAAGTGCTCGCTCTTTCCAGTGGCGAGGTTGGTAACGGTCTGGTTGGGCAGGTCTACCTTCACCTCTGTCTTGTGGTCCTTATCGATGCTCTCGAAGAGTTCCTTGAGGAATTGCTCGCTCACTACGACCGGCAACACGAGATTGTTCAACTCGTTGTTCTTGTGGATGTCGGCGAAGAAGGAGCTGATTACTACACGGAAGCCAGCACCGGCGATGGCCCATGCCGCATGCTCACGGGAAGAGCCGGAGCCGAAGTTCTTGCCAGCCACGAGGATGACACCGCTATAAGAGGGGTCGTTCATCACGAAGTCGGGCTTGGGAGTTCCGTCGGCATTGTAACGCCAGTCGCGGAAGAGGTTGTCGCCCATACCCTCCTTGTCGATAGCCTTGAGGAAGCGGGCGGGTATGATCTGGTCTGTATCCACATTCTCCAAGGGAAGGGGAATGCAGCTGGATGTGATTACATTGAATTTCTGTTTCATCTGAACTTAACATTTAACAGTTAACACTTGTCATTACATGAACTCTCTTGGGTCGGTAATCTTGCCCGTAATGGCTGCAGCAGCTGCCATATAAGGACTGGCAAGGATGGTGCGTGAACCTGGTCCCTGGCGTCCCTCGAAGTTGCGGTTGGAAGTACTTACGGAATACTTGCCCGCAGGAATTTTGTCATCGTTCATTGCCAAGCAAGCGGAGCAACCGGGCTGACGAATTTCGAAGCCTGCAGCCTCAACAATCTTGTCAATGCCCTCTTCGCGGATTTGTTTATCTACCAACCAAGAACCGGGTACAAGCCAGGCGGTTACACCGTCCGCCTTCTTCTTTCCTTCAACGATGGAGGCAAAGGCACGGAAGTCCTCGATGCGTCCATTGGTGCAGGCACCGAGGAATACATAGTCGATGGGGTGACCTGCCAGTTTCTCTCCGGGTTCGAAGCCCATATACTTGAGGCTCTTCTTGAAACCTGCCTGTTCCTCCTCAGGAATCTGGTCGAGTGAAGGAATGCTCTCGCTGATGCCAATGCCCATACCAGGATTGGTACCGTAGGTGATGCGTGGCTCAATGTCCTTGGCATCGAAGGTAAGCTCCTTGTCGAACACAGCATCGTCGCCGCTCTTCAAGGTTTTCCAATAAGCCACGGCCTTGTCCCAGTCCTTACCCTTGGGAGCATACTCACGTCCCTTGATGTACTCGAACGTAGTCTCGTCGGGAGCTACAAATCCGCCACGGGCACCCATCTCGATGGAGAGGTTGCAGAGGGTGAGACGACCTTCCATGGACATATCCTTCACCACGTCTCCGCTATACTCCACGAAGTAACCGGTGGCACCGCTGGTGGTGAGCTGGCTCATCAGGTAAAGTGCCACATCCTTGGCAGTAACACCCTTGCCGAGCTTGCCGTTGACGCTGATGCGCATCGACTTGGGCTTGCTCTGGAGAATACATTGCGAAGCCATCACCATCTCCACCTCAGAAGTACCGATACCGAACGCCACAGCACCCATGGCTCCGTGGGTAGAGGTGTGGGAGTCGCCACATACGATGGTCATGCCAGGGAGCGAGAGTCCCTTCTCAGGACCTACGACATGGATGATACCATTGTCCTTGGTATTCATGGCAAAGTGAGCCACGCCGAAGTCTGTGGTGTTCTTGGCCAGCACGTCCACCTGCTTCTTGGAAACAGGATCCTCGATGGGCTTGTCCTGGTCATGGGTAGGAGTATTGTGGTCTGGCATACAGAAAATCTGGCCTGGTCGGAACATCTGGAGCCCGCGTGCCCTCATTCCGGCGAAAGCCTGGGGGGATGTTACTTCGTGACAGTAGAGACGGTCGATGTAAAGCTGAGTAGGACCGTCCTCCACAATCTGGACAACATGTTTGTCCCAAATCTTGTCGAATAATGTATTCATATTGTTTTTACTTTTTGTATTATCTAATCTTAAACTTGTTGATACAGTCGATATAGGCCTCCACAGAAGCAGTCACGATGTCGGTGTCGGCACCGAAACCATAGTAGATATGTCCGTCGTACTCCACTTGCATGTGTACCTTACCCACATCATCGGAACCCTTGTCGATGGCCTGGATGGTAAACTCCTTCAAGGTCATCTCCTTGGTGACAATCTTCTTGAGGGCGCGAATGGCGGCATCCACAGGACCATTGCCAGAGGAAGCATCCTCAAACTTCTGTCCGGCGATGTCGAGGCCGATGCTTGCCACACTCTTTACCCCCTTGCCTGTGGTAACCTGCAGGTAGTCGAGCTGCACACCATGATGGTCGGCCTGATCGGCACCAGCGAGCATCAACACATCCTCGTCGGTTACCTCTTTCTTCTTGTCGGCTAATTGCAGGAACTTCTTATAGATCTTGTCGAGTTTGTCCTCGTCATTCACATCCACACCGTTGACATGGAGACGATACTTCAAGGCGGCGCGTCCAGAACGGGCTGTCAGCACGATGGCGTTGTCGTCCAGTCCCACCTCCTTGGGATCAATAATCTCGTAGGTCTGAACATTCTTCAGTACACCGTCCTGGTGAATACCTGAGGAATGAGCGAATGCATTACGTCCAACAATCGCCTTGTTGGGCTGCACGGGCATATTCATCAAACCGCTTACCATACGAGAGGTAGGCACAATCTTTGTGGTGTTTATATTGGTGTCGATGCCGATGCCCTTATGGCACTTCAATATCATGGCAATCTCCTCCAGAGAAGTGTTGCCGGCACGCTCGCCAATACCGTTGATGGTTACCTCCACCTGGCGGGCACCATTCAGCACACCCTGTAAGGTATTGGCGGTGGCCATGCCCAAATCGTTGTGGCAGTGAGTGGAGAGACGGGCCTTGTCCACACCATCCACATGTTCCATAAGATACTTGATTTTGGCACCATACTCCTCCGGCAGGCAATAGCCCGTGGTGTCGGGAATATTTACCACCGTGGCTCCCGCCTTGATGACAGCCTCCACCACGCGAGCCAGATATTCATTGTCGGTACGACCTGCATCCTCAGCGTAGAACTCCACGTCTTCCACATACTTCTTGGCATATTTCACGGCGGCAACGGCACGCTCGATGATTTCCTCACGATTCGAGTTGAACTTATATTTGATGTGGCTGTCGCTCGTGCCGATACCCGTATGGATGCGCTTGTGCTTGGCATACTGCAACGCCTCGGCGGCACAGTCTATGTCTTTCTCTACCGCGCGAGTCAGCGCACATATGGTAGGCCATGTCACGGCCTTGGAAATCTCCACCACCGAATTGAAATCGCCTGGGCTGGAAATAGGAAAACCAGCCTCGATGACATCCACGCCCAACTGTTCCAGCTGCTTTGCCACCTGAATCTTCTCTACTGTGTTCAACTGACATCCTGGAACCTGCTCGCCATCGCGAAGGGTTGTGTCGAAAATAAATAATCTGTCACTCATTTTATATTATTCTTATTAATTTACTAAAGTAAAAAGCCTTTCCCCACCCCATAGACGGAAGTGTAGAAAGGCTTTGTTAATCTCGACCGCAGAATTATATGCACACCTTATCACTTCCACTCACATGCTGCAGTCGAAGTCGAATAATAATGCTTGTAATGTTCAGAGTTGCGATCATCATATTTCTTTTCTGTTATTTTTGTTACGTTTTCAAAACTCAGATGCAAAGGTAATACATTTTCCCGACATACGCAAACAATTTATAACTTTTTAATCCTTCGCTCTTACAATCTACAATATTTCCTACATTTATTACACAAATCCGTAAGGATTGTGCAACCCTTAGAAAGGCAATGGACCATTGTTTCCTGTCATTGGCGGTGGAGGCAGTGGCATTCCGTTCATGTCACCGTTCATCTTGGAGCCCATAATCTCTCCCCCCTCGTCCAAGGGGGCCACAGCTGCATCCTGTGGATCTTGGAAGCGCGTGAACTCGCCACGGAAATTAAGCAACACATCACCAGTAGCACCCTTACGGTGCTTGGCTATGATGATCTGCGCCATGCCATGGAGGTCGTTTCCTTTTTCGTCTTGATAGATGTGGTAGTACTCTGGACGATGCACAAAGAGTACCATATCGGCATCTTGCTCGATGGCACCCGACTCACGAAGGTCGCTCAACTGCGGTCGCTTTCCGTCGAGACCCTCGCGGTTTTCCACGTTACGCGACAACTGTGACAAAGCCAGCACAGGGATGTTCAGCTCCTTAGCAAGCCCCTTAAGCGAGCGTGAGATGGTGGACACCTCTTCCTGTCTACTCCCAAACTTCATACCGTTGGCATTCATTAGCTGCAAGTAGTCTATCATGATGAGCTTGACACCCTTCTCGCGGACAAGTCGTCTCGCCTTGGTTCTCAACTCAAAGACGGAAAGTCCCGGGGTGTCATCCACATAGATGGGAGCACCCGTGAGGTTGCGCAATTTCTTGTCGAGTCTCTCCCACTCCGCCGGATCCAGCTGACCGTTCAGAATCTTATGTCCTGAAATCTCGCAGACATTACTGATCAGACGGTTCACCAACTGAACATTGTTCATCTCAAGAGAGAAGAAACCGATGGGAATGTGGTAATCCACCGACACATTCTTGGCGATACTCAAGGCAAACGAAGTTTTACCCATGGCAGGACGTCCGGCTATAATCACCAGGTCGGATGCCTGCCAACCGCTGGTCATGTCATCCAATCCCACATATCCGGTAGGGATACCCGTCAGTCCGCCGGCATTCTCCGCAGCGCGCTTCAAGATGTCCACAGCCTCCTTGATGACAGGATCTACCTGGGTGTAGTCCTGCTTGATATTGTTCTGTGAAAGCTGGAACAGTTCTCCCTCAGCATGCTGCATCAGGTCATCGATGTCCACGCTCTCGTCAAACGCTTGCGTCTCTATGTCGCCGGCATAGTGGATCAGCTGGCGCGCCATATACTTTTGGGCAAGAATGTGGGCATGATACTCGACGTGGGCAGCGGAAGCCACCTGCGAGGAAATCTCCATCAGGTAAGCCGCTCCGCCTATCTTGTCGATGGCACCCATCTTGGTAAGCTCGTTGATGAGCGTCATGATGTCCACGGGACGTTCCTCTATGTTCATCGTCTGTATCGCCTCGTAAATCTTCTGGTGACGAGGGTCGTAGAAGGTCTCCGGCTTCAGCATCTCCGACACTACGGAGAACGCATCCGAGTCAATCATCAATGCCCCCAGCACCACCTTTTCCAATTCCACAGCCTGCGGTTGCAAGTGGGCATAATTCGTATCTATGTTATTGTTGCTTTTACCAGCCATAATCATTTTCTTCTTTTGTTGTCTTGGGAGAATTTCCTGTAGTATCCCGATGAGGGAGCATTTTCTGTTTATAGAGAGATGCGGCGTCAGCCATTAGCATGAAGTCATCCTCTTCTATCTTGTAATATTGCCGCAGGACATCTCTGAAACCTTGCATTGTCGCGTGCAGTAGCCTCAAGTCATAGAACGTCAAGTACTCGGCAAATCCCTTGATGGCCCCAACACTATCTCCGATAGCCCATTTGCATATGGCTGCTTGGCAGATGTCTTCTGCAGAATCTTTGGTGGGAACGGTGTATCCTGCGAGAATCTTGTCAAGATAACGAAGGGCTTTTTTCGCCGACCCTTTCAAGAAGAGTCCCTGAGCAAGCGCACGCATGGTTTCTGTGCTGCCGGGATGCAGATAGTCCAGTCTGAACAAGATTTCAAGCGCACTGTCATATTCTCCAATTTTGATCAGGCAGACGGCAATACGCCTCTCCAGCCCCACATTACCCGGATAGAATTTCAAGAGTTTCCTATAGGCTTCGAGCGCATCTCCATAAAGTTCCCTCTCATAGTGGCATTTGGCCAACAGCTTCAGTGCTGGTCTGCAGTCGGGGTCTTCCGACAAAATGGGTTTCAAAAGTTCGACCTCTTTTTCAGATACATAGTCATAATTGACAGTGTAAGCGACCTTTATCAAACGATACTCCTTGGTATCAGGCATTTTCTGAACCATAAAATGCGCCATACGCTTATAGTCTTTCCTCTTTATCAAGAACCGGCACATGGCAAGATGCGCCTCTTCATACGGCTTGATATCGAAAAACGAGCTTGCCATGAATGTAGTCCGTCGGACATTTTTCGCATCAAAGAGAGGCAAGAAAGCCCCCCTCATCGGTGACAGCATGAAGAAACGATACATGTCTTGCAGATATTTCCTGCGGGAGAGCGAAGCGGCAAACGTATTGTCGCCGAGTTGCTCATGTGACTTGAATATTCCTATTCTTAGCATATTCTTGATGACAGGAATCTGTTTCGCCATCTGTTCCAGTGTCAAGGCGAAGCTATAGGTGTCGCTGCTACAGAACGGTGCTCCCTCTTGCAGATTATTCACGAACTCGCAGCTGCCATCCACGAAGGCTTTCAAGGGACCGAGAACCGGATGTTGCGCATAGAATGGCGTAAACCAATTTTCTATGGAATCGAAGAACTCTAATCTCTTCATCAGATGGAAACCCTTGAAATAAAGGTCGCTGCCTGCCTTCTCCATTTCGAGATAACGTTTCATACTTTCTTCAAGCCTCTCGGAAATTTCCTCTTCCTCCTCGGGGCTAATAATCTCATCTATCAAGTCAAATTCAAGACTATTGCTCGCAGACAATTCCTTGAGCTTCGGATTCCGCTCCACAATGTCTGATATGTCGAATGCTTCTCTTGCCTTCCTGAAGTCTTTCTCCGTATCGAGCAGATAGACGATTTGTTTTTGAAAGTCCAATACGTTCGCCACATCTTCTTTACTGCTGCAATATTTTTGCACCAGCTCCTTCTGTTCTTCTTTCCAGAATTGCTCTTTCTCATCCAAGGAGAGCATGGCACCAACGAAGGCTCTCTCCCTTACATCGCAGGAACTCGCCGCACGATAGATGCTGAAAAGTGCCCTGACCTTGCGGAAGTCGAATACTGTCAAGATGCTAAGCATAATGGCACTGACTGTCAGTTGCGCCGTTATCTCGTCGGAAGTGGTGGCAACTTTGACAAGATGCTCTTCCGTAGTTTCGTCCCATTGGGGAGAAAACAATATATAAGAAAAAATTGCCGCACGATAATTTATGCACACCTGCTGAAAGTCTTGTTCTTTGCTTCCTGTACGCATATAAGTTATCATGTCATCGATGCCGTCGGGGGATATCTCTGCTGAAAGTTTGACAACAGGAGCCAGAATTTCTTCATCCTTCAAGTGTTCAGCCATAAAGACATCCTGAATCAAACGAAAGGTTTCCTCTCGGTAGCTCTTGGAATATTCCAAACTCCTTGCTCCATCCGAACCTTCAAGAAAGTTCTGCATCATGCGGTCATAATTACCAGACACTTCTGCCAATCGGTCAGCAAAGCCATTCAGGTAAGGACGTGCGCTAATATGTTGGCGCAATTCCTCAAGGGCCAAGGATAACCGTCCTGCTGACAGGATTCTCTTGCAGTTCAACAAACTCCTGTAATTATCGTTTTTGGATGTCATCTATTTTCTTTGTTTTAACAATAATACCGTTACTTATTTGACGACAGAAGCTGCTACGTTCAAGTCGTTCTGACGGGGGGATGCAGCCTTGAAGAATGTCATACGGGGAAGTCCCTTCACGGTCTTTGCGTCGGCATAGCAATATTTCTGAATAATCGTCGCGTAAGCCTGCACTCCATTCTTGTTGATACTATCCACCGCCATGTTGTAAGCCTTGATGAATTTCTTCATTTGTTCCTCCCTATGGGGTTGTTTCAACCCTTTTTCCCTGAAAGCGAACGCTCCTAAGCGCAGGTCTTTCGTTCTGCTGTCCATCAAGATTATATGTCCCTCCGTACGAGCCTTGGTTGCCTGTGGCTCCGTAAGCAGCATGGCATCCATCTCGTTGTTCAGTAACATTCTCAGGCGTATGGTCACGTCGTTTATCTGTACCCTGTATACGTCATTCTTGGGCTTGGCACTGTCCACCGCCAAGTCGGCGAGATATGCGGTAGCAGACTTGCGCGTCATGGCAATCATCTTGTCCGACAACTGCTTCAGCTCTGAGATACGCGCCTTTTTGTTCGACACCAACTGCCAGTAAGTGTTGGTGCTGATGGGGAAAGTCAGTGACGTGCCTCGCTTCTGAAGATGGGCCGCCCTTATCAAGTCTGTAACGGACCCTATTACACGTCCCTTTGCCAGTGCTGTGTCACAGTCCATCTGCGCCATATACCGGCGCAGTCGCACATCTACCTCGAGCGTGTCGAAAAGTCGTTTCTCCTTGGCAACAAAGAGCGGCAGACAGTCGAGCGTAGGCATCACGCCGACCTTGAACGACGCACTGTCCAGACTGTCCTGGCGCATCTTCTCCATCTTAGTGCGATGCACCTTGGCACTCTCCGACTGGCAACCTGCCACGAGGTGCGAAAGACACGCCAACACCGCAACGAGAAGGGTTGTTTTTCTCATGTTCATCATACTCTGCCCCCCAGACAATGATTATTCCACATATAATACCAGTCCCTTCAGGTACTCGCCCTCGGGATGATAGATGTTGATGGGATGGTCGACGGGCTGGTGCAGCTGGTGTAGGATGCGTACCTTCCTGCCTGCCTGGGCGGCTGCCGTGAATACCGCATTGCGGAAATTGTCCTTGGTCACCACCTGCGAGCAACTGAACGTAAAGAGGATACCGCCCTTCTTGATACGTTGGAATCCCTTGACGTTTAGCCTTGTATATCCCTTTAGTGCATTATGCAGGGCTGCACGGTGCTTTGCAAATGCTGGGGGGTCGAGGATGATGAGGTCATACTGCTGGTCGTGCTCGTCGAGATATTGGAACGCATCCTCGCAGAACGCCTCATGACGGGCGTCACCGGGGAAGTTGAGTGCAATGTTGTCATTGGTCAGCTCGATGGCCTTGGCGCTGCTGTCCACGGAGTGTACCAACTTGGCGTTTCCCCGCATGGCGTAGACGGAGAAGCCGCCTGTGTAGCAGAACATATTCAGCACACTCTTGCCCTTGGCATAATACTCCAGCAAGGAACGGTTCTCGCGTTGGTCTACGAAGAAGCCCGTCTTCTGTCCCCTCAGCCAGTCGATGTGGAATTTCAGACCATTCTCTATCGCCACATTGTTTGCATCGCCGCCGAAGATAAAGCCGTTCTCCTGTCGCAAGTCTGCCTTGTAGGGCAAGGTAGTCTCGCTCTTGTAGTACAAGTTGGAGAGACGTGTCCCCATCACCTCTTTCAGCGCCTCGGCTATCTCCAGCCTGTTCACATGCATTCCCACGCTGTGTGCCTGCATGACGGCAGTTTCACCATAGCAGTCGATGACCAGTCCGGGAAGGTTGTCGCCTTCGCCATGCACCAGTCGATATGTATTGTTTGCAGGATTGTCGGCTATTCCCACGGCGATACGCATATCCAATGCCGACTGAAGACGGGCGCACCAGAAATCATGGTCTATCTCCACATCGCGGAAGGACAATACGCGGACAGCGATGGAACCAATCTGATAGTGTCCCACGGCAATGAACTCACCGCCTGCATTAAACACCTTCACAGTCTCACCTTCCTCCACATTATTGTCCATATGGTGTATGGCACCGGAGAACACCCAGGGATGAAATCTCTTGAGCGATTCTTCCTTACCTTTTTTCAAATATACCTTTTTATACATATATAATCTTTATATTAATTTCTACTAAATACCCAAAATCTTGCAGGGTTTTACGTCGGAAAGTTCGTTTAGCTCATAGTCCTTGGTAGCTCCCAGTCTCTCGAACTCCTCATAGAGGCGGATGCAGCACCAGGCATCAGTCGCAGCATAGAGCAATTGTGCCTCCTTCAGCTCCGGGGCTTCCCAATTGCTCAATCGTTGTGTCTTGCTGATTTTCTGATGGAATAAATTGGCATATAGTTTTTGCAAACTTTTGTCCTGAATGCCAAACTTCGCAGCCACATCCTGCAACTCAACGAAAAGCCCCGTCTTGAAATCTGCCTTTCGATGCAACTGCAATAAGTCATCGTGCCAAGAGAGTCCTACTTTGAGTACCTTCTTGTCTTCCAGAAGTCTGATGATGGCCGGCGTCATTCCAGTCAGATGCAAGCGAAACAGGTAACACGCATCGTGCGTGCTGACCTGCAACAATGAAACCTGATGATGATGCCCCTTGACAAAAGAAGGTCTCGTCTCCGTATCTACACCTAAAATCTCTTGGGAAAGCAGGAACTCGACGGCTGCTTCTGTATCCTCAGGTTTGCTAACGGTGACAATCTCGCCAGGGAAAGCAACCCTGGGCAGGTCCGTGATTGTATGCTTGTCAAAACTCGTAAATATTATCTTCATCTCTTGTTCTTTTCTTACAAATCGGTGCAAAAGTACATATAATATATGAATTATCCAAAAACTCGGACTAAATTCTTCTAAAGGGAATATGGAAATCTTCCTTCCGCTAACCAAAAAGTAAGCGCAAGGCCTCCTCTACTTTCCTGACGGGATGTATCTCTATCGAAAATTTGGAACGGTCGAAGCCCTTCAGGTTCAGCTTGGGGATGATGATGTGCCGGAAACCTAACTTCTCTGCCTCCGCCATCCTCTGCTCTATCCTGCTCACAGGGCGCACCTCGCCGCTGAGTCCCACTTCACCTGCCATGCACCAGCCCGGTTCTATTGCCGTGTCCACGTTGCTGCTCAACACGGCGGCGATGACGCTCAGGTCCATCGCCATGTCGGTGACGCGCAGTCCTCCTGCGATATTGAGGAAGACGTCCTTCTGCATTAGCTTGAAACCCACGCGCTTTTCCAATACGGCGAGCAGCATGTTCAGCCTGCGCTGGTCGAAACCTGTCGCTGACCGTTGTGGGGTGCCATAGGCTGCCGTCGATACCAATGCCTGTGTCTCCACGAGGAAAGGTCTCACGCCCTCTATGACACAGCTGATCGCCACGCCCGACAGTCCGTCGTGCTCTTCCGTCAGAAGCAATTCCGAGGGATTGTCCACCTGCCTCAGACCGCCCTGCTGCATCTCATAGATGCCAAGTTCCGAGGTGCTTCCAAATCGGTTCTTGATGCTCCTAAGGATACGGTACATATAGTGCTGGTCACCCTCGAACTGGATGACGGTGTCCACGATATGCTCCAATATCTTCGGACCGGCAAGGGTTCCCTCCTTGTTGATGTGGCCGATGAGGATGACGGGGATGCCGCTGGTCTTGGCGAAGCGCAGCAGGGCGGCGGCGCATTCCCTCACCTGGGAGACACTGCCCGGCGACGTGTCCACGTCCTCCGTGGCAATGGTCTGAATGGAGTCTATGACCACTATCTCGGGAGCTACCTCCTGAATGTGGGAGAAAATCTTCTCCAGGGAGGTTTCGCAAAGGATGGACACGTTGTCGGCAAAAGTGTCTCCAGCCAGTCGGTCGGCACGGAGTTTGATCTGGTGGGCACTCTCCTCACCGCTGACATACAGTACCTTCCGTTCGGACACCCGCAAGATGGTCTGTAGGGTGAGCGTACTCTTTCCTATTCCCGGCTCACCGCCAAGCAGGATAATGCTGCCCGGAACGATTCCACCGCCGAGCACGCGGTTCAGCTCAAAGTCGTGGGTGTCGATGCGAGGCTCGTCGTGTGCAGAGATGTCGCGCAGTTTCACGGGTGCCACTCCACCTTCGGAACGCACATTGCCAAACATCGTGGCTGCTCCGCCGTGCCTCATGCTCATGCCGGCATTCTTGGCGGCCTGTGTACCCGTATCTCCTGCAATGCGAATCTCCTTGAAGGTGTTCCATTGACCGCAACTGGGGCATTTCCCTATCCATTTGGCGGATTCCTGTCCACAGCTGCTGCAGACGTATGCTATCTTGTCCTTTGCCATGTTTCTCGGTTCTAAAACAATTCCAATTTGTTCTTTCGGGCTTCATCGAGGGAAGCCAGTTTTGCCTTCTGCTCCTGATACTCGGCCCTCAGCCGCGCATAGGTCTCATTCAGCTCGGCAACATACTTAGGACCCTCCTCCTTGTTGAAAAGACGGGCGCATATTCCAGCGTTCAGACTGGCATCCTTGACCCATACCACGGGACCGTCATAGACGGGGGCTATCTTCAATGCCACATGAAGCTGGCTGGTTGTCGCCCCGCCCACCATGATGGGAAGTCGGAGACCTGCGTTCTGCATCTCTTTTGCCACATGCACCATCTCTTCGAGCGAGGGCGTGATGAGTCCGCTCAGTCCGATGGCATCGACCTTTTTCTCGACCGCTTCCTTGACAATTTGCTCAGCGGGCACCATCACGCCTAAATCAATGATTTCATAGTTGTTGCACGACATGACCACTCCCACGATATTCTTGCCGATGTCATGCACATCGCCTTTCACGGTGGCGAGGATGATTCTCCCTGCCGAGGTAGACTCTCCGCTCTTCTCCGCCTCGATGTGAGGCTGGAGGATGGAAACTGCCGATTTCATCGTGCGCGCTGTCTTCACCACTTGCGGCAAGAACATCTTGCCTTCACCGAAGAGCTCTCCCACCTCGTTCATGCCGTCCATCAGCGGTCCCTCTATCACGTTGACCGCATGGGGATATTTGGCGAGGGCCTCCGCGATGTCTGCCTGTAGATATTCCGAGATACCCTTGCGGAGTGCATATTTCAGACGTTGTTCCACCGTGTCCTTGCGCCATTCTGGGTCGGCTGGCTTGGGGACAACGGCACCGCCTGACTTGGCTGCTGCCTTGGCGGCATCGGTCTTCTCCTTGATTTCGGAAGCCAACTCTATCAAGTCTTCATAAGCACCCTTCCGGCGATTCAGGACAACGTCTTCTATGACTTGAAGCTCTTCTTTTGGTATTTTATTGTAATCCATTCTCGCCTTGGTATTTACAATACCAAAATCCATACCTTTCAGTTGGGCGTGGTGTAGGAAAACGGAGTGGATGGCCTCGCGGATATAGGTGTTGCCACGGAAGGAAAATGACAGGTTGCTCACACCACCGCTGACGTGAGCTCCCGGCAGATGAGTATGGATCCATTCTGTGGCGCGAATAAACTCCACGGCATAGTTGTCATGTTCCTCCATACCCGTGGCAATGGCCAGCACGTTGGGGTCGAAGATGATGTCGAGCGGATTCATGCCCACCTTGTCCACCAGGATACGGTAGGCACGCTTCGCTATTTCTATGCGGCGCTCGTAGGTAGTGGCCTGTCCTATCTCGTCGAAGCACATCACCACACAGGCGGCTCCGTAACGCATGATGTCTCTGGCATGGGAGACAAACACCTCCTCGCCTTCCTTCAGGGAAATAGAGTTGACAATACACTTGCCTTGCACACATTTCAGGCCGGCAAGGATGACCTCCCATTTCGAGGAGTCGATCATGATAGGCACCTTGGCAATCTCTGGTTCTGCCGCTATCATGTTGAGAAAATGAGTCATCTCTGCCTTGGCATCCAGCAGTCCGTCATCCATATTGACATCGACCACCGCGGCTCCGTCCGCCACTTGCTTGCGTGCGATACCCAACGCTTCATCGTAATTCTTTTCATTAATCAAACGCAGGAACTTCCTGCTGCCAGCTACGTTACAGCGTTCTCCAACGTTAACAAAGCGACTTGTGTCAACCGGCAACTTTACGCTGTTGTCCACTTGCAAGAGGTCCAGTCCCGACAGCCACATACAGGAAGGCTTCCCCACCCTTTGATGTGGTTTCTTTCCCTTCGTCATCTCGTTGTAACGGGCGATGAAATCGGGAGTCGTTCCGCAACATCCGCCGATGATGTTGACGATGCCCTCGTCGATGAACTCGGCGATTTTCGGAGCCATACTCTCTGCCGTCTCGTCATACTCACCCATCTCATTGGGCAGTCCTGCGTTGGGATGGGCACTAATATAATAAGGTGCCACCTGCGCCAGGTGCTCAATGAAGGGTTTCATCTGCGGAGCGCCGAAGGCGCAGTTCATGCCCACGGAGAAGATGGGGTACGGAGAGAGACTTGCCAGAAATGCGTCCACTGTCTGTCCGCTGAGCGTTCTGCCCGCCAGGTCACTTACGGTGAGACTGATCATAATGGGCAATTCCACGCCGTGCTTCGCCATGGTGGTGAGCGCTGCGTCTATCATGGCCTTGCAGTTGAGCGTATCAAAGATGGTTTCGATGAGGATTACGTCAACGCCCCCCTCGATGAGTCCGTCCACCTGCTCGCACACATCGGCAAAAAGTTCATCGTAGGTGATTTCCCGGACAGCAGGGTTGCTGACATCGGGGCTCATGGAGCAGGTCTTGTTGGTGGGACCCACGTCACCTGCCACGAAACGCGGTTTCTCCGGGGTGGAGTATTTGTCGCACTGAATGCGTGCTAACCGTGCTCCCTCGAACGCCATCTCCCTGGCGCAACTCTCCAGATGGTAGTCTGCCTGCGAGATGCGCTGGCTGGAGAAGGTGTTGGCGGAGATAATGTCTGCGCCTGCCTCCAGGTAACGGCGATAGATGTCGGAAATCACGTCGGGACGGGTGATGTTGAGCATATCGTTGTTGCCCTTCATCTGTCCCGGCAGGTCGCCAAACCTGTCGCCTCTGAAGTCCTCCTCGGTGAGGTTGTACTTCTGTATCTCCGTACCCATCGCACCGTCGAGGACCAGAATCTTCTCTTTGATAATCTCCCTTATGTCTCTTTTCATTGACAACTACGTGTTTTTACTTTTTACCTTTAAAAGTGCTTGATGGCCCTGTCCATTTCCCTCCTGTCTTCCTTCTCCTTGAGGGTCTGTCGCTTGTCAAACTCCTTCTTTCCCTTGCAGAGGGCGATGTCTACCTTTGCCCTTCCGTGGTCGTCGATGAACACGAGCGTGGGTACAATGGTGAATCCGGGCTGCTTGGCATCTTCCTCCAGCCTACGCAGCTCGCGTCTTGTCAGCAACAGTTTTCTGTCGCGGCGCGCCTCATGGTTGCCGAAGGAACCGTAGAAATAGGGCGAGATGTTCATTCCCTTCACCCAAAGCTCGCCATTGTAGAAGTCACAATAGCTGTCCACGAGCGATGCCTTCCCCCCACGGATGGACTTGATCTCCGTGCCTGTCAGCACGATGCCAGCCGTGTAGGTGTCGATGAAGAAATACTCGAAGGAAGCCTTCTTGTTGCGTATCTGTATCGGACTCTTCTTTCGGAGTTCCTGTTCTTGCTTGTTCATACTATATATTATAATGTGTAAACTCTTAACTCTTGACAATTTCGCAGAAATTACCGATGTGCTCGTCAATGTAGTAGGCCACCTTGGCAGTCCATTCCTCCTCGTTTTCCACGAACATATCGTCAAAGTCGTCAAAGACCTGATACTTCTCGTAGAGGGCCATGAATTCCTCGTCGTCCATTTCCCTCTCGATGTCCTCGCGGGCAGCCTTGTAATGCTTGTGGGCGTGGCGGATAAGCTTGCACAGCTCCGGGATTCCCCAGTTGCGGAACGCCCTGTCGGTGGGATTCAGGAAGATGAAGCCGCCGTAGCCGTTGTGGATCAGCTGCACCATGCCTCCGTCCATCATCTCCTCGTGCAGGATGTCCCAGGCGAGCAGCGTCACCTGGTCGCTGTTCAACTCCGCCATGGTCTCGGCGGTCAGCTCTCCCCCGATGCCCTCCTTGACAACATCCACGAATGCCTTGACAAACTCGTCCATCCCCATCTCTGCCGCTTGCTGGAGACGAGAATCCTTTATCTTAACTTGTATCATAATCTTTTCAAAATTGCAATTTTCAGTTTGCAAAGATACATCAAAAACCCCACAAACCCAAGAAAAAGTATGAAAATGAGGTTAAAGAGTTAAAAAGAATACCTATTTTTAGGTATTTTACAAAGAAATTTTGTACTTTTGTGGTCGAAAACATTATATATTATTTCATTAATATAAAATTTAGCGAATATGATCTATTCTAAAGAAGTCGACAACATGTGCGTTGTCGCAAAGGGTCCCAACCACGGACCAGCTCCAATTCCCGAGGAGGGAAAATGGATTCAGGCAAAAGAGATTAAGGACATCTCTGGTTATACTCACGGTGTGGGTTGGTGTGCTCCCCAGCAGGGTGCCTGCAAGCTCTCCCTCAACATCAAGGACGGTATCATCCAGGAGGCTCTCGTCGAGACTATCGGTTGTACAGGTATGACTCACTCTGCCGCCATGGCATCTGAGATTCTCCCCGGCAAGACCATCCTTGAGGCATTGAACACCGACCTCGTTTGCGACGCCATCAACACTGCTATGCGCGAGCTCTTCCTCCAGATTGTCTACGGTCGCAGCCAGAGTGCCTTCTCTGAGGGTGGTCTCGTTATCGGTGCAGGTCTTGAGGACCTCGGCAAGGGCCTCCGTTCACAGACAGGTACACTCTATGGCACTGTAGCCAAGGGTACACGTTACCTTGAGTTGACAGAGGGCTACATCACAAAGCAGTTCCTCGACAAGGACAGCCAGGTTTGTGGCTACGAGTATGTTCACCTCGGCAAGATGATGGAAGCCATCAAGAACGGTATGGACGCCAACGAGGCTGTGAAGAAGTTCACTGGCAGCTACGGTCGTACAACTGCTGAGCAGGGTGTTGTTAAAGCAATTGATCCACGTAAAGAATAATAAGGAGATACAGATATGATTAGAAAAGTAAGTTACGAAAGTCAGGAACGTCGCGAGAAGCAAGTTCTTGCAGCTCTTAATGAGAATGGTATCAAGAGCTTGGAAGAGGCTAATCAGATCTGCGAGGACGCAGGTGTTGATCCTTATTTGATGTGCGAGGAAACTCAGCGTATCTGCTTCGAGAACGCCAAGTGGGCGTATGTAGCAGGTGCTGCCATCGCTATCAAGAAGGGTGTCAAGACTGCTGCAGATGCTGCCGAGGCTATCGGTATCGGTTTGCAGGCTTTCTGCATCCCCGGTTCTGTTGCCGACGACCGTAAGGTGGGTCTCGGTCACGGTAACTTGGCTGCCCGTCTGCTCCGCGAGGAGACACAGTGCTTCGCATTCTTGGCCGGTCACGAGTCATTCGCTGCTGCCGAGGGTGCCATCAAGATTGCCGAGATGGCCAACAAGGTTCGCAAGAACCCATTGCGCGTTATCCTCAACGGTCTTGGCAAGGACGCTGCCCAGATTATCAGCCGTATCAATGGCTTCACATACGTTCAGACCAAGTTCGACTACTACACAGGTGAGCTGAAAGTGGTTAACCGCATTGCTTACTCTGACGGTCCCCGTGCCAAGGTGAACTGCTATGGCGCTGACGATGTACGTGAGGGTGTTGCCATCAACTGGAGCGAGGATGTAGATGTATCCATCACTGGTAACTCTACCAACCCCACCCGCTTCCAGCATCCAGTAGCCGGTACATACAAGAAGGAGCGCACATTGGCTGGCAAGCCTTACTTCTCTGTAGCTTCAGGTGGTGGTACAGGCCGTACCTTGCACCCAGACAATATGGCTGCAGGTCCCGCTTCCTATGGTATGACCGACACCATGGGCCGTATGCACTCAGACGCTCAGTTCGCAGGTTCCTCTTCAGTTCCCGCTCATGTGGAGATGATGGGCTTCCTCGGTATGGGCAACAACCCGATGGTAGGTGCCACAGTGGCTATTGCCGTAGCCATCGACTTGGCTATCAACAAGTAATGGCGCATCAGGCATCAAATGTCTGAAGGAAAAAGTCATAAGAAATGAATCCCTGTGGTCATAAGGCTACAGGGATTTTTCATATCTTTTCCCATACTGTCCCTATCATTGGTTCCCCCTGTATCAGCCTTAAAATTTGCAGCCCATTTGCAGCCCAATCCTTAATTTTTGTAAAACGGCTGCAAATTTCCCATAACCCAATGACTGATACTTATTTACGGAATTATTTGCAAAAATTACAAGATAAGTATGGAAAATCATTGCGTGGTAGTAGCCTTCTCATTGAGGGCAAGTAAGAGAAACAAGGCAGGACTCTCTCCAATAGAAGTGTCCATCTCCTACAATGGGGAGAGGATATACCTCAGCACAGGAAAGTTCATCAAGGAATCAGAGTGGAACAAACAGAAGCAGATGGTCAGAGGTGCCTCCAAGGAAACCTCTCTAACCAACAACTTCCTCATAGAGTTCAGGAACAGGATCTATGAAAAGGAGGTGGAGCTGATGAAGAAGGGCTATATGGTGACAGTGCATCTCCTGAAGGATGCCGTGTTGAACAAGGTGGAGTCCCTGAAGGACAAGACACTCATGCAGATAGTCACCGAGCATAATGAGGAGAAGCACAAGCTGGTGGGCAAGGGAGTGTCCAAAGCCACCTACTACTGCTTTGAACATACCGGGAGACTGCTTCTGGAGTTCATGAAGAAGACATACAGGAGGGGGGATGTCCTCCTCAGCGAGGTGAACATTGGCTTCATGCAGTCCTTCCATACCTTCCTTCTGTCTGACAAGGGCATGGCACAGAACACCTGCACCAAACACCTCAAATACCTGAAGACCATCATCAAGAGGACTGTCTCCAACGGATATATCCAGTACAACATGGTTGCAGGCTACAAGATAGAGAGGGAACCTGTGGAAATAGACTTCCTTACAGAGGAGGAACTGAGAAGAATCATCAACTTCGATACCCCCATCCCAAGGCTTGAGAAGGCAAGGGACTTCTTTCTGTTCGGTTGCTTCACGGGACTTGCCTACATAGACATCAGGACCCTCGGACAGGAACACCTTGAGAAAGACTGTGAAGGCAGGACTTGGATAAAGAAGAAGAGGGTGAAGACAGGCATCCTGTCAAGGATCCCCCTGCTGCCCATGGCAAAGATGATACTTGAGAAGTACAGGGGAGGCAAGACCCTGATACCCATACAGGATCCCTCTGACATCAACAAATACCTCAAGGACATCGCTGTATACTGCAAGATAGACAAGCACATCACCTTCCATACCTCAAGGCACACCTTTGCAAGTACTGTCACCCTGGCAAACAACATATCCCTTGATGTGGTCTCAAAGATGCTCGGGCACACCAACACAAGGATGACCACCCACTATGCCAAGCTCCTTGACAGGTGCATAGGCGAGCAGATGGATAACCTTACGGACATTTACAGAGAAGATGAATGACGGAAAACAAAACTCCCCCTGTCCGCTGACAAGGGGAGTTACCGACCTAAAAATAATTATAAACAAAAAATAAAATTAAAAACCTGAATACAAAACCTTTTTACCTTATTATCTCCACATACCTATTTGTCTCATTCTTCACATAGGGGTTCTTCTCCACCACGTCTATGTTCAGTACTGTCTGTTTCTTCTGGAACCACCTCAGCAGGAAGAACTTCTTGGGAGGGTCAACTGTCTCTCTCCTTGTGGAAACCACTATGTTCTTCACACTTCTGAACTCCGGCTTCACTGCAATGGTGGAAGGATATTCCAGCCCTACCCTCACAGAGTACCATTCATCGGAGAGGGTGGTATCTATTTTTACGGAAGGGTCCCTAAATACAGTGTCCTTGAGGAGGATAGTGTCTGTCCTTGCAAAGCTTGAGGAGACATACTGCAAGCTCTGCAACTTGGAGTCCTTGACCTTCAGCTCCTTCCTTGTTCTGTCAAGCTCCTGGAAGATGGAGTCCTTTGATGCCTCCAGCTGCTCCACAGTCAGCCTGAATGCCCTGTTGCTCTTCTCAGAACTGCCCAGCTGCTCGCTGTATGCCTTGACATTCTCAGTGGCTTCCTTCCACTTCCTCTCCATGCTTTTCCTGCTCTTCAATGAGAGAAGCAAGGCTGTGGCAAGAAGCACTGTCAGGGCAGCCACTCCCATGCAGATGTATGTCTTGATTTTCATATCCTGTCAATTATGCTGCAAAGGTACCGTGTTTTCCTTTCAATGGCAAGAACCTTAGCATCTTGCTTATGTCAGCTTAACACCTGTCCTTAGTCCCCTCCCCCTCTCTCCTCTTTTCATTACCTTTGTAGGGTAAATGATTAAAGCATCAGAAAATGAGACTATTGGTAGAAAGACTTTGGAAGAAAGAGGGGTACACCATAGGCAAACTGTATGTAGACGGAACTTTCCTCTGCAACACCCTTGAGGACAGGGACAGGGGTCTAACAAGTACTATGCCCCTTGCAGAGATTGACAAATTGAAGCTCAAGGGCGAGACAGCCATCCCCACAGGCACATACAATGTAAGGATGGATGTTGTCAGTCCCA
>CAVEJY010000157.1:0-3209 GCA_963616155.1 Acutalibacteraceae bacterium
AAATCCCTTGGCCAGTAATGGCTGTGCGGGTTCGAGTCCCGCTCGCGGCACTTTCCCTTCTGATATGAAAAAGTTTGCTTACATTATATATTCCATTACTCTTATTCTTCTCACCTCTTGTGGAGTGGGTAGTGGGCGATTTAGGTTTGAGGGCAAGTTTCTTCACATGAACCAAGGTGAGTTTTACGCTTATAGTCCCGACGGCGGCTTTGAGGGTGTTGACACTATCAAGGTGCAGGGAGGACGTTTCTCCTTTGAGACGGCTTGCCGCGATCAGTTCACCATCATGATTGTGTTTCCCAATTTCTCCCAGCAGCCTATCTTCGCAGAGTCGGGAAAAACGGTTGACATCCAAGCTGATGCCTCCCGCCTCAAGGAGATGACCGTGAAGGGAACCAAGACCAACGAACTCATGAACGTTTTCCGCAAGGAAATCCTCAGCGACACTCCGCCCGAGGAGACCAAGCATGCCGAGCTGTTCGTCAAGAATCATCCTGAGACTCCTGTGGCTCTCTTCCTGGTGAGGAAATATTTTGTGTCCTGTCCGCAGCCTGACTACAAGAAAGCTGACGAATTGATCAGGCTGATGGTGAAGGAACAGCCGGACAATGTGCAACTGCAAAGGCTTCAGCAACAGGTCAAGACACTTAAAAACACTGGGGTAGAACAGCCGCTCCCCACCTTTACGGCTTACGACATGGAGGGCAAACTCATATCGAGCGCCAGTCTCTGTAGTTCGCCCGTCACTGTCATTTCCACCTGGGCCACTTTCTTTTACGATAGTATGGACTTGCAGAGGAAACTGCGGAAGAAACAGAAAGAAGCCAAGGGAAAACTGAAACTAATGGGCATCTGCGCAGATGCCAGCAAGAAGAAATGCAAGGATGTTCTCAAACGAGACTCGATTTCGTGGCCTACCATCTGCAATGGCGATATGTTGGCAGACAAGACCTTGCAACTCTTGGGTCTCACGGCGATACCTGACAACATCGTGCTGCAAAACGGTAAGATTGTGGCGCGTAGCCTCAAGAAGAAGGAACTGCTCGATAAGCTCGACCAGTTATTGAAATAAAAACTCACACAAATATATGCAGGAAACAAGATCCTGCAGGAAAGGATTTCTTATGTTGGTAAAAACATTTTGTGCTGCCGTCAACGGTCTGCAAGTCACCACGGTCACCGTGGAAGTTAGTCTCAACAAGGGGGTGCAGTATCATCTTACGGGTCTTGGCGACGAGGCTGTGAAGGAAAGCCGCAACCGCATTGCCGCCGCCTTGCAGTATAGTGGTTTCAAGTTCCCCATCGCCGATCTCACCATCAATCTTGCCCCCGCCGACTTGCGCAAGGAGGGAAGTAGCTTCGACCTGCCCTTGGCGATGGGTATCTTGGGTGCCAACGGCAATGTCATCGAACAGCATCTCGGGGAATACATGATGGTAGGTGAGCTAAGTCTTGATGGAACCATCCAGCCCATTAAGGGTGCCTTGCCTATTGCCATCAAGGCGAGGGCTGAGCATTTCAAGGGGTTGATTGTGCCGGAGCAGAATGCCCGTGAGGCGGCTGTCGTCAACAACCTGGAGGTCTATGGCATGAAAAATCTTTTCGAGGTCATCCAATTCATGAACGACCTCGCGAATCCAACGCCTGTTTTTGTGGATACTCGCAAGGAATTTTACGAGAGCCAGAGTCATTATGACCTTGACTATGCAGACGTGCGGGGACAAGAGAATGTGAAAAGGGCATTGGAGGTGGCTGCCGCGGGAGGTCACAACCTCATTATGGTGGGACCTCCGGGGTCGGGAAAGTCTATGATGGCGAAGCGCATTCCCTCCATTTTGCCACCCCTTACACTGGCGGAGAGCCTGGAGACCACACAGATATACTCCATTGCCGGGAAGATGGACAGGAATATGTCGCTGATTTCGCAGCGTCCTTTCCGTTCGCCTCACCACACCATCTCGCAGGTTGCCTTGGTGGGCGGCGGCAGTTCGCCACAGCCCGGTGAGATTTCCCTTGCCCATAATGGGGTGTTGTTCATCGACGAACTGCCGGAAATCTCGAAGACCACCTTGGAGGTGTTGCGCCAACCTTTGGAAGACCGCCACATCACCATCAGCCGGTCCAAGTATTCCATCGATTATCCCTGTTGCTTCATGTTTGTGGCAAGCATGAACCCTTGTCCTTGCGGCTATTATGGTGACCCCACCCATCGATGCGTCTGTACTCCCGGACAAATCCAGCGATACATGAACAAAATCTCCGGTCCCTTGCTCGACCGCATCGACATCCAGTGTGAGATAACGCCCGTACCTTTTAAGGACATCTCGAAGGCTGCCTTGGGGGAACCGAGTGCCTCGATCCGTGAAAGGGTTATCCGGGCTCGTGAAATCCAGGCTCGCCGTTACAAGAATTTCAAGGGTATTCATTGCAATGCCCAGATGTCGGAGCGCATGATCCACCAGTTTGCGGAACCTGACGGGGAAGGTATGGATATGTTGCGGTTGGCGATGGAGAAACAGTCGCTCTCAGCCCGTGCCTATAGCCGCATCCTTAAGGTGGCTCGTACCATCGCTGACCTTGAAAATAGTGAAAAGGTAAGTTCGCTGCACCTCGCTGAGGCCATCGGTTATCGTACTTTAGATAGGGGAGACTGGGCTGATAGAGGGCGTGTTTAGTCAATATAGGTAGTAAAAAATATATGTTTAAGTGGTAAAAACTGTTTTAAGGGTGGAAAAACATTAGATATTTCTCCTCAAAAGTAACATATTGCGCATTGATGGGATAAAAACTGACTAACTTTGCACTCGGTTAACGGAACGTACGGTAAAACGTTACGGTCTACATATTATAAGACAATTAAAAGGTTTACAATTATGGAGTGCATTTACAGAACAGCAGAGTTGGTTAAGAAGGTATCATTCGTAGTATTGGTAGCTGAGGTGTTGATTTTGTTTGCCATAGGCTTCTAAGGGCTTGTTGCGGCTAAGTTCTGTCGCATTAATATAAAGATGAATTTATACCACCGATATGGAACGGCGGCATAAAAAAGGTCTTAGGATAATCACCTAAGACCTTTTTTGTGGTACGCTCGGCATGAGAGGTCGGTAAATACGAAAGTAGAAGGTAAACACCTATTATTAGTATTTACCTCCTACTCGATTATACGGATAACAATCTATTTACCATTTTCTGAAAGGCAGGGAAAGCAT
>CAVEJY010000158.1:0-9275 GCA_963616155.1 Acutalibacteraceae bacterium
CCGTAGTGGTGGTCGAACTTGAAGATGTGGTGCAGGCCCAGCGGCATCATGTAGTTGACGCACGCCTCGCGGGAGGTGAGCATCATCATCTCCACGGGCTTCGTAAACTTCTCGTCCTGGCATCCGTAGGTCTGCACGAGCCATTCGTGGGCGATTTCCTCCGGCGAGATCGAAGGGTTCCACGCCAGGCGTCCGAAGGCGTACCAGTTGGCCTGCGAGAAGGGATGGCCGCACCAGTTGTCGTCGTCGCCGATGTTCGCCACGCCGGCAACTCCCACTAATTTCCGGGGAGACACGAAGCCGAAAAATTCCTTCCACATCGGGGCGAGGTAGGTGAGGTGCTTCGACTGTCCGAGGTATTCCTGGGTAATCTGCAGCTCCGCCATCTGGGGAGTTTTGTGGATGTTGTCGAAGATGGGGGCGTAGGGCTCGCGGGGCTGGAAGTCGAGAGGGCCGTTCTTGGACTGCAGGATGACGTTGTCGCGGAACTTGCCGTCCAGGTTCTTGAACTCGCTCACGGCTTGCTTCACACGGTCCTCGCCCTTGTGGTTGGCACCGTATACAAAACTGCGCCAGATCACTGTGCCGTGGTAGGGCTTCAGGGCATCGGCGAGCATATTGGCACCGTCGGCATGGGTGCGGTGGTAGTCGCCCGGGCCGGGCTGTCCTTCGGAGTTGGCCTTGACGAGGAATCCGCCGAAGTCGGGGATGGCGGCATAGATTTCCTTAGCCTTCTTCTGCCACCACTGCTGCACCTTCTTGTCCAACGGGTCTGCGGTCTTGGTGTAGCCGAGAGCCATCGGCGAGGCGAAGTTGATGCTCAGGTAGACGCGGAGACCGTAGGGGCGGAGGATGTCGGCGATGACCTTTACCTTATTGATATATTCTGCGCTCATCATCTTGGGCGATGCGTTCACGTTGTTGAGCACGGTGCCGTTGATGCCCACGGAGGCGTTGGCACGGGCGTAGGTGACGAGGCGGTCGTGCAGGTCTTTGCTGATGCTTCCGTCTTTCCCTTTTTTGTCGAGCTTGATTTCCTCCCATTTGAAGATGCTCTTTCCGGCATAGCCTCGCTCGATGCTTCCGTCGAGGTTGTCCCAGTGGTTGAGGATGCGCAGGGGCAGGGCGGGTTTTTCGGTCTCGTCGATGGCCTTGCCGGGGGCGTGCTGTTGGCCGTTGCCCGTGCTGTAGGCACCGGTGTTCTGCAGGCGTATCAGTTCGTAGGCTCCGTAGAGCAGTCCGATGGGCTGGCTGGCGGTGATGGTGGCGGTGTATTCGGTGCGTTCGCCTTGGTGGACGGGACGGGCGTGGATGTTGTAGCCCTCGCCCAGGTCGAGGCTCTTGTCGATTTTCAGTTCTACGTTCTTGCCTCGCCAATGGTTCGTGAGTTCATCCCGGGCAATCCTGACGGTGGCGTCATGGTCGGTGTCGGCTGTCACCTGGGAGGCGTTGGCGGAGGCCGTTCCCATCCAGAGTGCGCTCTTTTCTGTTTGTGCGCCGGCTTGCAGGGCGGCAAGCAGCAGGTACAGGGCAATCAGGTATTTCTTCATGTCGTTTATTTTTTTAGTTGTTTATATTAGGTTGCTTTGTGAGTGCAAAGTTAGTAAAAAAGCGTGAAAGCGGCAAATTTTCGTGTTTTGTGGAGTTGCAGTCTTTTTGTATGGTTAATCTTTTTCTTTTTCTTGCCGGGAATGTAACATTTGCCAAAGTATTTGTTACTGTAGTATGGGGAGCGTTCTGTTGTTTTTTTATAAATTTGCATCGTCAAACAACTACATCGTCAATTAAACTAACGTACAACAATGACCCGACACATGATAAAGAACATTTTTTTACTCCTTGCGCTTGCCGCCAGTCCGCTGTTGGCTTCCGCACAGGAGGTATGGAAGGGCACATGGGCCACTGCCGTGGAATGGACCGGACAGGGAGACATGCCCAAGGCAAGCCTGAGCAACCGCTCGTGCCGGCAGGTGATACACGTCTCCATGGGCGGCAGCGAGCTGAGGCTGAAACTGAGCAACGAGTTCGGTAGCGGTCCTGTCGTGATGAAGTCGGTATATATCGCCGATACCGACAAGGACAGCAACTGGCTGGTGAACGGCAAGAGCGTGAGGTATCTCACCTTTGGCGGCAAGAAGGGCGTTACCATCGAGCCGGGCAAGACCGTCTACTCCGATGTCTGTGCCTATGCCCTCCAGTCCGGGCAACGCCTCACCGTCACGATAGACTACGGCAAGCAGACACCCGAGTATGCCACCTCCCACCGGGGTTCCCGCACCACTTCCTATATAGTGGATGGCGTGAAGAAGACCCCGAAACCCATGGACAAGGCGTTCGGCGACGGCGAGAAGGCAGACCACTGGTACAATATCGCCGCCCTGGAGGTGAAGGCCGACGGCAAGGTGCCGGTAGTGGCAGTGCTGGGCAACAGCATCACGGACGGGCGCGGAAGTACTACCAACAAGCAGAACCGCTGGACCGACTTCCTTGCTGATGAACTGAATGCCGACGCTCCCTATGGCGTGCTGAACCTCGGCATCGGAGGCAACTGTGTGGTGGAGGGCGGACTGAGCGAGCCGGCCATGAAACGCTTCGACCGTGACATCCTCGGGCAGCAGGGCGTCGACAAGCTCATCATCTTCGAGGGCACCAACGACATCGGTTGCTCCAGCAAAAACTACGAGCATGTGGCAGATACGCTCATCGCCTGCTACAAGGTACTCGCCGGCAAGGCGAAGGCAAAGGGCATCAAGGTGTACGGTGCCACCATCACCCCCACCAAGGGCAACGGCTGGTATTCCTTCTGGCACGAGGCCATCCGCCAGACGGTGAACGAATGGATCAGAAAGGGAGGATGCTTCGATGCCGTCATCGACTTTGACGAGCTGACCCGCGACCCGCAGGACCCGCAACGCCTCAAGCAGGAATATTCCGACGACTGGCTCCACCTCAATCCGCTCGGTTATGAGGCGATGGGCAAGTTTGCCGCAGAGAAATTGAGAAAATAAAAAATAGTAAAGATATGGAACAGAATGCTCAGGAATCCAAGGGATTCTACAAACTGAATTGGCTGCAACGCATTGGCTTCGGGTCGGGTGACTTGGCGCAGAACCTCATCTACCAGACCATCTGCATGTATTTGTTGTTCTTCTACACCGACATCTACGGGCTGAACCCGGGTGTGGCTGCCACCATGTTCTTGGTGGTGCGCCTGGTCGATGTGCTCTGGGACCCCTTGGTGGGAACCTATGTGGACAAGCACAATCCCCGTTGGGGCAAGTACCGCTCTTACCTCGTGTTGGCAGGCTTGCCGCTCACCGTGCTCGCCATCCTCTGCTTCTGGAACGGCATGGAGGGACAGACCGACACCCTCAAGCTCATCTATGCTTACGTTACCTATGTGGGCTTGTCGATGCTCTACACCTTGATCAATGTGCCTTACGGAGCCTTGAACTCATCGTTGACGCGCGACACCGACGAGATCACCATCCTTACCTCCGTGCGTATGTTTATGGCCAATGTGGGCGGACTCTGCGTATCGGCAGGTGTGCCCATCCTGGTGGCCATCCTCGCCGCAGCCAAGGATTTGCCCACGGAGATGGCACTCTTCATGGGACTCGGCTCGCTGCCGTCGTTCATCTTCATGCCCCTGGTGCCGGCCATCAAGAAGAAGGTGGGCAAGAAAAATATGTTCTACATCTTCCTCACCGTCGCCATCGTCGGCATGGCGATGCTCTATGTCATCAGTAAGATGGGACCCGTGAAGGACAACATCACCCTCGTTTACATCGCCCAGTTCATCAAGTCTACCGGTGTCATCGTGGCAACGGGTTATATGTGGGCGTTGATTCCCGAGGTCATCTCCTTCGCCGAATACACCAGCGGCAAGCGCATCGCCGGCATCGTGAATGCCTTGACGGGCATCTTCTACAAGGCAGGTATGGCACTCGGAGGAGTGGTGCCCGGTGCGGTGCTCGCCTGGACAGGCTACCAGGCTGCCGCCGCCCAGGAGAGCAGCTCTCTCCCGACGGACAGCCACGCCTGGTTTGTCGCCATGCTCATCTATGCCCTCGTGGGCTTCGCCCTCCTCGTGTTCTGCTTCAGTCAGACCAAGGAACGCGTGGTGATGGACGAGAAGGAAACCAAGAACGTGAAGGTGAGCGACCTCTGGACGGAGTTCTTCCACAACCGTCCGCTGCGCATCGTGGCGCTCTTCTTCATCACGGCGTTTGCCATGATGTCTGTGGGCAATGCGGCAGGTGCCTACTTCATGAACGACCTGGAGCAGCAGTCGCCCCTGGCACAGGAAGGCATCCGCTGGCTGGTGTGCGTGATTCCTGCCATCCTGCTCGGCTTGGCGATGTTCATCATCTCCAAGTATGAGCTGACCGACGAGGTGATAGACGATATTAACAAGAAAATAGAAGAAAGGAACAAATGATGAAGAAATCTATGTTGTTGGGCATGAGCCTGCTGCTTGCCGGCTCTGCCTTTGCCCAGAAGGTTTCGACTGCCGACTTGCCCGCCATGCAAGACGTGATGGGGAAGTATTTCCTGATAGGTGCCGCCGTTAACACAGACCTCGTGGATGGCAAGTGTCCGGAAGAGGAGGCGGTGGCCATCAAGCACTTTAACCAAGTGGTAGCGGAGAATTGCATGAAGGGAGAGAAGAACCATCCAGAGGTGAACCGCTTCGACTTTGAAGACGGTGACAAACTTGCAGACTGGGCGCAGAAGAACGGCAAGACCTTGATAGGCCATTGCCTCGTATGGCACTCCCAGCCGCCCAAATGGATGTTTACCGACAAGGAAGGAAAGTTGGTGAGCCGCGAGACCCTGATAGGCAGGATGTACAACCACATCATGACCGTAGCCACTCATTACCGCGGGAAGGTGAAGGGATGGGATGTGGTGAACGAGGCGATAGAGGATGACGGCAGTTACCGCCAGTCGCTCTATTACAAGATCATCGGTCCGGAGTATATTGAGCTCGCCTTCCAGTTCGCCCACGAGGCAGACCCCGACGCCGAACTCTACATCAACGATTTTTCCATGGCGAAGCCCGGCAAGCGGGAGGCGTACGTCAAGTTGGTGAGCAACCTGAAGGCAAAGGGACTTCGCATCGATGCCATCGGTATGCAGAGCCACAACGGCTTCGACTATCCCGACTACACGGAATACGAGAAGAGCATCGAGGCCTTTGCCGCCCTGGGCGTGAAGGTGATGATGACGGAACTGGATATGAATATGCTGCCCAATCCCAAGGGATTCGGCGGTGCGGAAATCAGTCAGAAGTATGAACTTCAGAAGGAATACAACCCCTATGTGAACGGACTCGACAAGAAGGCGCAGAAACTCTTCAACCAGCGTTACCTCGACCTCTTCAAGATTATCGAGCGTCACAAGGATGTCATCAGCCGCGTCACCTTCTGGGGTGTCAGCGATACGCATTCCTGGCTCAACGGATGGCCCATCAAGGGCAGGACCAACTATCCCCTGCTCATCGACCGCAACAACCAGTTGAAGCCCGTGGTGAAGGACATTGAGAAACTGTTTGAATGATTAATCAGTAGTTAAGAACTTAAAGGAGTTAGGACAAATGTGACAATTTGCTTATTCGTGCAATGGAGCTGCATCTTTGATTCCTTGACTCCCAAAAAACAACAATAGCAATGAAGGCAAGATATTTATTCCCTGAGGATTATATGGCAGACCCCTCTGCCAATGTGTTTAACGGTCGCCTGTACGTCTATCCCTCCCACGACTGGGACAGCGGCGAGAGTTTCGATGATGACGGCGGCCATTTCCAGATGAAGGACTATCATGTGTTGTCGATGGACGACGTGATGGAGGGCGAGGTGACCGACCATGGCGTGATTCTCGACGTGAAGGATGTGCCATGGGCTGAGAAACAGATGTGGGACAACGACGTGGTGGAGAAGGACGGAAAGTACTATCTCATCTTCTCGGCAAAGGACTATAACGGTGTGTTCCGCCTCGGTGTGGCTGTGGCAGACAAGCCCGAGGGACCTTTTGTTCCCAATGCCGACCCCATCCGCAAGTCGTACAGCATCGACCCCTGTGTGTTCAAGGACGACGACGGCAAGATTTACTGCTACTTCGGTGGCATCTGGGGCGGACAGCTGCAGTGGTACAAGGACAACAAGGCACTGAAGGACGAACATCTGCCCGAGGGCAAGGAAGATCCGTTGCCTTCCCGTGTCGCCCTGATGACCGACGACGTGCAGCAGTTTGCCGAGATGCCCCAACCTGTCATCATTGTGGACGAAGAAGGAAAGGTATTGCCAGCCGACGACCCGCATCGTTTCTTCGAGGCGAGTTGGATGCACAAGTACAAGGGCAAGTACTATTTCAGCTATTCCACTGGCGATACCCATCTCCTCTGCTATGCTGTGGGTGACAATCCTTACGGGCCTTTCACCTACAAGGGTGTTATCCTGGAGCCCGTGGTGGGCTGGACGACCCATCACAGCATCTGTGAGTACAAGGGACAGTGGTATCTTTTCCACCACGACTGCGTGCCGTCGAATGACACCACATGGCTTCGCAGTGTGAAGGTGGCTCCTCTCTCTTATGACGAGGAGGGGAATATCTCGTTAAAATGTTAACAGGAAATGTATCTTTTGTAAGGCACATCTGGAAAAATAGGGATGTGGCAAAGATTTAGGGTGGAAATGCTTGGCGTTTCCACCTTATTTTGTTAAATTTGCACCAAGTTTTTGATAAACTAACAAACTGGATCGAATAACTAACTAAATAAACAACTACAGTTATGAAGTACAAGAAACTCGCTCTTACCGTAGTGGCAGGAGCATTGGCTACAACTATGCTGGCGCAGTCCGCGCCCCAGCTCAATGCCGACAATATCGACGAAGTGCTCAAGGCGATGACCCTTGAGGAGAAGGCCCAGATGCTTGTGGGCGGTGGCAACGACGGATTCGTGGGCAGCGGTGCCATGCTCGGCCATCAGAAGAAGTTTGTGCCGGGTGCTGCCGGTACCACCGTGGCCATCCCTCGCCTGGGCATTCCTGCCACTGTGCAGTGTGACGGCCCCGCAGGTGTTCACATCGATGCCCATCGTGAGGGCGACAGCCGCAGCTACTATGCCACCGGTTTCCCCATCGGTACCTGTCTGGCTTCTACCTGGAACACGGAATTGATGCGCAACGTGGGTATGGCCATCGGCAACGAGACCTTGGAGTATGGTTGCGACGTGGTGCTGGGCCCCGGTATGAACCTCCATCGCAATCCCCTCTGCGGACGCAACTTCGAGTATTATTCCGAAGACCCTATCGTGACGGGACTGATGGGAACTGCTTTCGTATTGGGTGTGCAAAGTCAGGGCGTGGGCGTGAGTGCCAAGCACTTTGCGGTCAACTCGCAGGAGACACAGCGCACGCACATCGACGAGCGGGTAAGCCAGCGTTCCCTTCGTGAACTGTACTTGAAAGGTTTTGAGATGATGGTGCGCAAGAGCAATCCCTGGACCATCATGTCTGCATATAATAAGGTTAATGGTGTGTATGCACAGGGCAATAAGGACTTGCTCACCAATATCCTCCGCAACGACTGGGGATACAAGGGAATCGTGGAGACCGACTGGATCGGTATTCGTGAGGACTTGCCCGTGGAGCAGGAGGTGGCTGCCGGCAACGACCTGATGATGCCGGGTTATCCTGCCCAGGCAAAGGCCATCATCGAGGCGGTGAACAACGGCAAACTCGACATCGCCGACGTGGACCGCAATGTGCGCCGTATGCTCGAATACATCGTGAAGACTCCTCGTTTCAAGGGATATAAGTATAGTAGTGAACCTGACCTCAAGGCTCATGCCGCCATCACCCGTCAGAGCAGTACAGAGGGTATGGTACTCTTGAAGAACGACGCTACGCTGCCTATCAGGGACTTGAAGACCGTGGCTCTCTTCGGTGTCAATTCCTACGACTTCATGTCGGGCGGTCTCGGCAGTGGTGCGGTCAATGTGGGTTACTCCGTGGATATGGTGACGGGCTTGAAGAACATCGGTGTGACTACCACTCCCCAGCTTACGGAGATTTACCAGAGCTATGTGAAGTACGCCAAGGCAAAGCTCAAGGCAGACAAGAACCCGATGATGTGGTTCCTCGACCAGGGTCAGCCCAAGTTGGACGAGATTGAGATTACGGAGCGTTGCGTGGCTCACGAGGAGCCTCTTGCCGATGCCGCAGTCATCACCATCGGCCGTCAGGCTGGCGAGGGTATGGACCGCGAGAACATCATCGGAGAGTTTGAGTTGACACAGGATGAGCGCGACATGATCTTCCGTGTCTCCGATGCCTTCCACGCCAAGGGCAAGAAGGTGATTGTGGTCATCAACTCGGGTTCGGTGATGGAGACCGTGAGCTGGAGAGACCGTGTGGATGCCATCCTCGTGGCTTGGCAGCCGGGTATCGAGGGCGGTAACTCCGTGGCAGACATCTTGTCGGGCAAGGTGAATCCGTCGGGTAAGTTGACCATGACCTGGCCTGTTTCCGTATACGACCATCCTTCTACTGCCAACTTCGCCAAGAAGTACGACATGTATACCTATACGAATATGTCGGACGGCTCCAAGCCTGGCATTGACTTCAATAACCACGAGGAGGACATCTACATCGGTTATCGCTACTTCGACACCTTCAAGAAGAACGTGGCTTATCCCTTCGGCTATGGTTTGAGCTACACCACCTTCGAGTTTGGCAAGCCATCGGTGAAGGCCAACGGCAACAACATCGAGGTGAGCGTCACCGTGAAGAACACGGGCAAGGTGGCTGGCAAGCAGGTGGCAGAGGTGTACGTCACCGCTCCCAAGGGTGCCTACGAGAAGCCTGCCAAGGAACTGAAGACCTTCGGCAAGACCAAGGAGTTGCAGCCCGGCGAGAGCCAGACCCTGAAGATGACGCTTGAGAAGCGCGACCTCGCCAGCTTCGATGAGGCTAACAGCCAGTGGAAGGTGGATGCCGGCAACTATCTCTTCCAGGTGGGCACCGATGTGGAGACCATCAAGGGCACCGCTACGCTGAAGGTAGCCGAGTACACCGAGAAGGTGAGCAACGCCTGCCCCGTGAATGTCGAAATGAACTGTCTGAAGCAGAAGTAAGAGATTGTACCAGTTTCCGCCACTTCCGCCATTCCGCCAACCGCCAACAATATGGAAAAAGTAGGAAAAAGTATCATTTTTGGTGATTTGTATAATAGAATGGCGGATGGCGGAATGGCGGAAGTGGCGGAAACTC
>CAVEJY010000159.1:0-9593 GCA_963616155.1 Acutalibacteraceae bacterium
GGAGACAGGTTTCCTCCATACTCACAAGAATCACGAGGAGCTGTACTTCTTCCTCAGCGGCAAGGGCGAGTTCCAAGTGGACGGCAAGGTATTCCCCATCAGTGAGGGAAGTGTGGTGAGAGTAGCTCCCGACGGCAAGCGTAGCGTCCGCAACAACGGTTCCGATCCTTTGGTGATGCTCTGTGTGCAGTACCGTGGTGCCACCTTTACGATGGACGATGCCACCGACGGCGTTATCCTGAACGAGAAGGTGGAGTGGTAAAATAGCAGAAAAGCCAACGACCCTCTGCGATTATTCTGCGCCAAGCACCCTTTTTCAATCCATTTCGCGCAAAATAGCGATTCACTATTTTGTGCGAAATGATATTTTTATTATCTTTGCAGCAAAATTGCAGTTGTAACCATGGCACAGGAGATTATGACAGAGACTAACGGCAGAGCACTGCCTGTAGGTATCCAGTCTTTCTATGAGATTAGAAAGAAGGGGTTCCTGTATGTCGACAAAACCGACTTGATTTGGAAACTTACCCATAGAGGCATGAAGAAGTACAATTACCTGAGCCGCCCTCGCCGCTTCGGCAAGTCGGTGCTTATCGATACGCTCCAAGCCTATTTCGAGGGGGAGAAGCATCTCTTCGAAGGACTCAAGGTGATGGAGCTGGAAAAGGAATGGATAAAATATCCTGTCATTCGCCTTGACATGAGCCGAGGGGGAGCGACAGTTGCAGAACTTCATGCCTATCTGGACCGTATCTTCGAAAAATATGAAGAAGAGTACCACATAACAGCAAAAACTGAGGAATCGCTGGGCAACCGCTTTGATACCATCATCACAACCGCATACGCACAAACAGGCCAACAAGTTGTCATCCTCATCGACGAATACGATTCTCCCCTGCAACATTCCTGGAAGACACCGGAGCATGAAGGTTGCACTGAAATATACCGCAGTGTCTTTGCCATATTGAAGGCAGACGATGCGTATGAGCGTTTTGTCTTCATCACGGGCATCACGAAGTTTACTCAGATTTCGCTCTTCTCCGTCCTCAACAATCTCAGCAACATCAGCTTTGAGCCTCAGTTTGCTGCCATTTGCGGCATCACCAAACAAGAGATTCTTGACAATTTCATGCCAGAGATGGAGCAAATGGGCTGCGAGAATGGATGGAGTACCGAGGAAACCATCGCACAACTAAAGGCCTATTATGACGGCTATCATTTTAGCCGCAGAAACATGGTGGACGTATTCAATCCTTTCAGCCTCATCAACGCCCTGAGCGACATGGACCTGAAGAACTACTGGGCTGCCTCCGGCGCCACATCGCTCTTGTCCAAGTTCGTTGGGGACATGGAGTTGCGCTTGGACTATTTCGACCACAGCTACATAGACAGAGACATCCTGGAAACATCCGATGTCGCTGACGGCGGAGCGGAATTGTTCCTGTACCAGTCGGGCTACCTGACCATCAAGGACTACGAAGAAGGAGTCTACACCCTGGGCTTCCCTAACTATGAGGTTCGCAAAGCCTTGTACAAGATAGTGATTCCTGCCTTGACCATGAAGAGTACAGCGGATGTCATCAGTTCGCAAAGCCTGTTGATGAAGATGATGCAAGACGGAAAGGTTGCAGAAGCCATGAAAGCCCTCAAGGCTTTAGTTTCGGATGTTCCCTACAGCAACAAGAAACTTGCCTCGATGGACATGGAAGAACGCTATCGCCTCATCATCAGCACCATCATGCGAGGCATCGGCTTCAAAGTAGAGGTCGAGAGGATGCTTTCCACTGGCAGAATAGACATCGTTGTCTCCACCCTCAGATTCATCTATGTAATAGAGCTGAAACTGTCCAACAATGGTGGTGTCAATGCTGCGGAGGAACAAATCAAGACCAACCAATACACTGCCCCATTCAAGGCCGAAAAGAAAAAAGTCATTGCCCTTGCCATCGAGTTGGATGACTTGGGAAAAGGACTTGTCGATTGGAAAACCGTAGAAGACAGTTAGCACCAAATAACATGCACTTCGTTAGGTACTACCCTGCCGAGGCGCTGAGTGAGCCGGTGTTCAGGACTTGGCACTTCTTCTGGAGAGTCTCCCACAGATCTCTTGCCTAAGTAAGAAATCTGTGAGATCCGTGGGAGAATAATATCCTTGGAATTGTACGGAATCATCGTAATTACTGGAACATCTTCATGACCTTTTCTATGACGGGGGCCATGTCGTAATATCTGTACTCTGCGAGACGACCGCAGAACAGCACGTTTTCCTCCAGGGCGGCTGCTGCGCGGTATTTGTCCGCAAGCTGGTTGTTGGCGGTGTCGTTGACAGGGTAGTACGGCTCCATTCCGTCCTTGTATTCCATGGAATACTCTTCGCTGATTACGGTCTTGGGGTTGTCGTACACCTGTTGCCCGAACATCTCGAAGTGCTTGTGTTCTATTACCCGGGTGTAAGGCACGTCATGGCTGGTGTAGTTCACGACGGCATTGCCTTGGTAATTGGGCGTTTCTTCAATGCGGGTCTTGAAGTTGACGGTTCTCCAGTCCAGCTTGCCGAACTTGTAGCCGAAATACTGGTCAATCTGTCCCGTGTAAACCAACTTGTCGGCATAGCGTGTCCAGTCGCGGTATTCGCTGTCGAAGAAATCCACGCCCGTCTTGGTCTCCACGCCGTCCAGCAGGGCGTCAGTCAATTTGTTGTAGCCGCCCTCGGGGATGCCCTGGTACTTGTCGTTGAAGTAGTTGTTGTCGAAGACGAGGCGCACGGGCAGACGCTTGATGATGAAGGCTGGCAGCTCTGTGCATCTGCGCCCCCACTGCTTCTCGGTATAGTCCTTGATGAGTCGCTCGTAGATGTCCTTGCCCACGAGTGCCAGGGCCTGTTCCTCCAGATTGCGCGGCTCGGCTGCGCCTTCCGCTTTCATGTTCGCCACGGCATTGGCACGCTGTTCCTCAATTTTCTCCAACGCCTCCTTCGGGGTTGTCACGCCCCACATCTGGTAGAATGTGTTCATGTTGAACGGAAGGTTGTACAGCTTCCCGTGGTAATTAGCGACGGGTGCGTTGGTATAGCGGTTGAAGGGGACCAGCGAGTTCACGAAGTCCCACACCTCCTTGTTGGAGGTGTGGAAGATATGTGCGCCGTATTTGTGTACGTTGATGCCCTCTATATTCTCGCAATATACATTGCCTCCCAACTGCGTACGCTTGTCGATTACCAAACAGCGTTTTCCGCTCTTTTGGGCGAAATGTGCAAAGGTAGCTCCAGAAAGACCGGAGCCAACGATGAGATAGTCGTATGGTCTCATTGAGCTTTAGTATTATTGTAACGATATACGTAATATTGTTGCTGTTGAATAGATTTAGGCAACTTGACAAAAGGTAAATAATTATGCAAGATTTTCCTAATGGATATTGTTGATTGTTGTGTCTGAACAGTATAGAGTTTGTATCCATCGAATGACATAGGTCTTGCTGAGATGATATATGTAGGATGGCTATTTGCAATATAGTTGTCTTGTGCATCAATCTGTTCTTTAATAGACAGATTGAGATGACAAAAGTGTTTGCACTCTGGGATATAACCGCAGAGTGTATATACCCCGATATCCATGATGTTGTATTCAACCATTGTTGGAGCATATTCTTCTCCATTCATTATCAATTTGCTTATATTCGAAGCTGCAGGCTCTCCCTCAAACATCATGATGAGTTTATACTTGGCCAAAGTCCCGGAAATAGCCACGCCTAAAAGTAAGGCACCCAGATAGATGCAGGTTTTTACTCTCGAGGTAACTTGCTTTAATATACGCATTGCTAACAACAGAGAAAATGGCATGCCTATGACAAATGGTAGCGGATAGTACATTTGGTAACCAACAAACACCATCACAAACATACTAAAAAAGCATATCAAACTAAAGACTAAAACTTTCTTGTCCTTTTGAAGATAAAGTTCTATGAGTGACCCTAATAGTAGACAACCCATCAATGGGTTCACAGCAACAATACCTTTCAATCCATTCCATTCATAGACGAAAAGTCTTCTGAGTAGACCAAATCGTCCAGGAGTCATTGAGTAGTTGAACAGATTGTTATAGAAATACACCGTCCATAAATCAGAGAGAGCATGATTGTATGCAAAATATAAAATTATGGCAGCTGACACGGGAACCAACCCCAGACAAAAACATCCGATGCTCTTTAGCAACAGCTTATGCAAGTTGTTTTGTACATAGAAAATGCAAAGGCCTATCCCCATACCAACATACAGTCCGCAAATGGTGTATTTTATCCAAAATACACATGATGCGAAAACTCCTAACAGAAAGGCTTCTCTCAATGTCAATGCTTTCTGATTCACTACCGACTTCAGTCCTATATAAAGACTGAGTGAAAGGAAAGGAAGGCAAAATTCCTCTGCACTTGCACCTTGCTCAAAGCACGGTGAACCATAAGCGGCTAATGCAAGAAATGGCATCAAGTACAGTACTTTTCGGTCTGTGAAAAGCAGTAATGTCTTATAGCAAGCCCATAGGAATAAAGAGCCCGAAATAAGTTCCATGACATATACACCAAAGAATGACTTGAACGAAATCAACGAACCTATGCCATTGATAAGATGGAGCAAAAAACCTTTGTGGTCCATCAAATCCCTATAGGGGACTTTGCCGCAAAATATAGATTTGCCTACCGTGAAGATGCAATTGGCATCAACCCAACGATTAAAAGGATATAAGAATGAAGAGGTCGAAAATATTGTCACTGCCACAAAGGCGAGAATCACGATGAAAAGAACATCTTGGCGTTTCATGGCTGAAACATTGTTTGGTAAGGATGTATTTGTCATTTTATACGATTTATAGTTCTACTGATTTTCCAAAAGTCACTGATGGCCTTCCATCCTATCTTGAATATCTTCTTGGGATTGATGGAGTTGACACCGCCTTGGCGAGGCTTGAAGGTGATATCAATATACTTCACTTTCTCGCCGAACTTGCTGAAGCACGCGGCAAGGACCGCATTGGGTAGGTTGAAGTCAGAAGGCATCATATTCAAATACTGTGCCACGACCGACGCTTTCATCAGACGGAAAGGAGCATTGGCATCGGGCACCCACACGTGGAAGAACAGCCATACGTATGTGCGCAGCACGTTTTCCACTACCTTTCGGCTCTTGCCGTCTCCACGCACAGGGCGGCACCCCATCACGCAGTCGTAATCTCTGCTGGCATCCAGAAACGCCCCAAACTCCTGCGGATTTGTCTGGCCGTCGGAGTCCGTCTGGAAGATGAAGTCGGCGCCTTGCTCTATGGCATAGCGGTAAAGGTACAATACCGTCGGCCCGTGTCCCTGGTTGGGCTTGTTCAGCGGAATGAACTGTGGCAGCTCCGACTGTAGCGACTTCATTTTCTCGTACGTCTTGTCCTTACTGCCGTCATTGGCAACGACAAGTCTGCAGTCGCTGCCGCATTTCTCCACTACGGGATACCACTGCCTGACTGTCCCTTCGATGTTCATCTCCTCGTTGTAGGCAGGGAGCACAAAATAGATTTTGCTCATAAACTTTGCTTTGTTTTAGTTGGTTTGAACGTTATGTACTTGTTTATCAAAAATTGGAAAACTACCACCAGAACGATGGACAACAGTTTGGAGACAATCTTGCTCATCTCCATCTTGTCGATGCAGAACCAAAGTATCAGATTGCTTAGCAACATGCCGCACAGTCCGACGGTAAGAAAAATGGAGAACCGCTGCTTGGTCTTGTCCTTGACCTTGAAGTTATAGTTGCGGTTAAGCGTAAAGCTGGTGGTTATGCCAGCTATGACAGACAGCGAGTTGGAGAGGATGTAATGCCATCCGAAGACGGAAACAAACAGAGTGTAGAGTAGGAAGTCCAATCCTGAGGAACAGCACCCGATAATGCCGTATAGAATTAGATTACGCGATTTGCCGTAAACCTTGCGAACAATAGTACTGATAGCCATAACGCCACAAGAAGAAAATCTCTTGCAGCCACCCTCGCAAGAATATCATTAAACATGAGGTCTTAAACTTGGCAATATACAAAAAAAGCGTGGGTCGCTGTACCGTCACCCGTCCCACGTATCGAGGCCTTCGCATTGCCCATCACGGTTGAACGAGCAACACAGAAGCCCACGCCGATATGTATATCGAACCTGGGCATGCCTACCTTTCGGAAGACATGACCCAAGCGTCGATGATTATACACATCCACAAGGCATCTACTGTTGCCTCGCCCTTGACCGTGACTGAAAGTTGCGAAGTTTCGATACGTCAAGAACAAAGCGTTAAGTAAACGCTTTCCAAATATATGCCATCCCACCCTTTGGGCTTCTGCTGTTGCGTCGTCCATTAGACAGGATGCTGCAAAGTTACAGCTTTTTTCTCAAATAAAAGAAGAAAAACAAAACAAAATGTCAAAATGGGTGCATTCTGTACATAAATTGTGCTGCCTTTTTCAAATGCGAGACGCTGACTGCGTCATTTTATTTCATCCATCTTCACCATCTTGCCGGCCACAAACTGCATGACAATTCCTCCAAATATCCATAGTACTGCTTACGGACATTATTGTTTGGGATGCCCAATATCATCTTGTCACCGCGCGTTCCCTTGATGGTCAACATGCCATAATAGAAGAGTAGGCTGGTGAATATCTGAGGGTCAGTCAACTTGTAGGCAGGGAACGACTTATTATATTCCTACATTGGTGCAAATTTAAGCAAAATATATGAGACCGCAAACTTGAGCAACAGAAAAGTTATATCCCAAGGAATGAAAAGCGCCCACGGTAACTATTCAGCGATAACCATTTCCGGGCATTTTCAGTAACTTTGTTAATCATACCTAATAAACGAGTGTTTGCCGCTGGTTTTGTTTGGTATGATTAATAAAAATGCTACCTTTGCACAAAGTTTTAAGTATAACTAACAAAGAGAAGCTCTTGTGATTAACGACACACATATTATGATAGAAAAAAGCATCAAGGCTGATTTGTACAAGTACCTGAGAATGGAACAGATGGTGGACGAGCGTCTGCCGCAGACACCCGACCTCTACAAGTATCTGCTGCAAAGCACTGACTTCGACCACCTCGACGATTATATCTGCGACAAAGTGCTCAACCTCGGCGTAAAGGGCCACAAAGCCGTGTCCGCCGTAGTGGCGGAGTGTGCCTCGCGCACCAACAACTACCTGATGCACCAGGGCATAGAGCCGGGCACAGCAGCCGCCTTCCGCGCCTACATGTCTGCCCTGCACCAGATGTACCTGATGGGCATAGCCATGGAACTGAAGCGTCTGGGCTACAAGATGCAGCTGGCTTAAAAGAGTACGCCAATACAGTTACGCATTCTTTTCGATTTTGGAGGGGTTGCGAAAAATCACTTTGTCACAAAAACTGGCGGAATTGTGACAAAGTGATTAAACGGGTACGAGCGGTAGGGGGATTATAAAAACAGAGTCATGAATACTGGTAGAAGGGTGGTTTCTTTGTCCTTTTTGTAGTCTTTAGTATAGATTAAATACCGGTTGCTTATGTGCTCTGAATATTTCTTGCAGAACTCATCCAACGACTTGTGGGTCTGGTAACCAGAGGACTTTACCTCCAAAGGCCATAACTTGTTGCCACGTGACAGCAGGAAGTCTACTTCATAGTTGTGGTTTGATGTTTTGGAGCGCCATGTATGGTAGAAAAGTTTATTGCCCGTAGCCACTAACATCTGAGCCACTATGTTCTCATATACATACCCTAAATCGGCAGCCAATTTGTCGCTGAGAAGTTTTTGGTAGATGATGTTCTCGGTAACATCCTTGTCCCAAAAGGCCAATGTAACAAAGAGGCCAGTATCTCCCATAAACATCTTGTATTGGCTGTAGTCTGCATGCGAAGGAAGTCCCACACTTGGGTTGTCAGAATGGTGAGCGAGGTTGACGGTAAGACTGTCTTCCATGTCGCGAAGGAACTCAGCTATTGTATCGGCTGACTCGTTCTTCCCCAAAATGCTGGTCTGCTGATAACGGGAGGTGTTCTTGCTAAGCTGGGCTGGGATGGCACTGAACATTTTTGAGATCTTTCCCGAAGGGTCTATCTTCAGGAAATCATCGATATAGACTTCCAATATCTCCCTTTTCTTGTTGTCAACCTCCGTCAGGTTGTTTGTCTCCAAATACGTGTTTACTGCTTGCGGCATACCTCCAATGAGCATATAGAGCCGAAAGTCGCGAAGTAACTTTCTCATGGTGGCATCCCCTAAAGACTGCTTGTTTCTGAAGCAGTCCCTCAGCATCTCTATCGTAACTTCGTCATCTAAGGCCCAACGGAATTCCTCATAGTCCATAGGATACAGAGTGAGGCGTGTCTCTTCACTTGGAATCACAATTCCACGGGTGTTTTTTCTGATGGAAAGCAGCGAGCCCGTCTCTATATAGTCATAGCGATGGTCTTTTACCAGGTACTTGATGGCCTCGCGTACCTTTGGACATTTCTGCACTTCGTCAAAGATGATGACAGACTTGCGCTCGTGCAACCTTACACCATATATGAACTGAAGCTGCATAAAGAAATGGTTACGGTCGGAAATGTTCTCTACTGCCTCCCACAACGCGGCAGGTGCATCGGCAAAATCTACGAGTATGTAGCTTTCGTACTCGTTTCGTGCAAATTCTTCTGCGATGGTAGATTTTCCCACACGGCGTGCGCCTTTGATGAGGAGTGCGGTGGCACCGTCTCGGGTTTGCTTCCAGTCCAACATCTTATCATAGAATTTGCGCTTAAAAACCTTTTCTTTTCCCATATTTTTACATGTTTGTCGGGTGCAAAAATACTATATTTAGGCCAAATCCCCAAATGTTTTTGCCGAAATATCAGAAAAATCCCCAAATGTTTTTAGCTTAAAAGCAGAAGAATCCCCAAATGTTTTTGCCGAAATACCAGAAAAATCCCCAAATCTTGTTAGTGGAGGTCACGCTTTCGCCCTGCTCCTGTCCTTCAGTATCCCGGCCATGTTGTCCTGGGCCCATGTTATCATGTTTTCCACAACGGGGATGAACGAGCGGGCGCGGTCCGTTAGGGAGTACTCCACACAGGGCGGCACTTCGGCATAGACTTGGCGGGTAACGAAGCCGTCCGATTCGAGCGAGCGGAGGGTGGAGGTCAGCACCTTCTGCGAGATGTCGGGGATGGATTTGTGGAGGGCGTTGAAGCGGATGCTCTCGTTGCGGTGCATCACATAGATGACCAGCAGCGACCATTTGCCGCAAATGTGGGCCAGGACGTTGCGGATGGGGCAGTCTTGGAAAATAGTGTCTGTAATCAAGCGTAGCGTCCGCAACAACGGTTCCGATCCTTTGGTGATGCTCTGTGTGCAGTACCGTGGTGCCACCTTTACGATGGACGATGCCACCGACGGCGTTATCCTGAACGAGAAGGTGGAGTGGTAAAAAGCGAAACAAGGCAATAAACATTCCCCCGTCTTCAGAAATTCCGAAGACGGGGGAATGTGCATTTTTACATCCACGCACCGAATCTTGCGCTTGGCAAGGGGGCGGTGAAGTAATAGTTCTGGTCG
>CAVEJY010000160.1:0-6245 GCA_963616155.1 Acutalibacteraceae bacterium
TACTTGTCGAACTCGTCGTCCTGGTTGCCCTCGCTCTCCAGGAACTCCTGTATCTTCATCCGCTGGCCTATCAGGGCATACAGCAGCCCCTCCAGCACGGCATGGTTGGCCTTGTTGCGCAGCAGCCTCTTGATGGCCCAGTCGAAACGGATGTATTTCTCGTCGTAAGTTGTCATAATCTCCAATATTTACTGTTCACGAGGGCAAAAATACGAATATTTCACGAAATGCGCAAGTTTTAGAGGAAATATTTGCAAAAGTATGAGCCACCACCCGTCTGGAGGGCAAGAAAACAGAACGACTATTTCCACATCAACCTTTCGTTTATTTCCCAAATCAGAAGCAAAATTCACTGAAAACCACTCGGTTAATATTTTTTAAACAAAGAATAGTTGTACATTTTATTTCATTTTCAATAAAATTCCGTAACTTTGCGAACGAATTTGGCATCAATGGGAAGCACCCCACCCGTGCGAAGATTGCTACCAACTTGAACCAGGAACGCGATTCCAGGAAAACACATTATTAACCGCCCCCTCAGGGGCATAAAAAGCAAACAATGAAATTAAACAGAAACTTTCCAACAAAGATAGATGTGTTTGAGAACCTCTTACCCAAAATAGAATTGATGGTCTTAGGGGCATCATCCCAAACCGACTTGAATGAGCCGGAACTGAGATTCATGGATTTCCTGGAAAGCCTATCCGTCAATTCCGAAGGCGCAAACGCCCTTATGTATAAGGTGGACAGCTGGATTATAAAAGTAGACAAAGAAAAAGTAATCATGGAGAAAAGGGCAGACGGTTTTCTGGAATTATACGCCACCGACTACAACCATTACTTCAGCGCCACAAAAGAGTATCTTATTCAATCCAAAAAGGTGCTGGGCCTGATGAAAACAATCTATACCGAATTTACCAACACTGGGCTCCGGGAAAAATACAAGTATTACGACAGCGAGTGGAAGCGGAAAGGGCACTCGCTTTTCGACAGTTCCCCGCTGAACAGCAACAGTGTGCAAACGTCGCTGTATTCCCTGAACACTTACCCGACACCGGTGCAACTGCTGTTCGCCAAAGTGCAAACGCTGTTCCTGAAACTGGAAGACCTGTTCAATTATGCGCTCAACGTGGACAATCTGGTGGAGAAACTGCGAAAAGACAGGGGGCGCATCATGGAAATCTTCAACAAGTGCAGGCAGAAAACCGAAGAAGACCTCAAGTATATCATCGAGTTTCTCAAACTTGAAAAACTGGAGGAGGAGTTTCCCGATATGGTAAATGACTTGCGGACGATGAATTTCGAGGATTTCATCGTGAAATACTACCATGAGCTGAACGTGGCTGAGTTCAACTACCTCATGCCCCTTTACAGAATGGTCTTGAAAGAGACTTACGGCATAAATCCCGAGGAAGGCAGCCTCTACGACAAAGTGACAGACATCAACAGGAAAATCATCTGCGTGGAGAAGCTCAGAACCTTCATGCAGCACCTTGACGAGTTTGATCTCAAGGGTATCAAGGTTGCGGGGAAGGAGGACCATTACGTATCGTCCAAGTTCATTGCCATGCTGGCCGAGGAGGTGGGCATTCCATACCTAAAGCAAAAAGAGTTTGCCGATTACTTCACCAAGCACTACCAGGGCATTTACGTCCCCGTGAAATATGAAACCGTGAACAAAGCCTATAACAGAATCGACAAGAACTCCCAAGAATACAAAGACTTCAAGGCCAAAGCCAGGCAGCTGACCGAGAAACTACAGGAAGCCGCCGACCTGAAAAACAAGACAAAAGTGGAAGTATCCGACAACCACAGCGCCATTCTGGCCAGTCTGTTATCATAATTTAACACAAATCGGTAGAGCGCATCCCCTTACCTCAGCCCAAAGCGTAGACAGTTTTCCCGACGACTGTCTACGCTTTTTCTTTGTCATACGGCTTCCCAATCTACCAATCCGCCTGTTTGGTAGATTGAGGTATCCTCCCAATCTACCAAATGCCCAAAATCGGTAGATTGCCATGCTACTTCCAATCTACCGATTCCATTTAGTTCCCATTAAGACCATTTTTAGAAGCCATTAGGAGTCTACTGATTTGCTTGCGGCATTCACAGATTACCACTATCTTTGCCCCCGGAAACCTTTATGGGTTGCAAACCATATCCCTTGCGGGCATTGCGGCAAACCAAAAAGTCGGACGCTGTGTTGGATTCCCCGCAGATGCGAAACTCGTGCCGACTACGAGACCTCTCATCTGCCCTTTATCTTATGATAGAAATATCAGGAAAGTCCCCTAAAGAATTGGGGCATTCCCCCATTTCCCCCACTGGGGCAAATAGAGCAAACGGGGGAAAAGAACGGATGCCGTCGCCGGAAGACCACCCTGCCAGACAGGAAGAGGAAGGCAAAAGGCTGGAGCGATGGTACGACAACTACGAGGTGATGGAGATGTTCCACATCAGCCAGCGCACCCTACAGACACTCAGAAGCAACGGCAAGCTGCCCTTCGCCAAGCTGGGCAACAAGTGCTTCTACCGCGAGCAGGACCTGCAACAGATGATGATGGAATCCTTCAGGGACAGCAGAGTGAAAGGAGGTGGCGCATGGCAATGAGCCGAGAGCAACTAATGGAGGCGAGGATGCAGTTCTACCTGCATCCCGTCACCAACGTGAGGAGCCCATACAAGGCAAGCGTAGCCGGAGCCTTCCGTCTCATCAGCGACCCCCTGCGCTACAAGGCCGTCACCGACCGGCTGAGAGCCATCAAGGCCGGAGAAGACGAGGATGCCGCCAAGGCAAAGGAGGCTGCGGCCTTCAAGAAGCAGAACTTCGACACGCTCTGTATCAGCGGACTCTTCTCGAAAAGGGCGGACGGCTGCCTGCTGCACCACTCGGGAATGATGGGCATCGACATCGACCACATAGGCGAGAGCCTGGTGGAGGGACTGAAACAGGAAATCATCCACGACAAGATGTTCCAAGAAGACTTCGAACTGGAGCTGGCGTTCAGGAGCCCGAGCGGAGACGGACTGAAGCTCATCGTGGAGACAGACCTCGGGGAAGCCACCCACGAGGAGTACTTCCAAGCCCTCAGCAACATCTTCCAGATGAGATACGGCATAGAGATAGATGCCAACTGCAGGAACGTGAGCCGCGGCTGCTTCCTGCCCCACGACATCCTCTGCTATGTGAACCCGAAGGTCTGCCCCTTCTGAAACCAACGACAAATCACAGAGTACCAATTGTAAATAACAAAAATTATGAAGAAGACATATTCTACAGTAAAGGCATACGCCCGCCTGAGTGAAGAAGACAAGTTACGCATCGTGGCACAGCGCGTCATCGACGCGCAGGTAGACACCACCGGCAACCGCAGACAATGGCTCAACATCTGCTTCGGTTTCACCCTCGTGCTGGGAGAAGCCGGCAGGACACTGTTCCATGACATCAGCCGCTTCTACCCATACTACAGCCACCAAGAGTGCGACGCACTGTATGACGACTGCATGAAGCGGCTCCAGACCGAGAGGACGGACGGCATCACCATCGCCTCTTTCTACGGCTACGTCAAGAAAGCCGGCATCAGCACCAGTCCGCTGACCGACGCGGAATGCGCCCACACAGCCCCCTATCTTGCCCCAAATGCCCCTGTGGGGGAAATGGGGGAAAAGGGAGAAAACGCTGTCCCAAGCATCGAGACGATGGTGGTGGCACTGAACCTGTTCTCGCCCAAGGTGGCAAACAAGCTCCCCAGGATATTCCAGGACATCGCCTCGCTGGGCATCACCGCCCAGCAGAAGGACATGCTCCTCTTCGCCGCCATAGCCCTACTCAGCGGCTGCTTTCCCGAGGTGTGGGCAAACTACGACGGCCGTCTCGTGTTCAGCAACCTCTACTTCTTCCTCGTGGCACCGCCAGCCAGCAACAAGGGCATCGTGACCGCCTGCCTCAAGCTGGTGGCACTCATCGAACAGGAAATCAGGGACCGCAACGAACAGGAAATGGAGGAATACAGGCAGAAGATGGCGGAGCTGAAGGCCAGCAAGAACAAAGTAGGCTTCGTCACCGAGAAAGAGCCGCCCTACCGCTCGCTCCTCGTCTCCGCCAACAGTTCCACCACCGCCGTCTACCAGGCACTGTCGGACAACGATGGCGTGGGCATCACCTTCGAGTCGGAGGCCGATGCCCTCGCCAACTCACTGAAGAGCGACCACGGCGACTTCTCCGAGGGTCTGCGCAAGGGCTTCCACCACGAGTGCATCTCCTATACCCGACGCACCGACAAGGAGCACGTGCGCATCAACTTCCCCAAGTGGTCGGTGTTCCTCACAGGCACCCCGGGACAGGTCACCAACCTCATCCCCTCCTGCGAAGACGGTCTCTTCTCCCGCATCTGTTTCATGCTCATCCAGCGCGAGGGCACCTGGCGCAACGTGTTCGCCAAGAGAACCTCCGTCACCATCGACGCGGCAATGAGTGCCATCGGCGAGCGCGTCTACGAAATCCACCGCCTGCTGAGTAAGGCTGGCAAGGAGGGCATTGAGTTCCGCCTGACGGAGGCACAGGAGGGGAAGTTCAACGACTTCTTCAGCCAGCTCTACAAGGAGTTCGGCAGCATGATGGGCGAGAACTTCGATGCCAACATCCTGCGCATGGGGCTGAGCTGCTTCCGCATCATGATGGTGCTGAGCATCAACCGACTGGAGGATGCCACTACCCTTCCCCAGTACATCGAATGCACCGACGACGACTTCGACGCCGCCATCATCATCGCCAACACGTTGATAGAGCATTCCGCCCTCATCTTCAGCAACCTGATGCCAAGCAAGGAGACGGAGCCTGTGGCAAAAGCCAAGCTCACCGAGCTGCAGCACAAGCTCTTCAAAGCCCTGCCCGACCACTACACCACTCAGCAGGCCTTGGCAATGGCACAGAAGCTGGACATGGTGCCGAAGACCATCAACAAGTACCTGGGTCTCTTCGTGACCCGTTTCGGCATCAGCAAGAGGGTGAGACAAGGGGAGTACGAGAAGGTAAAAAGCACTGACAGCCAATAGGAGAACTGCCAGTCGCAAGACTCCTACTACGCAACGGAACGCAAACTGAGGCAGCCTTCTACCGATGCTTGGAGAGGTACGGAAAATGTGGTATCTTTGCAACGTGGAAAGGAAAAAGGCACGTTCTCCGTACCAAGTCCGTACCAAGTCTGTACCAGCTCCGTACCAAGTCCGAGAAACCCTCTTTCGAGGGGGAAAAGACAAGGTAGGGAGAAGGGGAAGACTATGAATAGATGGAAAGAAAGAGTGAGTTTACTATATTTTATGTTTTACAATTTAATTTTTTACGATTATGGGAAAGATTAAACAAGGTATCTTGGGTGGTTTCAACGGAACCGTAGGAACTGTTGTAGGCGGCAGCTGGAAGGGCTTGCCCTACATGAGAGGCAAGGCACAGAGCATCAAGAATCCCCGCACGGAGAAGCAGATGGCACAGCGCATCAAGTTTGCCATGGCACAGAAGTTTGTGAAGGTGATGACCGCCTACCTGCAGGTGGGCTTCCGCAACTACACGCAGCAGCAGACTGCCACCAATGCGGCGATGAGCCACACGGTGCGCCACTGCATGAAGGGCGAGTACCCCAATTTCAGCATCGACCCCAGCAAGGTGCTGGTGAGCTGCGGATCACTGATGCCCGGAAGGTTCTGCGCAGTGAAGGTGGCTGACAACGTGGCGAAGTTTACCTGGGAGGACAACTCCGACGAGAGCCATGCCGCCATCGACGACTTCGCCATGCCGCTCGTCTACAACTTCACCAAGGGCGAGGCTATCTTCACCACCGAGCAGGCAAGCCGTGTGGACTGCCAGACGGAACTGAAGCTGCCGTCAGACTGGCAGGGCGACCAACTCTCGTGCTACATCAGCTTTGCCTCCGTGCAGAACAACGGTGTGAGCAACTCGGTATATGTGGGTGGCGTTGAGAGCGACGGTGGTGGCGGCACCTCAGACACTCAGGGCAGTGGCGGAACTTCCGGCAGCCAGAGCACTGGTGGCGGCACCTCCGGAACGCAAAGTGGGGGCAGCGACTCGGCAGGGATGTAAAGGCTGCATCATCCGCCGAGGTACTATTACGAGAAGAGGGTGTGTCATGGCGACACACCCTCTCTTGTTATGTTCTGGAAAAACTGACGTTCTCCGCCGGTTACTTGCTCTCAGCCTCTGCCTGCTTGGTCTCGGCAGCATCGGGGCC
>CAVEJY010000160.1:6951-47020 GCA_963616155.1 Acutalibacteraceae bacterium
TCCTGGCTCTTCTGGGCAGCGTCCTGGCCAGCGTTGACCAACTGGATGCGGGCACTCCACACGCGGTCCTGGTTGCTGGTGTACTTAGGCTTCACCTTTCCCTTCTCGTTGGGGAGCTGGTCGTACTTGTAGCACTCCAGAGCGGCCATCAGGGCGTTGTAGGCACCGTTGTTCATGGCGTCCACGTCCACGGGGTCGTCTTTCTTGGTGAGCTGGTTCATCTGCTGGATGGACTGCTGGTCGCTGAACTCCTTCATGGCGAGGTCCACCAGGCAGTTGTAGGCAGTAGCCTTCTCTGCGTCGCTGGCGAGGGAGCCTAAGCTCTGCTTCACCAATGTCTCTGCCTCGGCATAAGTCTTGGCCTTCTTGATTGCCTTGAGGGCATCGCTGTCGCCAGCGAAAGCGGATGTGGCACCCAGTACCATCATCGCTGCAATGACAAATTTCTTCATTTCTTTTCTATTTAAATTGTTAATGATGTTTTGCTGTTATTCGTCCTGTCCGTCGGAAAGCACGCCGTCGAAAGGAATCTCGAGAGTCCCGTCAGCTGCCGGAGCCTCGGGGGTCACTTCATCGTTTTCCCCGGCAACTTCCTCTTCCTCTGATTTCATCACCTTGCATACGCTTGCGATGACATCGTTCTTCTTGGAGAGGTTGATGAGGCGCACGCCCTGTGTGGCACGTCCCATCACACGGCAGTCTGCCACGGCGAGACGGATCACGATGCCACTCTGGTTGATAATCATCAGGTCGTTGTCGTCGTTCACGTTCTTGATGGCGACGAGCCTGCCGGTCTTCTCGGTGATGTTGAGGGTCTTCACACCCTTGGCTCCACGGTTGGTCACGCGGTAGTCCACCACGCTCGACCGCTTGCCGTAGCCCTGCTCGCTCACCACCATGACGTTCTCGTTCTCGGGGTCGTTGACCACAATCATGCCGACCACTGCGTCATCGCCTTCGTCGAGCTTCATGCCGCGCACACCGGTGGATGTACGGCCCATGGCACGGATCTGGCTCTCGTCGAAGCGCACGGCACGACCGTTGCGGTTGGCGATGATCAGCTCGTTGTGGCCGTTGGTCAGACGAACGTCCACCACCTCGTCGCCCTCGACGATGTTGATGGCGTTCACACCGTTGGCACGGGGACGTGAGTAAGCCTCCAGCAAGGTCTTCTTCACCGTACCGTTCTTGGTGGCGAAGATGATATAATGGGAGTTGATGAACTCTGCGTCGTTGAGGCCCTTCAGACGGAGGAAGGCGTTCACCTGGTCGTCGTTCTCGATGTTGAGGAGGTTCTGGATGGCGCGTCCCTTGGAGTTGCGGTCGCCCTCGGGAATCTCGTAGCACTTGAGCCAGTAGCAGCGTCCCTTCTTGGTGAAGAAGAGCATCGTCTGGTGCATGGTGGCGGGATAGATGTACTCGGTGAAGTCCTTGTCACGGGTGCGCGCTCCCTTGGAGCCCACGCCTCCACGAGCCTGCTCACGGAAGTCTGACAGCGGTGTACGCTTGATGTAGCCCAGGTGGCTCACGGTGATCACCACGGGGTCGTTGGGATAGAAGTCCTCGGGGTTGAACTCATGGTCGTCGGGTCTGATCATCGTGCGGCGCGGGTCGCCGTACTTCTCCTTCACCTCGTTCAGCTCGTCCTTCATCACCTTCTTGCAAAGCTCGGGGTCGTTGAGAATCTGGTTGAGGTAGTCGATGGTCTTCATCAGCTCGTTGAACTCATTGTGCAACTGCTCCAGGCGCAGACCCGTGAGCTGGCTGAGGCGCATGTCCACAATCGCCTTGCTCTGCAGCTCGTCCAGCTCGAAACGCTTTTCCAGGTTGCGCTGTGCGTCGCTCGGAGTCTTGCTGGCGCGGATGATGTGCACCACCTCGTCGATGTTGTCGCAGGCGATGATGAGACCCTCCAGGATATGGGCACGCTCCTGTGCCTTCTTGAGGTCGAACTGGGTGCGGCGGATGGTCACGTCGTGACGGTGCTCCACGAAGTACTTCACGCATTCCTTCAGGCTCAAGAGGCGTGGACGGCCACCCACGAGGGCGATGCAGTTCACTGAGAATGAGCTTTGAAGGGCTGTCATCTTAAAGAGCTTGTTGAGGAGTACGTTGGCATTGGCGTCGCGCTTCACGTCGACCACGATGCGCATACCCTGGCGGCCAGACTCGTCGTTCACGTTCGCCACGCCGTCCACCTTGCCCTCCTTGGCGAGGTCGGCGATGGCCATCACGAGCTGCTCCTTGTTCACGCCGTAGGGAATCTCGGTCACGACAATCTTGTCGTGGCTCTCGCCGCTCTCAATCTCTGCTGTGGCACGCACCACGATGCGTCCGCGTCCCGTCTCGTAAGCGTCCTTCACGCCCTGGATGCCATAGATGGTGGCACCCGTGGGGAAGTCGGGGGCGGGGATGTATTGCATCAGTCCGTCGGTGTCGATGTCGGGGTTGTCGATATAGGCACAGCAGCCGTCGATCACCTCTCCGAGGTTGTGGGTGGGGATGTTGGTAGCCATACCCACGGCGATACCGCTGCCGCCGTTCACCAGCAGGTTAGGAATCTTGGTAGGCATCACGGAAGGCTCCTGGAGAGTGTCGTCGAAGTTGTTCATCATGTCGACGGTCTCCTTGTCGAGGTCGTCCATGATATGCTCTCCCATCTTGGAGAGCCGGCACTCGGTGTAACGCATGGCGGCAGGAGAGTCGCCGTCCACGGAGCCGAAGTTGCCCTGTCCGTCGATGAGGTTGTAGCGCATATTCCACTCCTGCCCCATGCGCACGAGGGCACCATATACAGAGCTGTCGCCGTGGGGGTGGTACTTACCCAACACCTCACCCACGACGCGGGCGCATTTCTTGTAGGGTTTGTCACTGGTGTTGCCGATGCCCAGCATACCGTAGAGGATGCGCCGGTGCACAGGCTTGAAACCATCACGCACATCAGGGAGGGCACGAGCCACAATCACCGACATGGAATAGTCGATGTAGGATGACTTCATCTCTTCCTCGATGTTGATCTTCATGATTCTGTCATGATCAAATGTCTGATTCTCGTCCATTAATTTTTATCTGTGTTACGTTTTTAATCCTTAGCCTTGTCTTCGGTACGGGAAATCGCCGTAGAGGGCATTTAAATGCGTTCTGAGCGACTTTCGGTGTCCGAAATACCCGACAAAGGTACAATTATTTTTTCAACTCCAAAAGATTTGGGGCGAAAAATAGCAGTTTATTTAGGAATATTTGGATTTTTGTCAGCCTCCACCCCGGCAGAACGCCACTTTTTGTCACCAGACGCTGCAAGGAAGCCTATCCTTTTGTCAGTCACGCAGCAAGGGCATCTTTCCTTCTGTCAGCGGCAAAAAAATTGGCATAAGTTTTGCTATTAAGCGAATAATGTGTACCTTTGCACATAGAATCAAGAAAAAACACCAGAAATATGGCAAAATCCTTTTCAGATAAAACAAAAGAAAACGCAGAGCTCGACCCTCGGGAAATCCTGAAGATGGAGAGCGGGGAGGACGGCTACTCCATCCCCGACGAGGATGACTTCGACAACCTTGACGATGATTACTTCTTCGTCCCGGAAGAACAGCAGCCAGCCGCCAACGGCAACGCCAAGAAACAGACCGCCGCAGCCAACCGCCGCAGCAAGCACCAGACACCCTTCATCGACAAGTTCAGCCACGACCTGACCAAAGCCGCCAACAACGGGAAGCTCGACCCCGTGGTGGGCAGGGAGCGCGAAATCACACGCGTGGTGGAAATCCTCGGCAGGAGGAAGAAGAACAACCCTATATTAATAGGTGAGCCGGGCGTGGGCAAGAGTGCCATCGTGGAAGGACTGGCACAGCTCATCAGCGAGAAGCGCGTGAGCAACACCTTATATAATAAGCGCGTGGTGAACCTCGACCTCACCTCCATCGTCGCAGGTACCAAGTACCGCGGGCAGTTCGAGGAGCGCATCAAGGGACTGACCAACGAGCTGGAGGAGAACCCAGACATCATCATCTTCATCGACGAGATACACACCATGATCGGGGCGGGAGGCGCACAGGGAACGATGGACGCTGCAAACATCCTGAAGCCTGCCCTGGCAAGGGGCACGATACAGTGCATCGGAGCCACCACCCTCGACGAATACCGCAACAGCATCGAAAAGGACGGTGCCCTGGAGCGTCGCTTCCAAAAGGTCATCGTCAACCCCACCACTCCCGAAGAGACCCTCCAGATTCTGCACAACATCAAGGACAGGTACGAGCACCACCACGCCGTGAGCTACACCGACGAGGCACTGGAGGCGTGTGTCAAGCTGACAGAACGCTATGTGACAGACCGTTTCTTCCCCGACAAGGCCATCGACGTGCTCGACGAGGTAGGTTCCCGCACCCACATCGGCAACTCCTCGGTGCCCAAGTACATCCTGGAGCTCCAGGAGAACATCGAACACACCAAGGCAAAGAAGCAGATGGCCGTGAGCAGCCAGAACTTCGAACTGGCGGCAAGCTACCGCGACCTGCAGATGCAGATGGAGGACGACCTGGAGAGGATGCGCGAGGACTGGGAGAACTCCGACAACAAGAGACGGGTGCCCGTGGGCGCAGACAACGTCGCCGAGGTGGTAAGTGCCATGACAGGCATCCCCGCACAGCGCATGGCACAGGCTGAGGGCGAGCGGCTGAGGAACATGGCACAGGTGCTGAAAGGCAGCGTCATCGCACAGGACAACGCCATCGACAAGATCGTGAAGGCCATCCAGCGCAGCCGCATGGGACTGAAATCCCCCAACCACCCCATCGGAGCCTTCATGTTCTTAGGCCCCACGGGCGTGGGCAAGACCTACCTCGCCAAGAGACTGGCGGAGGAGATGTTCGGCACCGCCGATGCCCTGATACGCGTCGACATGAGCGAGTACTCCGAGAGCTTCAACACCTCGCGGCTCGTGGGTGCGCCCCCGGGATACGTGGGCTACCAGGAGGGCGGACAACTGACGGAGAAGGTGCGCCGCAAGCCCTACTCCATTGTGCTGCTCGACGAGATAGAGAAGGCCAACGGCAAGATATTCAACCTCCTGCTGCAGGTGCTCGACGAGGGAAGGCTGACCGACGGCAACGGACGCTTCATCGACTTCCGCAACACCGTCATCATCATGACCTCCAACGCCGGAACCCGCCAGCTGAAGGAGTTCAGCCAGGGAGTGGGCTTCAACGCCGGCGGACTCGGCAAGAACTTCATGAGCGACAAGGACAAGGAGTATGCGCGCAGCATCATCCAGAAGAGCCTGAGCAAGCAGTTCGCCCCCGAGTTCCTCAACCGTCTGGACGAGATCATCACCTTCGACCAGCTCGACCTGGAGGCCATCAAGAAGATTATCGACCTGGAACTGAGAGGACTCTTCAAGAGGGTGAACGAGCTGGGCTACGGCATCCAGATTTCCGACAAGGCAAAGGAGTTCGTCGCCACCAAGGGCTACGACATACAGTACGGTGCCCGCCCGCTGAAGCGAGCCATACAGACCTACGTCGAGGACGGAGTCTGCGAGCTGCTCATCAGCGGCAAGATAGAGAAAGGTGCCACCATCAACATCGGCAAATGCCCCAACAAGGACGAGCTGACGTTCAAATGAGGCGAGCGAAGGGTACACAGATAGTTAAATCTATTTAAAATGACAAAAATAAGGCAACGCAAGGTGTGCTGTTTCACAAATAATTTGTAATTTTGCACCCCGAAAAGCCTTATTAGGCAAAAATTACAGAAAAAGTTTAGTTCGTTGGGGCTCGAACAAGTGCTGGCACAACGCCGGACGCCTCGCGGAAAAACCCGTTTATAATAATTAATTAATGTACGCAATCGTAGAAATTAACGGTCAGCAGTTCAAGGCAGAGGAGGGCAAGAAGCTCTTCGTACACCACATCAAGGATGTAGAGGCCGGCAAGACTGTTGAGTTCGACAAGGTGTTGCTCGTTGATAAAGACGGCGCAATCACTGTCGGTGCACCCGCTGTAGAAGGTGCAAAAGTAGTAGTAGAAATCGTGAACCCACTCGTAAAGGGTGACAAGGTCATCGTCTTCAAGATGAAGCGCCGCAAGGACTATCGCAAGAAGAACGGTCACCGCGCACAGTTCACTGAGGTATCAATCAAGTCTGTAATCGCTTAAATTTAGGAGGAATTAGAAATGGCACATAAAAAAGGTGTTGGTAGTTCTAAGAACGGCCGTGAATCAGCTTCACAAAGATTAGGCGTCAAGATCTGGGGTGGTCAGAGCATCATCGCAGGTAACATCATCGTTCGCCAGCGTGGCAACAAGCACTTCCCCGGTGAGAACGTAGCTCAGGGCAAGGATGACACCTTGTACGCCTTGGCAGACGGTATCGTTTACTTCCACAAGGGCCGCAAGGACAAGAGCACAGTCTCCGTCTTGGCTCCTGAGGTATACGCCGCAAAGACCAAGAAAGCTGAAGCTTAATATTTAAAACAAAACTATTCCAAACAAACATACGAAGCCTGTTCTCCACCGAGAGCAGGCTTCCTTCGTATGGCGATTTCTGCGATTCTATGTTTAATTCTCCCAAAGAACTGACATTTTTCCATAAAATCTTTGCGACATAGAAATATTTTTTGTACTTTTGCCTTGAAATTGAAATTCTAAATATAAAAGTTATCTTATGCTTACACTTAAACTTATCAGCGAAGAGACTGAACGTGTAGTCAAAGGTCTTGAGAAGAAGCATTTTCCCAATGCTCGCGAGGCCGTGGAGAAAGTATTGGAATACGACAAGATCCGTCGTGAAGCACAGCAGAAGCTGGACAACAACAAACAGCAGGCCAACCAGTTCGCCAAGCAGATTGGCGGCTTGATGAAGGAAGGCAAGAAAGAGGAGGCCGAGGCCGCCAAGGCACAGGTCGCTGCCCTCAAGGCAGACGGCAAGGCACTGGAGGAGATCATGGAGAAGGCCCAGGAGGATATGACCAACGTGTTGCTCGAAATACCCAACATCCCTTGCGACCAGGTGCCCGAGGGCAAGGACGCCGCCGACAACGTGGTGGTAAAGGAAGGCGGCGTGAAGCCTGAGCTGGGTCCCGATGCCCTCTGCCACTGGGATCTCTTGAAGAAATACAACCTCGTGGACTTCGACCTCGGCGTGAAGATCACGGGTGCCGGCTTCCCCGTATACATCGGCAAGATGGCACGCTTCCAGCGCGCACTGGAGGCTTTCTTCCTCGACGAGGCACGCAAAAGCGGCTATCTGGAGATTCAGCCTCCCTACGTTGTCAACGAGGACTCAGGACGAGGCACAGGTCAGTTGCCCGACAAGGAGGGACAGATGTACCATGCCAACCTCGACAACCTCTACCTCATCCCTACTGCCGAGGTTCCCGTGACCAACATCTTCCGTGACGTGATTCTCGACGAGAAAGACCTGCCCATCAAGCGTTGCGCCTACTCAGCCTGCTTCCGCCGCGAGGCCGGCAGCTACGGCAAGGACGTGCGCGGCCTGAACCGTCTGCACCAGTTCGACAAGGTGGAGATTGTACGCATCGACAAGCCCGAACATTCCTATGAATCCTTGAACGAGATGCTCGACCATGTGGAGGGCTTGCTGAAGAAACTGGAGTTGCCCTATCACATCCTGCGTCTCTGCGGCGGTGACATGAGCTTCACCTCCTCCATCTGCTACGACTTCGAGACATGGAGTGCAGCACAGGGCCGCTGGCTGGAGGTTTCCTCCGTCTCCAACTTCGAGAGCTACCAGGCCAACCGTCTGCACTGCCGTTTCCGTCACACCGAGGACAGGAAGATTGAGTTGTGCCATACGCTGAACGGCTCAGCCCTCGCCTTGCCGCGCATCGTTGCCTCCATCCTGGAGAACAACCAGACCCCCGAGGGCATCCGCGTGCCCAAGGTTCTGGTGCCCTACTGTGGCTTCGAGATGCTCGACGACAAGAACTTCGACTAACAAAACAAAACGAAAAGACATGAATGGGATAAGGGAGAAAAGCCTTATCCCATTCTTCCTTTCTTATACAAAAACATTAAAACCGCAACTATGAACAAGATCGTCAGAAAAATACAGTATTCCGAGAAAGTGTACCGCTTCGACGTAGAAGCACCGTTGATCGCCAAGAGTCGCAAGGCAGGCAACTTCGTCATCGTCCGTGTCGACAAGAACGGCGAACGCATGCCGCTCACCATCGCCGATGCCGACGTGGAGAAAGGCACCGTCACACTGGTGGTGCAGAAGGTGGGCCTCTCCTCCACCAAGCTCTGCAATCTGGAGGAGGGCGACGAGATAGCCGACGTGGTGGGTCCGTTGGGCAATCCCACCCACATCGAGAACTACGGCACCGTCATCTGCGCTGGAGGCGGTGTAGGCGTGGCTCCCATGCTGCCCATCGTCAGGGCTCTGAAGGCGGCCGGCAACCGTGTGCTCTCCGTCATCGCCGGAAGAAACAAGGATCTTGTCATCATGGAAGAGGAAGTGAGGGAGTCGAGCGACGAGGTCATCGTCATGACCGATGACGGCAGCTATGGCGAGAAAGGAGTGGTGACCGTGGGCATCGAGAAGTTCATCAACCAGGAGCACATCGACAAGGTATTCGCCATCGGCCCTCCCATCATGATGAAGTTCTGCTGCCTGCTGACACAGAAGTACAATCTCCCCACCGACGTGTCGCTGAACACCATCATGGTGGACGGCACGGGTATGTGCGGTGCCTGTCGCCTCACCATCGGCGGCAAAACCAAGTTCGTGTGCATCGACGGTCCTGAGTTCGACGGAGCGTTGGTGGACTGGGACGAGATGTTCAAGCGTATGGGCACCTTCAAGGAGGTGGAACGAGAGGAGATGGAACACTACGAGGAACACCTGGCAAGCATCGAGGCTGCCGCCTCCAAGGAGACCACCGACGTGACGATGGACGTGGAGCCTACGGCTGAATCCATTATCGAATTGACAGACCGTAACGCAGCATGGCGCAAGGAGTTGAGAGCTTCGATGAAAGCAAAGGAACGCACCGCCATCGAGCGTGTGAAGATGCCCGAGTTGGCCCCAGCCTACCGTGCCACTACACGCACCGAGGAGGTGAACATCGGCCTGACCAAGGAGATGGCTCTCACCGAGGCGAAACGTTGTCTCGACTGTCCTAAGCCCACCTGTATGGAGGGCTGCCCCGTGAGCATCAATATCCCGTCGTTCATCAAGAACATCGAGCGAGGCCAGTTCCTCGCCGCCGCCAAGGTGCTGAAGAACACCTCTGCCCTGCCCGCCGTCTGCGGCCGCGTTTGTCCCCAGGAGAAGCAGTGCGAAAGCAAGTGCATCCACCTGAAGATGAACGAGCCAGCCGTGGCCATCGGCTACCTGGAGCGTTTCGCCGCTGACTACGAGCGGCAGAGCGGCAACATCTCCATCCCCGAGCTGGAACCGGCCAACGGCATCAAGGTGGCAGTGGTAGGCTCCGGTCCGTCAGGTCTGAGCTTCGCCGGAGATATGGCGAAGAAGGGATTCGACGTGACCGTGTTCGAGGCACTGCATGAAATCGGAGGCGTGCTGAAATACGGCATCCCTGAGTTCCGTTTGCCCAACCGCATTGTGGACGTGGAGATAGAGAACCTGCGCAAGATGGGCGTACACTTCGTGGCCGACTGCATCGTGGGCAAGACCATCAGCGTAAGCGACTTGGAGGTCCAGGGCTTCAAGGGCATCTTCGTAGGATCGGGAGCCGGACTTCCCAACTTCATGGACATCCCCGGCGAGAATGCGCTCAACATCATGTCGTCCAACGAATACCTTACCCGCGTGAACCTCATGGACGCTGCCAACCCACACACCGACACGCCCATCAACCACAGCAAAAAGGTAGTCGTAGTGGGCGGTGGAAACACGGCAATGGACAGTTGCCGTACCGCCAAGCGGCTCGGTGCCGACGTGACGCTCGTCTACCGCCGCTCAGAGGCAGAGATGCCCGCCCGTCTGGAAGAGGTGAAGCATGCCAAGGAAGAAGGCATCAACTTCATGACCCTCCACAATCCCCGTGAGTACGAGGCTGACGAGAAGGGTGCCGTGAAAGCCGTGGTGCTCGACGTGATGAAGTTGGGCGAACCTGATGCCAGCGGCCGCCGCCGCCCCGAGGCTACGGGCGAGACCGTAACCTTGGAGTGCGACCAGGTAATCGTGGCAGTGGGCGTGAGTCCCAACCCGCTCGTCCCCAAGAGCATCGAGGGACTGGAGCTAGGACGCAAGAACACCATCGTCGTGAATGAGCAGATGCAGAGTTCACAGCCCTCCATTTATGCAGGAGGCGACATCGTGCGTGGCGGTGCCACCGTGATTCTTGCCATGGGTGATGGCAGGCGCGCCGCCGCCAACATGGCACAACAACTCGCCCAGTAAAGCAAAGAAGAAAGACAATGAGCGGTATTTATACGATACTTTTATTGGTACTCAGCAACATCTTCATGACCTTCGCATGGTATGGTCACTTGAAGTTACAACAATCGGGGGTCAGCAACAACTGGCCCCTCATTGGTGTGATAGCGTTCAGCTGGGCGATTGCTTTCTTCGAGTATTGCTGTCAGGTGCCAGCCAACCGCATCGGCTTCGTCGACAATGGCGGTCCGTTCACGCTGGTACAGTTGAAGGTGATTCAGGAATGCGTGTCGCTGGTGATCTTCACCGTCATCGCCAACATCCTTTTCCAAGGTCAGGCACTCCACTGGAACCACCTCGCGGCTTTCTGCTGCCTGATAGCTGCCGTGTACTTCGTATTCCTCAAATAATCAAGCAACGACAAAAAAGAAAAGAAGAAAATGATAGTAAAAGACATAGAAGAGATTTTCAAGAACGACCTGCACCAGTACCTGACCTCCAAAGACCGTGTGGATGCCCATCTGCCCGAGGCACCGGACATCGAGGAGCTATGGCCCAAGATTGGCGAGAGTTATCTGCCCGACGGACTCCGTGAGTTCCAGCACTACCCCACCGTCTCCCTCGGCTGGATCATGTTCGTCGGTATGGCGGTGGCGAAATACTGGGACGAGGACTGGGAACTGTACAGCAAAGTGGAAGACCTCTATGCGCACCTGCGCAACAGCATCGACTTCGACCACATGGACGACTACATCTGCGAGAAAGTGCTGCTCCTCGACGAGGCTTCCCACAAGGCACTATCGGCGGTCGTCGCCGAATGTGCCTCGCGCACCTACAGCCTCCTTTGCCACCAAGGCCTTGAGCCGGGCACGGAGAAAGCGTTCCGGGGGTTCGTGGCAGCCATCCACCAGATGTACCTCATGGGAGCGGCCATCGAACTGAAGGCACTGGGGTATCACATGACAAAACTTTAGAGATTCCTCTCTTGTCGCCCATGCCCCTTGGGACGGCACACACAAAAAAGGCAACTTGCGTTTCTTTTGCAAGTTGCCTTTTTTGTGTTTATATAGAGATACCTATTGAAAATCTTACTTGATCAAGTCTACGCTACGCTTGAGGAAGGCATCGAGGGCTGCGCCCTTCAACATACCATTCTGGAGCAGGGCAAGGTCGATGAGCTGGTGAACCACGCTGTTGTCCTTGGCATAGTCGGCGATGACAGCATTCCGCTTGTTCTTCTCGTCGCTGATGGTCTTCTGGGTATTCTGCAAGTCATCCTTCTCTTCCTGGGTGATTTCCTCAGGCTTCTTCTTGTCCTGGGTCTGGTGAAGGACGGCAAGACGTGCCTCCTGTCCCTTGATTTCTGACAGGATGGGCTTCAGAGCCTCGGCTGTTCCTGCCTCTGTGTCGGCGAGAACCTTCTTCACCAAAGGATGGTCGGTGTTCAGGACGATGGAGTAGCTGTCGGGCATCTGACCATAGAAGTTCATGCCAGGCTGGAACTGACTCATCTGCTTCATGCGGCGCATATACTCGTTCTGGGTAATCAGCACAGGCTGGTTGCCCTCTCCAAGTGCCTGCACCTCTACCATGAACTCCACCTTGTCGAGCTTCGGCATCTGTGAGCGGAACACCTCTGACAGATTGTCAGAAGCCTCCTGCGACAGCTCTGTCTTTTTGGCATCCTCCTTGGCGATGAGTCTGTCAACGATGTCGGCATCCACACGGGTGAAGCGTGCCTTCTCCAGTTTCTGCTCCAGCATATTGACCATCGGAGTGTCCAACTGACCGTCCATCAGCAACACTGAGTACCCCTTCTGCTTGGCAGCCTCGATGTAAGAGTATTGCTCCTCCTTATTGTTGGCGTAGAGGTAGACGAGGTTGCCGTCCTTGTCAGTCTGGTTATCCTTGATGAGCGTCTTGTATTCCTCGAAGGTGAAGTATTTGTCCTCCACATCCTTGAACAGTGCGAAGTCCTTGGCGCGGTCGTAGAAGTCTTCCTGCGAGAGCATTCCGTAGTTGATGAAGATTTTCAGGTCGTCCCATTTCTCCTCATAGTCCTTGCGGTTCTCCTTGAAGATGGAGTTCAGACGGTCTGCCACCTTCTTGGTGATGTAAGTGGAGATTTTCTTCACATTGCTGTCGCTCTGCAAGTAGCTACGGCTCACGTTCAACGGGATGTCGGGAGAGTCGATGACACCATGGAGCAGCGTCAGGAACTCAGGCACGATGCCCTCCACCTGGTCGGTCACGAACACCTGGTTGCAGTAGAGCTGTATCTTGTTGCGCTGCATGTCGATGTTGTTCTTGATGCGCGGGAAGTAGAGGATACCGGTCAGGTTGAACGGGAAGTCCACGTTCAGGTGAATCCAGAACAAAGGTTCGTCCTGCATGGGGTAAAGGGTGCGGTAGAAGCTCTTGTAGTCCTCGTCCTTCAGCGTACTGGGGGTCTTGGTCCAGAGAGGCTCCACGCCGTTGATGACGTTGTCCTCGTCGGTCTCCACGTTCTTGCCGTCCTTCCATTCCGTCTTCTTGCCGAAAGCCACGGGCACAGCCATGAACTTGCAGTACTTGTTGAGCAGTTCCTCTATCTTGCTCTTCTGCAGGAACTCCTTGCAGTCGTCGGCGATATGCAGCACGATGTCGGAACCGCGTTCCGCCTTGTCTGCATCCTCAATCTCAAAGGCAGGTGAACCGTCGCAACTCCATTTCACAGCCTTGGCACCCTCCTGGTAGCTCTTGGTGATGATTTCCACCTTGCTTGATACCATGAAGGAAGAGTAGAAGCCCAGTCCGAAGTGGCCGATGATGGCGTTGGCGTTCTCCTTGTACTTGTCGAGGAAATCGGTGACACCGGAGAATGCAATCTGGTTGATGTACTTGTCGATCTCCTCCTCCGTCATACCGATACCGTGGTCGCTGATGGTCAGCGTGCCAGCCTTCTCGTCGAGGGTGACGCGCACGGTGGTGTCGCCCACCTCGCCCTTGAAGTCGCCCTGTGCGGAGAGGGTCTTCAGTTTCTGTGTGGCATCCACAGCGTTGGACACCATCTCACGCAAGAAGATCTCATGATCTGAATACAAGAATTTCTTGATGACAGGAAAGATGTTCTCTGTCGTAACTCCAATATTTCCTTTTTGTGCCATGTTACTAATTTTTTAGTTTTTTGATTCGTTTGCCGAAGCCTTCGCAAAATGCGTGCCAAAAAATCAAATTAAGCGGATTTTCTTTGGCAGTATCACGGAATTTTACTAATTTTGCAATACCGATAAACAAAAAAACTAAACAATAACCGTTCATGGAACAGGTCGAATCTAAACAAAGTAGCATCATCGCCGACTACTACATCGCCCACTACGAGGAACTGTTGGCTTTCGTCGCCTCCCGCCTACCGTCGCCGGGGGAGGCTGAGGACATCGTGCAGGATGCCTTCCTCCGACTCTTGCGCACCGACAGGATGATAACACCCGTCACCCTGCCGTGTCTGGTATATACGGTGGCGAGAAACCTCGTCTTCGACCGCTGGAGACATCGCAAGAAGGTGGAAGAATACGAGCATGTGGTCAGCAAGACAGACTGGCAGCAAAAAGCCGCCAATGACGTGGAGTTGGTCTATTCCGCCCAGGAGATTCACGGAATCCTGGAACGTGGCATCGCCCAACTGGGCGAGAAGCAGACTAAGATTTATCGGTTGAACATCTATGAAGGACTTCAAGTGAAGGAGATTTCCCTGCGACTTGACGAGAAATACAAGTATGTGGAAAAGAACTTGGGGACAGCACGGCGACAGGTGCGGGACTATGTGAGGCGGATGTGGGCCTCCTAAGGAAAACGGATTAGTTTTCCTTGAAGGCCACAATACGACTCAGTTCCTTGTCCATATAGAACGTCTGGGTGTATTTCTGCTGTTTTCCACTCTTGTCGGTGAGCTTGTAAGTGGCTCTTATATATAATAAGGTGTCGGGATGAGTACCTTCTCTGTACTTGATGCCCTTCCTGACAACGGGCAGTGTCTCCACCTCCCGGCGCATCCTGCTCACCCCGTCGGCATCTATCATCGCCGTTTTGGAAATTGGGCTGAACCACTCGTAATCGCAGTCGTTCTCCGTCAGGTTCTGGTCCAGAAAGTCCTTGACCAGCCCCTGTGCCTTGTGCTGCTCTCCGCACGAGGCGAGGAGCAGCGCAATGGCTGAGAGCAAAAGGGTTGTTGCTTTTCTTTTCATGCTCTGTCTTTATTTTTGTGGGATATTCTTGAGGATGTCGAGGATATGGTCCCACACCATCTGCACGGTGGGGATGAGCAGGCTCTCCTCGGGTGTGTGGACATTGCGCAGGGTGGGTCCGAAGCTCACCATGTCGAGGTTGGGGTAACGCTCGGAGAAGAGACCACACTCCAGACCGGCGTGGATGCCCAATATCAGCGGTTCCTTGCCGAAGAGTTTTTTGTAGCTCTCCACCGTCAGTTCCGTGAGCTTGCTGCCAGCGCGCATCTTCCAAGCGGGATACTTGTCACCCACGGTCAGCTTGGCACCGGCAAGCTGGAATACAGCCTTCACGGTGTTGGTCATGTTGTCGAGGTTGCTCATCACATTGCTGCGCTGTGAGGCCACGATGTCGATACCATCCTCGCGGGTGATGACACTTGCCACGTTGCTCGATGTCTCCACCATCCATTCCAGAGCCTCATCCTGGCAGTTGGTAAGCGGTCCGTTGTCCACTGCCTGCAAGGCGAGGATGAAATTCCTTGCCACATTCTTCTCGATGACAGGCTGGGAGTCGCAGCTTTCCATATTGAACTGCATCGTCTGCTCCGTCACATGGAACTCCTCCTCCACTTCCGTGGCAAAAACATTCCAGTCGGCACGCACCTGCTCCTTCTTGTCATTTCTCACAGCGAATACCACCTGTCCGTCACGGGGGATGGCATTGTGCATCTTACCGCTGTCGAAGCAGGCAAGCAGCAACTCACCATCGAGTCGATCCATCTCCAGATAGAGGAATCTCACGAGTATCTTGATGGCGTTGGCGCGCTTCTTGTTGATGTCGTCACCAGAGTGTCCGCCGTTCAGTCCCTTCAGGGAGAGTTTCAGGAAGAAGAAGCCTGCCGGTGCCTCCTCACGCTTGAACTCAAAGGCTGCGCGGGTCGTCTGACCTCCGGCACATGACACGAAAATCTGACCTTCGTCTTCCGAGTCAAGGTTGATGAGCATGTTGCCAGTCATGAATCCAGCCTTCATGCCGTGGGCACCGGTGAGACCAGTCTCCTCGTCACGGGTGAAAACACACTCCAAGGGACCGTGCTCAATGTCATCGCTATCCAAGATTGCCAGTTCTATGGCGCAACCAATACCATCGTCTGCACCAAGGGTCGTGCCCTTCGCCTTCAACCACTCACCGTCCACATAAGTCTGGATGGCATCCTTGTGGAAGTCGAAGTCCACGTCCACGAGCTTGTCGCACACCATGTCCATGTGGCTCTGCAGGACGAGCGTCTCCCTGTCCTCATAACCAGGGGTGGCAGACTTGCGGATAAGCACGTTGCCAGTCTCGTCGACGACGGTCTCCAACTGCCGACTCTCTCCGAACTCTCTCAGATATTCTATCATCTGCTCCTCGTGCTTGGAAGGACGGGGAATTTGGTTGATTTTGGCAAACTGCTCAAAGACACGGGTGGGTTTCAATTCATTTTTATTCATTTATTTCTGTTATTTTATTTTGAACTTTACACGAAAAATTGTACCTTTGCACCGTGCAAGTGCATTAAGGCACTGCAAAGATACGAAAAAATGATAAAGATTATGTTGTTAAGCGTGTTAATAATTGCTATCTGTATGGCATTATTGAGCGTAAAGTTGATATTCAAGAAGAACGGCAAGTTCTCTTCCCAGCATGTGCACGACAATCCCGGTCTGCGCAAGCAGGGCATCCACTGTGTCATCGACCAAGACCGCGAGGCAAGGAAAGCCGGAAGAGCTTATTAAGTGAAGAACGAAGAATCCGCTTGATCAATCATAAAATTAAAATAAAGAGACAATGAGAAAGAACATTTTGGGTTCAATGGCCATTGCAGCAGTTGCGGCTTTGTCATTGGCATCATGCAACAAGTCCCAGCCACAGGTTGAGGCAAAGTCCGAGAGTAAGGCTCCTGCCGAGCTGAAGATAGCTTATGTGGAGGTAGACTCCATCATGACCCAGTATACCTTCGCCAAGGAGTTCGCCGGTATTCTGGAGAAGAAGAGCCAGAACATCCAGGCCACCATCGCCCAGAAGGGACAGGCACTGCAGGCCGCTGCCGCCAATTTCCAGCAGAAGATCCAGCAGAACGCCTATACCCGCGAGCAAGCGGAGGCCATCCAGGCTGGACTACAGAAGCAGAACAACGACCTGCAGGGATTGCAGCAGAGACTGAGCAACGAGTTCGCTGCCGAGCAGGAGAAGTACAACAAGGCACTGCACGACAGCATCGCACATTTCCTCACCGCCTACAACAAGGACCGCAAGTACAGCATCATCCTTTCCAAGAGCGGCGACAACCTGCTCTATGCAGACAAGGCATACGACATCACCAAGGAGGTGGTAGCCGGTCTGAACAAGGCCTACAAGGGTAAGGCGAAGGCCGAGGACACCACTGCTGCCAAGAAGAAATAAATACATAAAGAAGAAACAAAAAAAACGCTGCCCTGACGTAACGGCCAAGTTATCGTCGGGCAGCGTTTTTTATGTTCTTTCAGGAGGTTATTTTCCCCTCACCCTACATACTCTGATTCCTATCTGTACGGGATGCTTCGCCATATAGGTACGCAGGAGCATCGGTTCGTCTATCACCTTCTTGTGGATGCTGCTGGCATTGAGCAGGTGGAGTCCGTCCTCATGCCAGGAGGCGATGCCGATGTGCGTGGTGTCCAGTCCTTTCTTGTTGGTCATGATGGCGATGATGTCACCGTCATGGATGGTATTGCGGAACAAGGCATTGTCGGAGATGCTGCCCTTGGGAATATAGCCAAGCACCTTGCCGCTAATGCTCTTCTCCATCGAACGGATGCCCGCCACCCACTCGGGATGCGCCTTCAGCATCTTGTAGCTCGACTGATGGGTGGTCATCCAGTTGACGTTGACGGTGGTCTTCTCCGTGAACGGAGGGTTTGCCTCCACGTTCTTCACGATGCCCTCACGCTCGTTGGCATCCATCCAAACGATGAAATAATGCTTGCGTTTGACGTAAGCCACCTTGCCTTCCATATAGCGCACCCGTCTGAGACAGTCGCAGAATGCCGAGAAAGAGACGGCGTTATCGTTGGCGCACATCGCAAGTGCCGTCACTGTCTCCACGAAGGTAGTGCAGTCCAGCTCCCGGGTGTTCACCAGCAACTTTTCCGTCATCGCCCTGTCGAGTGTTCCGCCGACGTAAGGCACTCCTGCGAATTTCTTGCCAAACCAGAGCGTCCAGCTTTCCGGCTTGTTCTTCAGAGCGGCTGCCTCCCTGAGCAGGGATACTATCCTGACACTGTCCCCAGACTGGCAAGTCACCATACCCTGTCCGTTTCCTGCCACAGCCGTCAGTGGCAACATCATACAGGTCAAGGCTGCCATCCATACAAATATTTTCCTTTTCATGACCTTGTTTTTGATTTACTAAGTTCTTATTTCAGACTTCCAACTTTATTTCTTGCCGAAGTTGACACCCACATAGATGTTCACCGACCCGAAGGAGTTGTTGGTGGAGAACTGCTCCCGCTTGTAATTATAGGAATGAATGATGGCACTCATGCCAGCATACCATCGGGTGTTGTTCCACACCAAGGCGAAGCGTCCTATACCATCGAGATTGAAGTTCTTGAAACTAAAATCCTTGATGAGGTTCGTCTTGTGCGACACGTCAGAAGACGAGGCGTTGTACGCCAAGCCTACAGACAGGGAGGCGTTGAAGAGGAAATTCTTGGCGAACACCCAGTTGTAGGCATAGCCTCCGCTGAACGACACATCGGTATAGTTCACCTTGCTGTAGAGCGTGGTGTCGATGTAGGCGACATCACCCAACGTGGGTCTCAGTTTGTCTATCACTACCTGTTCCAACTCACCCAGGTCGATGTCGAGCCGATGGCGGGTATATCCGATGCCCGCCAGTACAGATCCTGCGCTCTTCCGTTGTACCGTACTCTGCGAATATGCCGCTGGATATGAGAACTTTCTGTGATTAAATATATAGTAAAGATTGAAGCCACGGATACTCGAACTCAGTCCTGCGAAGGGCGTATTCCTAATGGCGGACGTATTGGCGCCATTGCCTAAGTCAAGACTCTCTATCTTGTAGTCGTTACCCGTCTGTCGCCAGAATATGTCCACGCCGAGCATACTGCTGTAGAGGCTCAAGTCGAACTCCCTCCTGTTGGTGTGCCCGGAACTGAAACTGACATGACTGAGGTCGAAGGTATAGCCCAGAAACATCCATCGCCATCCTGCATAAGGTCCCAGCCGGAACGACATATCAGGGGCGAGCGTCACCTTCTGCCCCGCCTTGTCGGAAAGGGAGTATTTCTCGTAAGTGGTGGTTTGCTGCAACATGACGGCGTAGTTGTAGTGCTGAGGCTCGATGTAGGTGGAGTCGGTATTGTTGAACTCGCGGAAGAACTTGGTGAAGATGCGCCCCACCTGGTGAAAGAACGTCTTCTTGTGCCTCGCCCTCACCACACTGTCGGTGGTATTGCCCTTGAACATGGAAGAGTTGAACCATGTCTTCAGCAGGGAGGAGTCCTTCGCCGCCTCCCTATCTTGCTGCTGCCCGACAGGCACCACCTCCCCACTCTCCTCCGCAGCCACAGGATGAGCCGCAAGGGAGAGCCAGATGACGAGTATGTACAAAACGCGTAATTTCACTTGACTGTCATTTTCTTTTCACAAGGGAAGGAAATCTTAATTTTTCCACAGCACCCTGTCAAGCACCCAGTTGGTGGGGGTGGCGGAGATACTGGTACACTCACAGGTGCCTATCCCCTGCAAGTCTTCTATCACATTCTTGATGATGGGCAACTGCACATAGGGAGGATTGGGTACTACGATGCTGGTGGCACCCTCGCTGGTGAGGAGTTGTATCGGGTCGTAGTTGAACACGGAGAAAGACAGCGACCCCTTGTCTCCGATTACCTCGATGCGGTCTTCCTTGGCACTCTCATGCCCCACGAAACACCAACTGCCACTGCCGGGGATGCCGCTCTCGAAGAAGAAGCATGCCGACACCGTGTCCTCCGCCTTGTAGATGTTGGCGCGGTTGGCTGGATAGCCGTGGGCTCGGGTGATGACTCCGAAGATGTCTTGCAGGAGGTCTATCTGGTGGGGAGCCAGGTCGTAGAAATATCCGCCGCCTGCGATGTCGGGCTGCAAGCGCCACGGCATCTCCTTGCCGGAGCTGTAGTCGAGGTCGCGTGGAGGTACGGAAAACCTAATCTGCACATTCACGACATTGCCGATGCCACCGCTCCTGATGATGTCCTTCACCTTCTGGAAGTAAGGCAGATAGCGCCGGTAGTATGCCACGAAGCAGGGCACGCCGGTCTGCTCGCTGATGCGGTTGATGCGGATGCAGTCATTGTAGCTCGCCGCCAGTGGTTTCTCGATGTACACGGGCTTGCCGGCCCGCATTGCCATGATGGCGAAGGTGGCGTGCGACGAGGGAGGCGTGGCAATGTATACGGCATTGACATCGGGGTCGTCGATCAACTCCTGCGGGTCGGTGTACCATCTGCGCACCCTGTGGCGCTCGGCGTATCGGCGCGCCTTCTCCTCGCTGCGGCTCATCACCGCCACCACTTGCGAGCCATCCACCTCGTTGAAGGCAGGGCCCGACTTCTTCTCGGTCACTTCACCGCAGCCGATAAATCCCCAATTTATCTGTTTCATAGTTGGCAATTATTCTTTTCCTACATGGTTCTACTCCTGCTCCAGCGACTTGTTGATTTGCTCGATGTAGTCGAGCACCTCGTCGCGTCCTGTCTTCTTCTCGCTGCTGGTGATGAAGTAAGGCGGCAGTGCCTCCCAGCGGTCCTCGAGGGCGTGCATCCATTTCTCGGCGTTCATGCGCGCCTTGACAGCCCCCAGCTTGTCGGCCTTGGTGAAGACGATGCAGAAGGGAACGCCGCTCTCGCCCAGCCAGTCCACAAACTCGCGGTCTATCTTCTGCTGGTCGTGGCGCACGTCTATCAGCACGAACACGTTGGCGAGCTGTGGACGCTGCAGGATGTAACTGCTGATCATCTGCTCCAACTGTTTCTGTACTGTCTTGGAACGCTTGGCGAAGCCATAGCCCGGGAGGTCGACCAGATACCATTCGTTATTGATGATGAAATGGTTGATGAGCAACGTCTTACCCGGAGTGGCTGAAGTCTTTGCCAGTCCCTTGTGGTTGCAGAGCATATTAATCAGACTCGACTTGCCCACGTTGCTCCTGCCGATGAAGGCATACTCGTTCTTGTTGTCCTTGGGACACATACTCACCCTGGGGGCGGATATTGTAAATTCGGATTTCTTGATTTCCATTTCTTATCGTTGTTTTACTTTTTTACCCTTTTACCTTTTTACTTTTTTACCTTTAAATCAGCCCATTTCCGAGAGTTCGAGCCATCGCATCCCCTTCTCGTCAAGTTCGTCCTTGATTTCGGGCAGACGCTTGCTTTTCTCCGTCAGTTCTTCTACCGAGAGCGTTCCGCTACAGAGAGCCTCCTCCAAGAGCTTCTGCTCCTTCTCCAGAGCCTCGATGTCGGAGGTCAACTGTTCGAACTCCCGTTTTTCCTTGTAGCTCATCTTGCGGCGGTTCTCGTGCTGGGCATCACGCTTGCTCGTACCCGTCGAGCTGTCGGCTGCGTCATTGGCAGTCGGCGCAACCTTCTTTGCCTCCGCCAACTCCTTGGGCTGCAGACGGCTCCACTCACGGTACTGGGTGTAGTTGCCGGGGAAGTCCTTCACCACTCCCTCGCCCTTGAATACCAGGAGATGGTCCACCACCTTGTCCATGAAATAGCGGTCGTGGCTCACCACGATTACGCAACCGGGGAAGTCCTGGAGATACTCCTCCAACACCTGGAGGGTCTGGATATCGAGGTCGTTGGTAGGCTCGTCGAGCACCAGGAAGTTGGGGTTCTTCATCAGCACCGTACAGAGGTAGAGCTTCCGTTTCTCACCACCGCTCAGCTTGTACACATAATTGTGCTGCTCCTCGGGGGTGAAGAGGAAGAACTGCAGGAACTGGGAAGCCGTCATGTGGCGACCGCCGCCCAGGTCAATGTAGTCGGCGATGTCCGTGATGACATCAATCACTTTCTGGTCCTCGCGGAACTTCAGACCCTCCTGCGAGAAGTAGCCGAAGCGCACCGTCTCGCCGATGTCAAACTTACCGCTGTCGGGAGCCACCTCGCCCAGGAGCATCTTGATGAAGGTAGACTTGCCCGTGCCGTTGTTGCCCACGATGCCCATCTTCTCGAAGCGGGCAAAGTTGTAGTAGAAATTGTCGAGAATCACCTTCTTGCCGCCCCTGTCGTCAAAAGCCTTGCTCACATACTGGCATTCGAAGATCTTGCTGCCTATATATACGGTGGAGGCCTTCAGGCGCACCTGCCGGTCTTCGATGCGCTGCTTCGCCACCTTCTCCAGTTCGTAGAACGCATCCTCGCGGTACTTCGCCTTGTGTCCCCTGGCCTGCGGCTGGCGGCGCATCCATTCCAGCTCACGCCGATAGAGGTTCTTGGAGTGCTGTATCTCGGCACGGAGGTTGTCCATGCGTTCCTGCCTCTTCTCCAGATAGTAGGCATAGTTGCCGCGGTAGGAATAGACGGTGCGGCTGTCGAGTTCCAGGATGACGTCGCACACCTTGTCCAGGAACGACCGGTCATGGGTCACCATGAAGATGGTCTTGTTGCCGCGGTTCAGGAAAGCCTCCAGCCACTCTATCATCTCCAGGTCAAGGTGGTTGGTAGGCTCGTCGAGCATCAGGAAATCGGGCTCGGTGATGAGCACGTTGGCGAGGGCCACACGTTTCTGCTGTCCGCCGCTCAACTGTCCCATGGGCTGCTCCAGGTTGGTGATGTGCAACTGCGTGAGAATCTGCTTCGCTTTCAGCACCTTCCCGGGGTCGCCCTCGTGGTTGAAGCAGGCATCGAGCACGCTCTCCTCGGGGTCGAACTTGGGCGATTGCTCCAGGAAGCCCACCTTGAGGTCACGGCGGTAGATGATGTCGCCGCCCTCGTAGCCCTCCTTTCCCATGAGTACGGACATGAGCGTAGACTTGCCCGTGCCGTTGCGCGCCACGAGTCCCACCTTCTGTCCTTCGGCGATGGAAAAGGAAATATTCTCAAAAAGAACCTGCGCGCCAAAGCGTTTGGTGAGGTTCTGAACGTCCAAATAGGGTATCTGATTAGCCATTATTCAAAATTTTGATGCAAAGATAAGCAAAAAATTTGGCAGAAACGAATTTTTTAATTATCTTTGCACTCGAATTTTTATACGAACTTGGTGTTTCCGTTCGTGAAGCACCTTCTCTCAACCAAAAAATTTCATATATACATATATATAATTATGTACAACAAAGACGAATTAGTATCTAAGAGTGTCGTTGAACTCAAGGCCATCGCAAAGGAGATGGGCGTCAAGATCAAGTCTGGAGACAACAAGGAAACCATTGTCTATACCATCCTTGACGCACAGGCCGAACAACCAGTACAAGAGACAGCGAACAAGCGCAAGAGAACGCGCATCACCAAGAAAGAAGATAGAGTGTACTCTGTGAATGGCACAGAGGGAGAAAACTATGACGTGATGAAAAATCAGGCCACTGGTCCTGCCGCCACGGAGCCTTCACTCTTCAACGAGGAGACACTGCAGCCCGAAGGAGAACAGCCCGAACAGACCGCACAGCAAGAACAGCAAGAACAGCAAGAGCAGCAGACCGAGACAACTGTCTTGGCAGCCTTCCCCAAACACCGCGGACGCAAGAGCAAGGCAGAGCTGGAGGCCATTGCGGCAGTCAAGGCTGCCAGCCTCAAGCAACAGGACGCACAGGAGGAACAGCTGCCCGCACAAGAGGAGCAGCCTGACACCGCCGCCGAGCCCGCCGACAGCCAGGAGTCTAATGCCCCCGAGGACTTCATCCCCGAGGCAGCCTTCAACGGCGAGGACGGAGAAAAGGAGGAGCATGACGAGCTGATTGCCCAGCTGCAAGCCAAAATGAACGCACACAACGAACCCCAGGCAGCCCCCGAAACCACTAACGAAGCACACAAGGAACCCGTACAGGCATCCGCCATCCCCGAAGGCATTTGGGAGGGAGACCCCGGAGACGGAACCGACTTCATCACCGTCGTAGACCTGCCCATCGAAGACCAGGCGGCCATCCCCACCTGCGACATCTTCGACCGCCCCATGAATGCAGCTCCCGTCCCCAACGGACAGCCAGCGGCATCAGTCCATGCGGCAGCTACACCGAACATACCCTACGATTTCTCCGACATCATCACGTCTAACGGTGTGCTGGAAGTGATGTCCGACGGCTACGGATTCCTCCGCAGCAGCGACTACAACTATCTCTCCTCTCCCGACGACGTATATGTCTCCATCAACATCATCCGCCGTTACGGACTGAAGACCGGCGACGTCATCCAGTGTCATGTGCGCCCACCCCATGAGGGCGAGAAATACTTCCCGCTCACCAGCATCGACAAGATCAACGGCAGAGACCCAGCAGAGGTACGCGACCGCGTGCCCTTCGAGCATCTCACCCCACTCTTCCCCGACGAGAAGTTCACCCTCTGCGGCAACCCTGCCACCACCAACCTGAGCACGCGCATCGTAGACCTCTTCTCGCCCATCGGCAAGGGACAGCGCGCCCTCATCGTGGCACAGCCCAAGACAGGTAAGACCATCCTCATGAAGGACATCGCCAACGCCATCGCCGCCAACCACCCCGAGGCATACCTGATGATGCTCCTCATCGACGAGCGTCCCGAGGAGGTGACAGACATGGCACGCACCGTCAACGCTGAGGTCATCGCCTCTACCTTCGACGAGCCTGCCGAACGCCACGTCAAGATTGCCGGCATCGTGCTGGAGAAGGCAAAGCGCATGGTGGAATGCGGCCACGACGTGGTCATCTTCCTCGACTCCATCACCCGTCTCGCACGAGCCTACAACACCGTGGCACCAGCCTCGGGCAAGGTTCTCACCGGTGGTGTCGACGCCAACGCCCTGCAGAAGCCCAAGCGTTTCTTCGGAGCAGCCCGCAACATCGAGGGTGGCGGTTCGCTCACCATCATCGCCACTGCCCTCATCGACACCGGCAGCAAGATGGACGAGGTTATCTTCGAGGAGTTCAAGGGTACCGGCAACATGGAGCTGCAGCTCGACCGCGCCCTCAGCAACAAGCGCATCTTCCCTGCCGTCAACCTCGTGGCTTCGTCAACGCGCCGCGACGACCTGCTGCAGGACAAGACTACGCTCGACCGTATGTGGATTCTGCGCAAGTTCATCTCCGACATGAACTCCATCGAGGCGATGAACACCATCCACTCCAGTATGCAGCGCACCCGCAACAACGACGAGTTCCTCCTCAGCATGAATTCATAAATATCCCTTCACCTTTCCGCTGAAAACCTTAGTATTTATGGGCGTTTCGAGGGGTGAGGGGTGAAGGGAAAAATGAAATAAACTTCCAACGGCTAAACAGTGTTTTTTCCCACTGTCTATAGATTTTACGTTTATGCCCCTTGAGGGGGCAGTTTTTTGCCTTAGAAAAGGCAGGAAACTGTCCGGCAAGGGGCATCAATCTTGTGCAGTTATCAGAAACCGGCCTTCCGGCTAACCGTGATTTCCTTCCCTGTCAGAGGATGTGTAAAGGTTATCTCCTCTGCATGGAGATGGAGTCGGCCGGCCTTCTCGTTGCCATAAAGCGGGTCTCCAAGGATGGGAGCGTCCAAGCCCTCACGGTGAGCGCAATGTACACGCAGCTGGTGGGTGCGCCCCGTCTCGGGATAGAGCGCAAGGCGAAGATGGGTGTCGTCAATCCGCTCCAGCACCTCATACCTCGTAATCGCCTCCTTGCCCAGTCCGCGATGCACGATTTGGCGAGGACGGTCCAGATAGTCTGGCATCAAGGGAAGGGAGATGACGGAACGCAAAGGAAGGCGGTCGCAGGCATCCTTGGTCTTGCAACAGACGACGGCAATGTATTTTTTCCTTACCTGGTGGTTTGCAAACTGGACTTGCAGTCTTCGATAAGCGAACTCCGTCTTGGCGACAACCATCAGTCCGCTCGTCGACATATCGAGGCGATGCACCACGAGAGGCCCCGTGGCAGACGGGAATTTCCTGCGCACAAGAGAGTAGACGGAAGGAACGGCGGCATCCTTGCCGGGGACAGACAGCAGCCCCTCCGGCTTATATACGACAGCCAATTCCCTGTCTTCGTAAAGCACCTCCACATCATGAAAGACTGCGCCCGAAGGCACGAACACATCCGAAGGCAACATCCAGTGCAATATCGGCTTGCACTTGCCATTACACGCCGGATAGTAATGCAGGTGATGCCGCACTTCCTCCCGGGGGCTCTCTCCCCACCAGAACATAGCCATCTGAAGGGGCTTGTAGCCATGGCTATAGGCATATTGCAGGAGTTTGGGCTCACAGCATTCACCGCTTCCTGCCGGCGGTACGGCATTGGGTGCAACCGTTCGGAAAATCTCCAACAAATCCCGGACCTCCCCTGCTCCATTGATTATACGGAACTGTGAGAAGAGCCATTTCTGCAGCTCATCCGAGAGAGTCTTGCGCAGTTGTCTCAGCCTGAGGATGTCCTCCTGCCATTTCTCGCATCTCTGTTCCAACGCCGTCTTCACGGAGAGCGATTTCTTGAGCCGTCGCAGTTCCGCCTTCATAAACTGGCTTTCCCTCGTCATCGTCTCCCGTTCCTCCTCCGAGAGAGCCTTGTTCACAGGGTCTTGTCTCGCCTCGTTTCTCCGTGCATCCCTTTTTTCCTTAGCCTCCTTCATCTTGCGTTGGAAGTCGTCTATTACCTCCTTGTGTTCCTGGCGGATTCGAGTGACGGCCTCTTGTGCCTCTTTCATCTGCTCATCTTCCTGCAGACTGCGTATGCTCTGGTTGATGCGGGTAATTTCCGACTCGTGGGTCTTGAAATACCCGTCGGGCTGGAGATAGTCGAAGACGGCAGGCACAAAGTCCGGCCAGTCACTCCTCCCGCCAATCTGTCCGCTGTAAGCGGCAAGATAGCCTATCTCTGGAACTTCGTCCGACTCCTCCCCATCTTTTATTTTTTCTACAATGAGTACACCAAACATTTTCCCTCTGTCAATCTCTTCCCGCCATTCAGACTTGTCTGCGAGATACGTCTGCAGTTGCCCGCACACGGCATGACAAAGAGGGTGCGGAGCATAGCAGAGCGGATTGTTCATTTGATCCGGGATTCCCGTCTCCGACAGGATGTCTTGCTGGATAGAATGCAGAATCATATCATGGTATCAACAAGGAGGAATCACCATAGCTCAAGAAGCGGAAATCGTGAGAGAGGGCATAGTCATACACTTTCTTCCAGTCACCGCCCAGAAAGGCACTCACCAATAGCAAGAGGGTACTCTGGGGCTGATGGAAATTGGTGACAAGCATCTTCACGATCTTATAAGTGTAGCCTGGGGCTATGATGATCTGGGTACTGCTGTGCAGAGCCTCCAGTCCGTTGCGGTCAAGATAGTCAACGATGGCCTGGATGGCCTGCATGGGGGTGATGCCCTTGACCAGATTTCCATCCTCGCCCAACTCATAGGGATCCCATTGGTTCACATGCAGGTCTTCTTCGTTGGCGTTGGGGTTCTCTATCAGTCGGACACCCATATAATAAAGGCTCTCGACGGTACGCACGCTGGTAGTGCCCACGGCTATCGCCCGGCACTCGTGACTGAGCAGTTTTTCCAGACTGCGGTGATGCACCACGATGTACTCGGTATGCATCTGGTGACCCTCTATCTCAAGGCTCTTCACGGGCTTGAAGGTGCCGGCACCCACATGGAGCGTCACCTCCTCGCGGTCGATGCCATGCGCATCAAGGTCTGCCAGCACGGACTCCGTGAAATGGAGACCTGCCGTAGGAGCCGCCACACTGCCCTTGATCTTGGAATAGACGGTTTGGTAAGTGGTCTTGTCGCTCTCTTCCGTCGCCCTGTTCAGGTAAGGGGGTATGGGAAGTTCACCGACTGCCTCCAGGATTTCCGCAAAGGAGACATTCTCGTTGTCCCAGTCGAAATCCACCCAGTAGTTGGTTCCGCCCACGCCGTGAGTCTCCCCCCGGCGCATGGTGGCAGAAAGGGTCAGCTTATGGCCCTTGATCTCGAAGTCCCGTCTCAGGCTTCCCTCCTTCCATTTCTTCAGGTTGCCAATCATGCACAGCCAGGCGCAGTGTCCGGATGTCTGGAACATCAGCTCGTAATCGGTAGGGGCGGCAGGTTCCATGAGGAACACCTCTATCAGCGCCCCCGTCTCCTTGCGGAAATGCAGGCGAGCCTGTATGACCTTCGTGTTGTTGAATATCATCAAGGCACCCTTGGGCAGATAGCTTGGCAGGTGATGGAACACGTCGTCGCTCACCTCGCCGTGCCGATAAACGAGCAGCTTGGATTGGTCACGCTGCGCTATTGGGAACTTTGCGATTCGCTCATCGGGCAAACCGTAATTATAGTCACTGATTCTTATGTGTTTTGTATCCATTTTCTGTTTTAAATATAATAAGTCATGACACTGGCACGCAAGATGGCGTAAACGAGTGTGAAGACAAGCACACAGAGTACCGCCTCGATGTCATAGTTGTCATAGCCCGTACGGGTATACTGAGATGAAACATATTGGATGTCGGGAGAAATCTTTCTGTACAGCTTACGGAAAAGGAGGTAGACACCACCGCCCACCACCATGCCGAAGAGGATGCCGCAGGCGATGTCGCTCGGATAATGCACCCCCAGGTAAAGGCGGGTCCAGCAATTGACCAGCGACCAGACGGGCAATGCCAATGACAAGAGCTTGCTCCTGGTGACCAGAGAGAAGAACACCGCCAAAGACATGGTGTTGGCTGCATGGGCAGAGAAGAAACTGTAATCCTTGAGCCGCATACCATCGACCACATGGACCAGATATTTGACGGCGGGGTCGTTGCTGGGCCGCCATCTTGCCACGGAGGGTTTCACGATGCCGTCGATGACACCCGTGGCTATCAGCACGCAGAGGAACGCACCGCCCACGACAAGGCCTATCTGCCCCATCGTCTCATTGTTGCGCACCACGACACAGAAGAGCGCGACATAGAGGAATACCCATGTGAACCCCGAAGTCAGCACCATTGCCAACTGGTCGAGGAAGACATTGTTGCTTCCGTTGAAGAACTGAAGGATGCCCAGATCCGACAGCATCGAGACGGTTCCCAAACTTGATAATTCCATGATGTCCATTGGTTATATCTCCTCCAGTTGTTTGCTCTCCACCCATCCCTCTCGGCCGTCTGCCAAACGGATGCCACGCCATGCGTTCATGGTCTTGTCGGTAATGTCTACGCGTGTTCCCTCGTGGATTACGAACTGGTCGGCACTCGACTTGGCTGGTGTCTTCTTTACATTCACCGTCGGCGAGACAATGATGGCTCCCGAACGGTTCAACAGCATCTGCTTTTGCTGGTAGGCAAACAGATTGCTCAGGAGGAAGAGGAGGAAGAAGAAGATGCCTGCGAAGAACCCTACCTTGCGGAGTGCCATCTGAGGCACGAAAAGATAGACCAATACTGCCACCAACGCCATGATGATGGCGATGATGCTGCACTTCGCCCAGTTGTCCACGCTGGTGAAATTGACCAGCGACTTGTACCATGTCACGAAGAACAACTCGCTCATGGGCGTTATCTTGTCGATGGTCTTGCTGCGGGCAAACTGCAGGTTGAAGTTGATGTCCTCGTCTCCCGGGGAGAGCAAGTGGGCACGCTCATAGGCCAGCACGGCCTGCGTGATGTTGTCTGTACGGTAATAGGCATTGCCGAGGTTGTAATAGACATCCGCGGACATTCCACCCTTCAACAATTCCTCGTAGTCCTTGATGGCCTGCTGGTAGTTGCCCTTCCTGTATTCCGTATCGGCATTCTGCTTGGTGATGGCTGATGCCGACGACGAGAAGGCGAGCAAGACAGCAAGGAGCCACACGAAGGAGTTGCCTCCCCTCGCCTTCTTCTTTTTCCTCGCCTTGCGGGCGAGACGGATGGCGTTCTCTATTTCCATGATGGCAGTCATTGCCGATTCAAAAGTCTTGTTCATATTTCCTGCCGCATCTCCGGGTGCGTAACGTTCAAACTCACATTCGTCCAATGCCTCAACAAACTTGCTGACGGTGGCTTCGTCAACAGCCTGTGCCGCCAGTTTCTCTTGGATGTTCTCTCTGGAGAGCTGCTCCGCCGGCATATTGAGCTTGTAGCTCACATATCCCCACAAGGCTCTCATCACCTCATCGTAGAACTCGCCCTGTCTTCCCTTGAGCATCAAGAGGTTGGCCTTCTTCAAGCGTTTGTTGGCAATCTTGCTTGCCCTGTTGGACCGCATCTTCACGATGTCGGCATTCTCGATGGCTCTCCTACGGAAGACAACGAGCAAGACAACGAAGGCGATGAGGGGAACCAACAGACTGGTCCAGTACCCGAAGCTGCCATAGAACATCTCGTCGGTGTCGCGGAACAGTGTCTTCCCCGTCTTGATGCTACGGATGTCCTTGTCTTGATCCGCATAGCTGACCGTATTGCCCACGCTTCCATCTCCCTTTTCAACCGAAAGGTGAAAGGGTTGGGTCTTGATGGTCTTATAGGCATTGACCTTGGTATCGTAGTAGGTGAACTCGACACCGGGTATGGTATAAGTTCCCTGGTTTCTCGGCACTGCGAGGAAATCATAGATCATGTTTCCCTCTACTCCATTGGCTGTCAGACGGGTCTTGTCAATGACCTTAGCGTCATACTTGTCGAAATCCTTGGGGAAGTTGACGGCAGGTTGCTTGAGCAATTTCAGGTTTCCGATACCGCCCACCACCACACGCACCGTGATAGGTTCACCGGCCTTCACCTCCTTCTTGTCGATGGAAGCAGAAATGTTGAACTTGCCCACGCCGCCCGAGAAGTTGGCCGGACGGGCAGGCAGGGGTGTGACTTCGACAGTAAGTCCAGGAGCCTTGATTTCCTTGTCTACTTCCACATAGCCCGATCCTCCGTTGAAGAATGCCTCCATCGGGTCTACATTGCGGTTTTGCTGAACCACGGTGCCCTTGAAGGTGATGCTCGGGATGGTCAGTTTGCCTGTCATCTGCGGATACACCACATATTGGCTCCACGTCACGCAGTTATAGGGTTTTCCGTTCACCACCTCCCGGTGATAGCTCTTTTGCTGCGGCGAGGGCACTTCCTGTGTGTGGAAGCCCTTCAGCTCCGGCATCTTCCCGTCCAACCGGGTAAGGTCTACCTGGGTATATACCTTGTAGGTCAAGAGGATGGGTTCCTGTTCATGCACACTCTTCTTGTTGGCTGAGACCTTGATGAAGAGGTCGCTGCCCGTAATGGCAGAGCCTGCCTGACGCATTCTCGGCTCATCAGTGTCTGCGTTTCCATGCATATTGGGTGCACCGTTGTTCGCATTATGGGCAGCCTGTCCCGAAACCGTCACCTTGACAGCCCTGGATGCCAGTTTCTTGCCGTTGACCAAGGCATGGGAGGCACCGATGGTAAAGTTGCCGTTCTTGGCGGCATAGAGCGTATAGGTGATGGTGACGGACGAGGAAGAACTGGTATGTCCGTTGATCATCTGGTAGCTGGACTGCGAGGAAGTGTAAGGTCCTGCAATGACCTCCAGTGCCTCGGGCACCCCGCCCATACGGAACTCCTCCACATCCCTTGTGTTGATCGTATAGGAGACACGGAAGTTCTCTCCTGCCGCCACATGAGACGGGGCGGAAACGGTGATCTGCTGCGCTGCCATGTAAGCATGGCTGCACAGCAAACTAATCATCAGTATGATATACCTTCCTACATATTTCATAATGTCATCTTTTTCTTTCATTTTACCAGTTCTTGTCATATGTCTTGCGCTTGGGCTGGCTCATCGCCTTCTGCAGTTTTTGCTTCGTTGCCTGTTCCTGCTGGATGGCAGCGTTCAGGAGTTGGGCTGCATTCTCCTTGCTCATCTTCTCCGAGTTCTGCCTGTCCTGGTTTTTGTTCTTATCTTGTTTTTTGTTCTTATCTTGATTTTTGTCGTTCTTGTTCTTGTCATCGTTCTTGTCCTTGTCCTTATTTTTGTCCTTGTCCTTATTATCCTTGTCCTTTTTCTTGTTGTTCTTGTTGTCTTGGTTCTGCTTCTGCTGGTCTTTTAGGAGCTTCTTGCAGAGGGCAAGGTTATAGCGTGTCTCGTCATCCTGCGGATTGTCGCGCAGTGCCATCTTGTAGCACTCTATCGCCTTGGCATACTCACGGTGGTTCTGCATCACCACGCCCATATTGTGGCAGCTCTTGGCACGGCGCAACTTGTTGGTCTCCAACTTGGCGGCACTCTCAAACTGCTGCATCGCCATGGAGTCCTTCTGTTGCATCATCAAGGCGCACCCTAAGTTATAGACTGCCTGCGGGTTCCTGCCGTTCTTCGCAATAGCCTTGCGATACTGCGTCTCTGCCTCCACCCATTTCCGGGAATTGAAACTGCGGTTTCCCTCACGGATGAACTGCCGGTCGCTCTGGGCGCTCATGCTCGAAGCCCCCATCAACAGCACAGCCATCATCATGACTTTCTTCGCCCTGAAGGGTGTCTTGCCCGCCAATGGATTCTTGCTGAAGAAGCGCACCTTCCCAAGCAACGGATTCTTGGTCTCCAAGAGGCAAATTTCCAGGATCAGCAAGAGTATCACCACGATGCCGACAGCCTGGAACTGCTCGTCGTATTCACTGTAGATGACGGTGTCTGTCTCTCCTTTCTGCAATTTGGTAAGGTCATTGTTCAACTGCTCTTCAGCATCACCTGTATTTTCCACATGGATATACTTGCCACTGCCAGCCTGCGCCAGTTCCTTGCACATATCCTCGTTCAGGGCTGTCATCACAACATTGCCGGCATTGTCCTTCAGGTACTCACCGTTCCCCATGGGGATGGGCGCACCTTTTGTAGACCCGACACCTAAGATGTATACGTTGATGCCGTCCTTTCTGGCAGCCTTGACAGCCTCCTCGGCTCCCGGTTCGTGGTTCTCGCCATCGGTAATGACAATAACGGCACGCCCCACGTTCTTCTGCTGGGTAAAACTCTGGCACGCCACATTGATGGCCTGCGCGATGTTGGTTCCCTGGCTCCGGATCAAGTCTGGAGAGATGTTCTGCAGGAACATCTTGGCAGAGACATTGTCGCTGGTGATAGGCAGTTGCACGAATGCATCGCCCGCGAACACCACCAGCCCTATCTTGTCGTTGGAGAAATTGTCCACCAAGTTTTCGATGAGCATCTTGCTCTTGTCAAGGCGGGAGGGTGCCACATCCTGCGCCAACATGGAGTTGGAGATGTCCAAACAGATGATGGTCTCGATGCCCTGACGCTTGTCATGCGACACCTTGCTACCCATCTGCAGACGGGCGAGCATCACTGTCAACAGGGCATACGCTGCCAAAAGGAGGCAGAACTTCACCGTGGGCCGATATTTTGAAATGCCGGGCATGAGTTGCCTGAGAAGCTCCGGGTCGCCGAACTTCTTCAGTTTTGCGTGTCTCCTCCGCCATCCCACCAGCCGGATAACCACCAGTATGGGGATAACCCACAGGAGGCAGAGATATATAGGGTCTTCAAATCTTAACATCTTTATCTATCTATATCAAATTCCTTTGTACATTTTTACAGCTTCGGTCTACGGTTCCAATGGAGCAACATCCTATGGTATTCTCCTGAACCAGGTGATGCGAAGCAGAATCTCCAGCAACAGGACGGCCAAGGCGGCAAGGACAAAGGGCTGGTAGGCCTCATAGAGCTTGGCGTAATGCTTCACGTTCATCTTCGTCTTCTCCAGCTTGTCGATGTCGGCGTAGATTTTCTTCAACTCATCGATACTCGTGGCACGATAGAAATTACCGTCCGTAGTCTGAGCGATTTCCTTCAACGTCTGCGTGTCTATCTCGCCCCGCACATTGACATACTGCACACCTCCCGCCACCATCTGGGGGAAAGGAGCTACACCATTGGTACCAACACCGATGGTATAAATTCTGATTCCCAGGCTCTTGGCAATCTCTGCGGCAGTCATCGGCGAGATGTCGCCGCTATTGTTGCTTCCATCGGTCAGGAGAATCACGACCTTGCTCTTCGCCTTCGAGTCCTTCAGTCTGCTCACGGCATTGGCAATTCCCATGCCCACTGCTGTTCCGTCGTTGATGAGACCACGGGTTACGATGTCTGTGCGGGTGTCTTGCAAGAGACGCAACAGACTGGCATGGTCTGTGGTCATCGGACATTGCGTGAAAGCCTCGCCCGCAAAGATGGTCAAACCAATGTTGTCGTCAGGGCGACCTGAGATGAACTCATGCGCCACCTTCTTTGCCGCCTCTATGCGGTTGGGCTTCAAGTCTTCGGTAAGCATGGAGGCGGAGACATCCATCGCCAGCATGATGTCGATTCCCTCCGCTGTGTGGGTATCCCAAGAGTTGCGGGTCTGGGGACGCGCCATGGCACAGACGATGAGGACATAGCAGATGCACCGCAGCAGCATGGGCAGGTGTATCAACCTCACCCTCATGCTCTTCGGCGCATACTGATACATCTTGGTGTCACTCATGCGCATCGTTGGCTCATTCCGCTTCCTGTAGATGAAATACCATAATATATAGGGTATCAACAGCAGGAGCAACAGAAAATATCCTTTACTTGCAAATTCCATGATCTTCGTTTATTCTTTTCTTGTCACTATAATGCCCGGTGGCTACATCAGCAGCATCGCGGCTGTATAGATTACATATACTATCAGAGCCACGGCAGCCAGACTCGCAACCCACAGCAACATCTTGATGAGGCGGCGCTGACTGCGACTCTTCTTGTCTTCCTCGCTCAGCACAGGTGCCACCTTCTCCTCGGTAAGCACCTCGTCGGTCTTGGTCTGGTCGATGAAGTTGATGGCATTCACGAGATTGGCATCGTTCTCATTGACGAGTGTCTCATACTTGGCAAACTTCACGAGGTCGGCAGTGCGGAAGAGCACCTTCAACTCGTCTATCATCTTCTGGTCTCCGGCCTCATGCAGGCGGTCTATGATCTCGTTGCTTGTCATTTCCATGGCATTGAAGCCAAACCTGTTCATGATGTATTCGCGCAAGGTGTTGGTCAGCTGGGTGTAATACTCCTTCTGTGTCTCCTGACTCACCGTGCGACGCTGCTTGATGGCATTGATCTCGCTCATCGCCTTCTCATGGGCAGGCACTCGCCTTACGATTCTGAAATGGGTTATGATGGGTTTGTTCTGTCTCAAGCGCAGCGTCAGATAACCTATTGCTACACAAATTAATAATATCAGGACACTCAACCAAAAGATACCACTCCACTCTTCCCATAGGAAGGGGTTTTGCTGAACGGTCTTAGGAGGATAAAACTGGTTGGGATGGACGGTGTCTACGGGCACGGTAAGCACTTTCAGTGCCAAGGGATTGCCATGGAAGTCTTTGCCGTTCACCTGGACGTTGAGTGCCGGGATGGCGTATACTTTCTCGTCAAAGGAGGTAAGCACATAGTCGCGGTTCATCTGGATGCGGTCATCGTCAAGGTCCACGGTCTTCACATCACCCTGCCCCACCACCTCCACGCCGGGAATGAGCTGCTGGGATGGCTTGAAGCTCGGCATCACCACCTTCTGCCCTCTTTTGGCACTCACCTTGAGGTGCAATGTAGTCTGCGATCCTATAAGCAGTTGCAGGGAGTCTATCCTCTGTTCAACTACCTGTGCTTCTACTGGCGAAGGCAACAGCATGGCCGCTGCCAAGAGGCAGCCTGCCAATGTGCGATATGCTATTTTAATTTTACTTCCTAACATGATTCTTATGATTTAAACGCATCAACTCCTTTGTTTGAAAAGCATCAGGAGAGAGCGAGAGAAATCCTCATTGGTGGCTATCGCCGCCCAGTCGACCTTGCTCTTGGCAAAGACATCACGGAGCCGTTCCTCACGTATCATCCAATTCTGCGTATGTGCCTGGCGGAGTTTGCGGGAGCTGGTGTCTATATACATCTCATGTCCCGTCTCCGCATCACGCACCTTCAGGAGTCCCACATCCGGCAGCGACTTGGCACGAGGGTCGTACACCTGTATAGCCACCACGTCGTGCTTCTGGTTGGCTATCTGCAACTTGTGCTGATAATCCTTGTTGTCGTAGAAATCGCTGATGACGAACGCCGTGCAGTGGCGCTTCATCACACGGGTGAAATACTCCAATGCCACTCCCACATCGGTGCGCTGACTCTCAGGATGGAAGTCGAGCATCTCGCGGATGATATACAGGATATGCTTTCTTCCTTTCTTGGGGGGAATGTATTTCTCGATGCGGTCGGAGAAGAAGATGACACCAATCTTGTCATTGTTCTGTATGGCGGAGAACGCCAACGTGGCGGCAATCTCGGTCGCCATGTCGCGCTTCATCTGCCTCGTCGTTCCGAAATCAAGAGAGCCACTCACATCTATCAGCAACATCACCGTCAACTCACGCTCCTCCTCGAACACCTTGACGAAGGGACGATGGAAGCGGGCCGTCACGTTCCAGTCGATGTCACGCACGTCGTCGCCATACTGGTATTCCCTCACCTCTGCGAAGGCCATACCCCTACCCTTGAAGGCTGAGTGGTATTGGCCTGCGAAGATATTCTGGCTCAGACCGCGGGTCTTGATCTCGATCTTGCGAACTTTCCTTAAGATATCTTGTGTCTCCAACTTATACTCAATGTTAAATGTTAAGTTGCAAATCTGCCATTAACTATAACCTATTAATTATCATCAAGGCACCTCCACCCTGTTGATGATGCGGCTCACGATTTCCTCGCTGGTCACATTGCTTGCCTCCGCCTCGTAAGAAAGACCGACACGATGGCGCAACACGTCATGTGCCACGGCACGCACATCCTCCGGAATCACATAGCCACGGTGCTTGATAAAGGCGTATGCCCTCGCAGCCTTTGCCAAGGATATGCTGGCACGGGGACTTCCGCCAAAGGTAATCATGTCCTTCAGGTCGCCCAACCCATAACGCTCGGGATAGCGGGTGGCGAACACGATGTCGGCGATGTACTGTTCTATTTTCTCGTCGAGGTATACCTCGTTCACGATCTTGCGCGCCTTCAGAATCTCGTCCGCCGTGGTAACGGCACTGACAGTGGGCAGACCGCTCTGGATGTTCTCGCGGATGATCAGCTTCTCCTCCTCTATCGTGGGGTAGTCAATGATTACCTTCAGGAGGAAACGGTCCACCTGCGCCTCCGGCAGCTGGTAGGTACCCTCTTGCTCTATCGGGTTCTGTGTCGCCATCACCAGGAAGGGATTGGGCAAGCGGAATGTCTCGTCACCGATGGTGACCTGATGTTCCTGCATCGCCTCCAAGAGTGCACTCTGTACCTTGGCAGGCGCACGGTTGATTTCGTCGGCGAGTACGAAGTTGGCGAAAACGGGGCCTCTTTTCACATGAAACGCCTCGTCCTTCTGCGAATAGATTTGCGTACCTACCACATCGGCAGGCAAGAGGTCGGGGGTGAATTGTATTCTGCTGTAATCTGCGCTGATCAGTTGCGACAGCGTCTTGATGGCAAGGGTCTTTGCCAGACCCGGCACACCCTCCAAGAGGATATGTCCATCGGAGAGCAAGCCTATCAGGAGGCAGTCCACAAGATGCTTCTGTCCCACGATAACCTTGTTCATACCCATCACCAGATTGGTGACAAACTGGCTTTGTTGCTCAATCCGGATATTGAGTTCACGAATATCAATAGCTTCTGACATAGTTCTTTATCTTTTATTTTTTAGATGACTATATTCTTTTTCTTAAATTACGAACGCAAAAGTAATTCTTTTCCACCACAAAAACGAATATCACCATCTAAATTATATTAAAAATGATACTTATTTCCTATATTTAAGAAACTTTTAAAACTGACAAGCCCCTCCGGGATACTTAGTAGCACTCGGAGGGGCTTATGGAAAACATATCGTCACGGAAAACTTACTCTCCTACCAGCGGGAACATGGACAAGCGGTAAGCCAAGCATCCGTATGGAATCAGCCTGATGTCGATGTCCTTCTTCAACGTGGCCGGTGCCGTGAGAGGCATGACGGGATCTCCCTTGTCGGGATTCCAGTCCACCAACTCTGCCTTGGCATGGATGGTCACGGGATTGTTGTGATAAGACCACGCAAACGGACGGTGCACCTGGGCAGTGTCCACGGTGCAGCCCTGCAGGCTTCCAGGCGTGAGTGCATAGCGATACTCCGTCCACAACTCCTCGTTGATGTCGAAGCCGTCACGGCCGCCACGCTGCAGGGGCATGGCAAATAGCAGGGGGCCATAAGTAACCCATGCGCAACGTCCCTGGTCTACGAAGCCGTCCAGTTTCATATCACTTGTATGAGGCACCATGATACCCCATGACGGTGCTTTCTTTCCCTTGTAATAGGGAAATTTCTCGCAGCCCATGACAAGTGTCGGTTTCATGGGAAAAGTGAGCTGTATCTTGTCGCCCTGCTTCCATTTCCCTTTGAGTACGATGAAGTTATCCTCCACCTTGAACTTGACGTTCTTGCCATTGATGGCGAGCGAGGGATTGGCACACCATTCCGGCACACGCAGTTTCAACACCTGTTTCTGAGGTATGGTGTTCAGAGTGAAAGTGAGTACGTCGCGGAAGGGATATTCGGTCTCGCAGAGGATGTCGTACCGACCGTCGCGTGTCTTGAGATGAGCAGGTCCGTAAGTGAGCCACATGATTTCCCCGTTACCATTCATCATCGCCATGTTCATGATATAGTTTGGTAAGGCACGGTTGATATTGGCAGGACAACATGTGGGCCAGTGCATCTCCTTGTAATAGGAGCCGTCGTCACGGATGCGCAGATGGAAGCCGGGGATGCGGTTGGGAGCCTGAGTATAGACACACGCCGTGAAGGTGGAATTGACGCATCCCGGCAGAGCGTTGAAGGCATCCTTCTCGATGCGGTCTCCATAGCGCGCATCACCGCTGGCACGCGCCAACCAGATATTGGACCACATGAAGTCGCTGATGTCACAACTCTCCGCCGCTTCGAAGGCACCGATGCCATGAAGGTGTTCGTTGGAAGAGTTGACACCTGTCGGCAACATGGAATTCTCCTGAAGGAACTCGTAATTGTTGACCGATGCCGCCAAGTATTCGGGGTCGTTGTTGTAGATATAACCGATGGCGGGCAACTTTGAAGCCTCGTTCCAACTCACTCCGTGACAGATGGCGGTGTGCATAAACTCCTTCTTCCTTGCCCAGCTCTCGATGAAGGCGGCATCGTAGCCGGCAAGCACCTGCAGGGCACGATTGGCGAAATACATATCACCGGTAATACGCGAAATCTCAAACATATTCTCCACGCCCTCTATCTTGCGGTCGTAGTCGAGGTCTTCCCCGCCGAAGGGCTTGCCACGGTCTTTGTCGAAGGAGAAGAGGGGGAAGTTACGATACACTTTCTTGAGCATCTCCAACACACGACCGTCCTTGGTGGCACTGTAATATGCCAATGCCGAGCGGCAGAATACCGCCTCGCTCCAATACAGACCGTGGTCTACCTTCGTAGTGCCCCAGCCCTCCACATACTCCTTGTTGTTGGAATGGATATAGCCGTTGGGCTTCTGGCGAGCCACCACGGCATCCATCACCTTGCGGCTCCGCTCCTTCAGATACTCATCATCCAGAAGGTATGCCAACCTCACAAAACCATCTGTGTAATAAGCTGTTTGCTCATAATGCCACCAGCCAGGCTCATCTGCGGTCTCCCATCCCTTGACAAACTCCGTGAAATTGATGCCCATGTTCTTGGTCAACCCATTGGCTGCGCGTTGCGCCCATTCCTTCAACCATCCCTCGGGTTTCAGCTCGCCCAACTCAAAGGGCGCGTAAGCCTTCGGCGACAGTTGTGCGGTAGAGTTGGTCTGCGCCGTAGCCGTCAATCCGCAAGCTACGACCATCCCCGCCATCATTGCATGTAGTTTCTTTCTCATCATGTATTCTTTTCGATTAAGTTTTTGTTATTCTACAGAAATAACGCAAGAATGTACTGTTTATTGTATTTTACTCCTATATTTTTTATAATACCTGCAAAAAAACATCGGAATGTACATAAAAAAATCACTAACCATCTCTGATTAGTGAAACAACAATCTTTCCTTGAACAAGTTATATACAAAACTTTGCAAACTTGATAAATTATCCGTAGTCGATAGGGGAATCGAACCCCTATGCCAAGATTGAGAATCTTGTATCCTAACCATTAGATGAATCGACCTTCAAAAATTGGCTTACATGGATCTCACGACTTATGCAAGCCTACCTAATTTCTAATACCATGAAAAACACTGTAGTCGATAGGGGAATCGAACCCCTATGCCAAGATTGAGAATCTTGTATCCTAA
>CAVEJY010000161.1:0-5219 GCA_963616155.1 Acutalibacteraceae bacterium
TACATTCACGAAACATTCGATGTATGTGTGTAGACGATATTACTTGCTCAGACAAACCCTGTGGTTGATTGTTGCGAAGTGTGGAATCGTACTGACGATGTGCATCAGGGACATTCCCATGAATACGATACTTACTGCGAATACTACAAAGGCAATTGCCAACAACATAATTGTCATCATTTTCTTAAAACCGTTTTTTAAATTTGTTATTTACTCAATCTTTTCGGCGTGCAAAGGTACTGCTTTTTCCGCAGAATACGCAATCCTTATGAAACAATTATGTAATACCTGTGAATTTCTTGATATTCATCAACCGGATTCTACTCCTCTTCCCTGATGATGCGGTAGAGGATGGCATGTTCCAGTGCCAGCGGCTTGTTGTGGGAGAAGAAGACCGTGCCGCTCACGGGTGCCTTCACCGCTTCCAGCAGACTGCTGTCGTAGGGGTCGAGGATCTGCGCCAGTTCCTCGCCTTCCTCCACCGTGTCGCCCGCCTTCTTGATGCAGTAGAAGATGCCTGCCCTGCGGGCAATCACCTGGCTCAGGTCGGCCTCGTTGAGCAGCACCGACTCATAGCCCGCACTCTTCGCCTTGTAACGGGCGATGCCTTCCTTGGCCAGGAAGCGCAGGATCGCCTCCACGCTCTGCATACTGGTGCTGTCCTCCACATAGTTGGTCTGTCCGGCATAGAGGGAGAACGCCTTGCACCCCCATATCTGCCAGTTGTAGTTCAGCAGGGTGGTGTCGTAGGGCAACGGCTTGCGGATGGTGACGAAGGGCAGTCCGAAATGCGCCGCCGTCTCTACGTCCTCGTAGCCCGTCTTGAGCATACGGACATGTGGCACGAAGTCGCCGGGCATATAGAAGCTCGCCATCTGGATGCCGTACTTGAAGTCCTTGATCTTCTCGAAGAGGGCGGCGGCGATGCGCTGGGTGGTCTCTCCCTTGTCGTAGCCGGGGAACATACGGTTGATGTCGGTGCCGTCCATCGCCCAGAACCGTTTGCTCACGTTCATCGAGAACGGGTTGCACGACGGAATCACCAGGATGCTCTTGCCGTCCACCAACCTGCCCTTGCGCTCCAGGTCCTTCAGTGCTGCCACCGTCCGGGAGCAGATGTATTGCTGCTGTATCTCGTCGCCCCGCATGGCGCCGACTATTGCCAGCGTGTCCTCGCCACTGCCGAAGCGATAGCCTATAATCTCGAAGTCGTCACGGTAGGGCGACTTCATCGTAAATATGGTTTCTTTCTTCACGTCTCTCTTATTTTATTAAGTCCTGAAAAACTCCTAACTTCTAACTAAAAAAGATTCTCGCCATCAGCGATCCCTCATACACTATCGGGTAGGCTCTGATGGTGAAAAGGTAGCCGTCTACGGGCGACACCACTCGGCTCAGCACCTCGCCGGTCAGCGGTTCGACGATCTGTCCCAGTTCCTCTCCCTTCGTCACCGTCACGCCGGTACGCAGTTCGGTGATGAAGATGCCGGAGGTCTCGGCATTCAGGAATGCCACCTTGTCGCCCTTGCACACCTTCGACTCGACCAGTCCGCCGGTCTTCACCTCTCCCTTCCACATGCCCATCTGCTCCATCAGGTGGAAGATGCCGTCGGTAAGGTGGTTGCACATCTTGTGGTTGATTCTCTCTCCCACTCCCATCTCCACCACCAGACACTTGGTGCCCGTGGAATTGAGCGAATGTGCCAGGGTTGCCTCCAGCACCGTGGCGGCGTCATGCACCCAGATGAAGTCAACGCCCAACTGCCGGGCGAGGGGCACGAGTTCTTCCTCGTTGAGCACGTTGATGCGTACCTGCGGAGTCTCCCTCAGGTAGAGATTGCTGGAGTGAACGTCGATCACGAGGTCGGCGCCCTTCAGGTCTTCGATGATGGTGTAGGCGGCCTGTTCCGCCATCGTCCCGTTCTTGTCGCCGGGGAAGATGCGGTTCATGTCGAGGTCGAAGTTGGGGATTCCACGCTGTATGGTGTCTATGCCCAAGGGGTTGAGGGCGGGATAGATTTCCACGGTTCCGTCCAGGTTCTCCAGTTGTTCCTGCAACCTGCGTGCCATGAGGTAACACACCATCTGTCCCTCCAGTTCATCACCATGCGTGCCGGTCACGATGCACACCCTCTGCTTTCCCTCACCATGGCTGATGACGTTCTTGCGGATCAGGTAACGCTCGTTGACGGGCAGTTCCGTTGACAATAGAGTCTTGATCATATTTCCTTTCTTTATTTCTCAATTGGTTATTCTTTCATCCGTGACACCGAAGGATCAGATTTCCTTCAACATCACATGCACTTCCGTTTCCTGCGAGGCACTGCCCATGTAGATGCCGCGGCTCACGGGACAGTCTGCGGCATCCCTGCCGTGTCCCAGTTTGAGGTAGCCGTGCTTGATTGCCACGTCGTGGGTAGGGTCGAAGCCCGTCCATACCTTGCCATCGCACACCTCCACCCAGGCATGGGTCTCTCCCTCGCCCTCCATCATGCCACAGACATAACGGGCGGCGATGCCACGGGTTCTGCACAGGGCTATCATCAGGTGGGCATAGTCCTGGCACACGCCCTTCCTTGCCTTCAGCACCTCGGAGGCGGTGGTCTCCGTGGTCGTCATGCCGGGCGTATAATTCAGCGTCTCGTACACCCAGTGGCAGATGCCTTGGGCATCCGTGGGCAAGTCGCCCAGCCCTGCCAACTCCTCATCCGAGAGATAGGTGAGCGGTGTCAGTTCTCTGTACGCCATGACGGGGATGGCATCGGGTGCCACCCGGTATTCGTCCATGTCGACCATTCCCGTGCTGACATACACAAGACTGTCGTGTGCCTCGTGCTGACAGCCATAGGCAATGCGGTTGCCCAGCGGGTCGGTGCCGCGCTGGAGATGGAAGGCGGGCGACACCAACAGGTGTTCCTCCACTACCTCCAGGTAAGAACCCGCAAGGGGCATCGCCCTCAACAGCACCGCATGGCGCGTCACTGGCTGACTGAACCTGACGACGGTCTGATAATTATATAGGTATCGTCTCATACAAGTACCAGTTGGTTGACATATTTGATCAGTTTCATCTTATATTCTGCATCGTCGAGGTCGAAATGTTCCTCGGTGATGAGTTCGTCGAGCTGATGGTGGATATTGGCATCGAGTATCTCGGGCTTGTCCTTGCAGTACCGCTTCAGGGAGTCGTATGCCAGGGCGACACGGCGATAGGGATAGCCGAAGCGGATGAGCATATCGAGGTTCTCCACATTGCGGCCAATCATCATGATGTTGAGGGCACGGTGGTTCTGGATGCGCTGCTCGGCGGATCCCCAGAAGGCGAGCGCCCAGTCGATGACGGGCTGCAACGAAGCCAACTGCATCTCTCCCTCAGCCTTGCATTTCTTCATCAGCGAGACGCTCATCTCTAAATAGCTCAGCGTCTCCGACATGATGTCCTCACGCAAGAGGATGGCATTATCCATCGCATAGTTCTGTGCGGAAAGCACCGAACTGGGGTTCTTCTCGTCGTAGAGCATTCCCAACGTAAACTCGTCGTTGGAGGAATAGTTGCCCATCGCATCGAGCTTTGCCCAGAAAGCCTTGTAGTCCTCAGGCTCTCCGTCTATCATCTCGTCACAGCACTTGTTCATCTGGTGCAACGTGAGATAGACTCTCATCTCATATCTTCCCAACCAATACAATCTATTCGCCTTTGCGGCCGATATAATATCACTCTTTACCATATTATATAATATATTATTTACTCTTCATTCTTGTCTGCAAGAGAATTCTTCACTCTTCACTTCATTTCATTCCGTCATCACCCAGGTGTCCTTGAAGCCTCCTCCCTGCGAGGAGTTCACCACGAAGGAGTCGGGATTCCTGGAGAAACGCGTCAGTCCGCTCTTCCACACCTTGGTCTCCTTGCCCGTCACCACGAAGGCACGCAGGTCGGCCTTGCGCCATACGAGCTTTTCATCTTCCAAGATTTCCAGGTCCTTGAAGTCGATGACCTCCTGGGCTATCCAGCGACGGGGGTACTTAATGATAAGCTGCTTGAGTTCCTCCAGCTTGTCGGGCTCCAGTTCCGATCCGAACACCACGCCGTAGCCGCCTGCCTCGCTCACGTCCTTGATGACCAAGCGGTCGATGTTGGCAAGCACATAGTCGTAGTCTTCCTTGAAATAAGGCAGATAGGTGGGCGCATTGTGCAGGATGGGTTCCTCGCCGAGATAGTACTTCACCATCTTCGGCACGAAATAATAGATGCCCTTGTCATCTGCCACGCCATTGCCGATGGCATTGATCAGCGCCACGTTGCCTGCCTTGTAAGCCTGCATCACGTTGGGGATGCCCAACAGTGACGAGGGTTCGAATATCATGGGGTCCATATACTCGTCGCTCACTCGGCGGTAGATGCATCCCACACGGATTTTCTCCTTGTACATACCTGCATAATATACCTTGTCATCCTCCACGAAGAGGTCGCCGGGATAAGCCAGCGTGGCTCCCGTCTTCTCGGCGAGATAGGAATGCTCGAAGAAGGCGGAGTTGTACCTGCCCGGGGTGAGGATCACGGCGATGCCGCGGTCTCCGTTCATGTCGTCCATCATGTCCCGCAAGAGGTCGGCATAGTCGCGGTTGTCTGCCACGGCATTGTCGGAGAAGGTGGTCGGCGACACCTTGCGGGTAATCTTGCGCGCCATCATCGGATAGCTGGCACCCGAAGGAATGCGGAGGTTGTCCTCCAGCACATACCACTGTCCGTCCTTTCCCTCCACCAGGTCGATGCCGGCGATGTGGGCGTACACCTTTCCCTCCGGACTGATGCCCTCACACTGGGGCATATAGCCCTTGGAGGAATAGACGAACTCCTCCGGCACAATGCCGTCCTTGACTATCTGCTTGTCGTGATAGATGTCCCACAGGAAGTGGTTGAGTGCCTTCACACGCTGCTGCAATCCTTTCTCCAGATAATCCCAGTCACTCTTTGGAATGATTCTTGGCACAGAATCAAATGGGAAGAGCTGTTCCTTGAACACCCCTTTCTTATATACGCCAAACCGAACGCCAAATCGCTCCATCCACTTGTTTACCGTATCTCTACTCTCCGTCAATCCTTTAATATTAATACTCATATTCTCTCCTTGTTTGTTCTTGTTCCTAAAAAATCCTGTGCTAAATCTATCAATCTGACACCTTTTCGATTGCAAAGATATACAAAATATCACAAA
>CAVEJY010000162.1:0-5055 GCA_963616155.1 Acutalibacteraceae bacterium
TTAAATGAGACAGACACAAAATCTCTTAGGCTTCGTACATAGCCAAGCTTATGTCAAAGCCATCGCGTGTTTGGTTCTTGCTTGTGTGGGGGGGGCAATGCCTATCTATGCTGCAAGTGAGACCTCAGCAAACCCTTCTGCTCAGATTGCACAACAGAATGGTGTTACGATAAATGGTGTCGTGGTCGATGAGCAGGGTGAACCTGTTATCGGCGCCAGTGTTGTTGAGAAGGGAACTTCCAACGGTACCGTTACTGATATGGACGGTAAGTACACCTTAAATTTGCAAAAAGGCAGCAAGAATGGCATTGTCATCTCTTATATAGGTTACAAGACTGTAACCGTAAGTAAGGGCGGCAAGGTGACTCTTCAGGCAGACAACAAACTTTTGGATGAGTTGGTGGTTGTAGGTTATGGTACCCAGAAGAAGGCTACCTTGACTGGTTCTGTATCTTCCATCGGTGCCGATGACTTGAGCAAGATGGCTGCTACTAACATCACAAATGTTTTGGCTGGTAAGACGGCCGGTGTCATCGCCAATACCCGTACTGGTGAGCCTGGTGCTGATGATGCCAGTATCTTGATTCGTGGTAAGGGTACCTTGGGTGATACATCTCCTCTGATTGTAGTGGATGGTGTAGCTGACCGTTCCTTCGGTCGTTTGAATCCTGATGACATCGAGAGCATCTCTGTATTGAAGGACGCTTCTGCTGCCATCTATGGTGCCCGTGCTGCCAATGGTGTCATTCTCGTTACGACCAAGCGCGGTAAGGCAGGTAAGGTCGAGGTGAAGTATGATGGAACAGTATCTTTCTCTCAGCCCACTCGCATTCCTCAGATGCTGAACGCATACGAGTATGCCACCTATACCAATGAGTTTGACAAGAACAGAGGTGCTTCCCTTACTTATCCTGAGACTGCCATCCAGAAGATTAAGGACGGTTCGGACCAGGTAAGTTTCCCGGACACCAACTGGTGGGATGCTGTAGCAAAGAATTGGGCTACCAATACCCAGCATAGTCTTTCTGTGAGCGGTGGTTCCGAGAAGATGTCATTCTATACTTCCGTGCAGTATATGCAGCAGGATCCTATCTACAAGAACAGTCCACAGAAATATAAGCAATACCAGTTCACCACCAATCTCGATGCCCAGATCAACAAGAGCATCAAGTTGAGCTTGGATATCTTGGGACGTCGTGAAACCCGTGATCGTGGTGTACGCTCCACAGAGGATATGTTCGGTTATTTCTTGACCACCAATCCTATGGCTGCTCCTTATTACCCCAATGGTTATTTGCGTAAGGGATATGATGGTGTGACCAACAATGCGGTGCTGATGATTTCTGATATTCCTGGCAAGAGCAATACGACGAACAATACGTTGAACGTCAAACCGAAGATTCGTGTGGATCTGGATGTTCTCACCAAGGGATTGTATGTAGAGGGCTATGCTGCCCTGGACTTCCAGTTCAACAATGGCAAGACACAGAACAATCCGTTTGATATCTATCAGTACAACTCAGAGTCGGGTACTTACGAGAACCTGCGTAGCTCTACTGGAAATATTTCTGTAAGTTCTTGGTCAAGCAATTCTGACCGTTTCACCTTGAATGCACGATTGGGTTACACTCGTACATTTGGTGACCACAAGGTGGATGCCTTCGTGTCATACGAGCAGATGAAGTACAAGTACAACTATTTGTATGGCTATCGCACCAACTTCTTGTCTACCGCTCTTCCTGACTTGGACTTCGGTGGAACAAAGGATTCCGACAGCAGCAATAGTGGTAGTTCCGATGAGTTCGCTCGCCAGAACGTGTTCGGTCGTGTGAACTACAACTATAAGGACAAGTACCTCGCTGAGGTGACTATGCGTTATGATGGTTCCATGAACTTTGCCAAGGGGCATCGTTGGGGCTTGTTCCCAGGTGTGTCTGCAGGTTGGGTTATCTCTGAGGAGAGCTGGTTCAAGCCAATCACCAATGTTGTCAATTTCTTGAAACTGAAAGGTTCTTACGGTGTGATGGGTAACGACAACATCTCAGCTTACCAGTATTTGGCTACCTATTCCTTTAGCGATAGCCACTACGCATTCGGAACAACTCCTTCATTGGTGCAGGGCGTATATTCCACTGTGTCAGCCAATTCCTTGGTGACATGGGAGAAGGCTCACTCCTACAATCTGGGCTTCTCTTCTCAGTTCCTGAATGGTAAGTTCGGTTTGGATTTCGACTGGTTTAAGTCAGCTCGTCGCGACATCTTGATTACTCGAAACGCTTCAGTGCCCACTTACTCAGGCTTGAGGTTGCCCAGCGAGAACCTCGGTAAGGTAAACAATACCGGTTTTGAGGCCGTCGCATTCTACAGAGACCACAAGGGAGATTTCTCTTGGAACATTACAGCCAATGTGACATACGCCAAGAACAAGGTGATATATATGGACGAGGCAACCAAGACAGTGGAATGGCAGCGTGTAACGGGTCACTCTATGGATGGATTCACCCTCTACCACGCAACAGGTATCTACCAGACCCAGGAGGAAGTGGACAATTCCGTACACTTGCCTGGTGCAGCTCCTGGTGATTTGATCTACGAGGATACCAATGGCGATGGTCAGATTACATGGGATGATGCCGTGCGTACGGACAAGAGCTCCACTCCACGTTGGATGTATGGTTTGACACTCGGTGGCTCTTGGAAGGGCATCGATGTGACAGCTTTCTTCCAGGGACAGGCTGATGCTCAGATTCTCGTGAAGCCAACCATGAATATGGCCAAGGAGTTCTACGACGGTCGCTGGAGAGAGGATGCCTCCGAAGAGGAAAGACGCAATGCCAAATATCCTCGCGCATTCATGTCTGCCTCTCAGGTAGATACCAGAAACTGTCTGGATTCAGACTGGTGGTTGCGCAGTGCTTCTTTCGTTCGTCTGAAGTCTTTGGAGATAGGTTATACCTTCCCCAAGACCTTGATTCAGCACATCGGCTTGACCAATGCCCGTGTCTATGTGAATGGCAACAACCTCTTCACCATCGACAGCATGAAGATCTTCGATCCTGAGATGACAGACGGTATCAAGGGCTATCCTATCCAGCGCTCATGGACATTCGGTCTTAACTTAGCATTCTAATCTTTAAATAAAGTAGAAACATGAAATACAATATATTAAAAGGTGGTGCCGTCGCTTGCATGGCTTTGATGATGGCATCTTGCTCCGACTTCCTGGATGTGGACCCCAAAAACAAGTTGTCTGATGCGGCTGTGTGGAGCAGTATGGATCTGGCTAATGCCGCCCTCAACAATTGTTACACCTTTGTGGAAGGTGAGAATGAGAAGGGTGTACCTTTCTTTAGCTATACTGACGATGTGTTCCATCGTACGGGTTATGCGACCGAGGTATATACCAGTGGTGTCGTGTCTTGCGACAACTACAATGTGGGTTATTCAGAGGCTCGTGGAAATACTTGGTATTTTTACTATCAAGGCATCAAGCAGGTAAACGAGCTCTTGGAGAAAATAGAGAGTGTACCATTGTCAAGCGATTCGGATGAAGCGACGAAGAAGACCATCAAGGGACAGGCTTATTTCTTGCGTGCTTTCTTCTACCATCAGCTCTATTCACTCTACGGCCGTGTGCCGCTGGTGTACAAGACCTTTGATCTTGACTCAGAGTGGGCGGAAACTCGTGCTCCGATGGACGAGGTAGCTGATTCTATTTGTGCTGACTGTGACCGCGCAGCAAGCTTCTTGCCGACGGAATACAGCTCAAGTGATGACTTCGGCCGTGCCACCAAGGGTGCAGCTATGGCGGTAAAGGCCCGTACGTTGCTTTACAAGGCAAGTCCGTTGTTTGGAACTCCATCGCAGGAGAAATGGAAAGCTGCTGCTGATGCCAACAAAGCTGTCATCGACTTGAATGTGTATCGCTTGCTTCCTGTAGATAATGCTGATGGATATGCGGCATTGTTCTATAGCACTCAGAATCCTGAAATCATCTTCGAGAAGCTCTATAACACGAAGCAAGGTGGTGCTTTGAACTACCTGTTCCAGGCTCCTATGGGTGCCTTCAACGGTGGTCATGGATGGGGTGTTTGGCTTCCTACCTATCAGTCGGCAGACATCTATGAGAATGAGGATGGAAGCAAGTTTGAGATGAAGGACGTGAAGACATACAACATCAAGAAGGCCGAGGTGACGGATCAGGGTGTGGTATATACTGATGCCCAGATTCAGGCAACAACTTCCTCTCCATACGAGGGACGCGAAATGCGATTCTATGCCAACTTCATCTATAATGGCTCCAAGTGGGGATATGGCGATGCCAACCGCGAAATTGGAGTTTACGAACCCGGTGAAGAAGGTGTAGCTGGCGGTAACTCTTCTGCACTGAACACCGATGATGAGTATTGGAATGCTACCAAGACGGGCTATTACATGAAGAAATTCTTGAATCCTGAATTTGATACCGACCAGGAGGACATACAGTACACTGCTCCGTGGATTTTCTTCCGTTTGGCTGAGATTTACTTGAACTATGCCGAGTGCCAGATTGAGTTGGGTAACAAGGAAGAGGCTCTGAAGTATATCAACCTTGTACGCACTCGTGTGGGACTTCCTGCTGCTACAGGCAAGGACTTGCGTGCAGAGTATGAGTACGAGCGTCGCGTAGAGTTGATGTTCGAGGGACAGCGCTTCTTCGACCTCCGTCGTTGGAAGAGAATGCCTGAGACTTACGCCGCTCCCAATCTTCCTACCGCAATGAAGGTTTACAAGATGAAGGACGGTACGCTCTTGTATTCTCATGACGAGACCGCACTTCAGGAGCGTAACTTCAAGGAAGCTATGTACTGGATGCCAATTCCTCGCTATGAGTTGAACAAGTGTCCTAACTTGGATGCTGCACCGTACGAGGGTACAGAGAAATAAAGTTTTCTCCTCCCTTACGTTTTATGAAGGTGTAAGGATATAATATGATAACCGCCCGATAGCATTGTCGCTGTCGGGCGGTTCTGTTTTCCTGTTTTTAAAAACTTATTGCATAAGTTGTTTGACTTT
>CAVEJY010000163.1:0-18338 GCA_963616155.1 Acutalibacteraceae bacterium
ATGAACGTCATGGTGAGTACGAGTGTGAGTGCTATGTGTAACAGTTTCTTCATATCCGAGTGCAAAATAACATTGTTTTTGTGAGATAAGCAAACTTTTTTGCTATTCTTTAATAAAATTTAGCGCAAAAGGTGTCAGCCTTGCTATTTTGACAATAGGGATAGGTGGGTCCAGTGGATCTTGTCATCGCTATTGGTGACTTGGCTTGCCTTCGCTGACGCCCATTCTCCGATCTTCTTTGATAGGAGGCAATAGGCGGGATGGTCGCTGTCTGCCGACTCTGCTATCTTCTTGGCGAGGGCTGCTTGCAAGTGTCTGAAGGTGTTGTCTCCCTTGTTGCCATGGGGTGTCTCGAAGTAGAACTTGAAGATGTCGTCTGTAAATTCGCCCATCGTGTAGTGCTTCGAGGCTTCCAGCTTGTTGGCAAACTCCACCTTCTTGTATAGCTTCACAATCTGGTCGGCAAAGAACTCTGCCACTTCGAGGCTTGCGTCCTGTGCGGCATCAAAATCCCGGGTTACGCTCTTCTCATTCAACCACTGACTGCTGGCAAGTTCTTTTGCCACCCATGCGAAGGCTTCCTTCTGTAGCTTGTAGTCGGTCACTTCGTAGTTCTTGTTCCGTGAGCCGTTCAAGACATGCGCCAATTTCACTCCCCCTGTATAGTAAAGATTGTTCTTTACGATGGTGCGGTATTGGTCCACCAGTGCTTTGTAGAGTTCTTGCTTCAACACTGTCTTGTCCTGTCCCTTGAGCCATTCGCTCATGTGCTTCAGTATGTATTTCATGTTGCTGATGCCCATGCTGCCAGCCTTGAGAGGCTCGTTGGAGATGTCGTAGTTTACGACCGTCGGGTCGTAGAACGTTCCCCATTGCTGTTCGCCATAGCGATAACGGGCATCGCCTTCATGCTCATCGATGAACTTTGCCACCACTTTCCAGTCCTCCTCCACGCTGAGTGAGGGGTCGGTTGGGTAGTAGATGTATTTCAATACGTTCTTGTCGTAGGGTCCCAGGTTGGTGTAGGAGAGGGGGATGTCTTTCCTTCCGGGTGGGACGATGTAGTTGAAATAGATGTAGTCCATGGTGGAGGCGCTGAGCCCGTTCTTCTTGACGAAGTTGGCATCGAGCAACTGGGCGGTGGAATAGGCTTGTGAGCCTGCCATGTTGTGTGCCAGTCCCAAGGTGTGTCCTATCTCGTGGTTGATGACGCACTGCAGGTGGTCGGCAAACATCTGCTCGGGCATCTTGCCTCCTCTGATTTCTTCGCAGGCTTGTGCTGTCTGTACATAACCGGTCTTCAGTGCGAAGTCTGCGATGGAACCCCATACATACACGTCGGCACAATATTGCTCGCCTGTCCTTGGGTCAGACCATGATGGCCCCATGGCACCTCCGCGGTCGGTAGGTATGTAGCGGATGCAGTTGTATCTCAAGTTGTCCTCGTCGAACTCGGGGTCGTTTTTCGGATAGTCCTTTACGATGATGACATCCTTGAGCCCGAAGCTTTCAAACACTTCGTTCCATTCCAGTATGCCTTTCCTCAGCGGCTCTTTCCAACTCTCCGGGAACTGGTCGTCGAGATAATATACGATGTGCTGTGTGGGTTCCACCACCTTCCCGTTCTTCCAGGCTTTCCAGTCTTTGGGCTGGATGTTCCAGCGGTCGATGTAGGATACCTTCCCATAGAGGTCGCTCTTCCCCAGGTCGTACTGGTCGAGCGTTTTGTCGAAGAGCCCGATGCGGCTGTCGGAGATGCGGGGACGCATCTTCTTCTCAGGCAGCAGTAAGGCGCTGGCCACCACTTCGGCAGAGCAGATGCCGTTTTTCACGTCATCATTGTCCTTGGTGGGGGTCACGTCGAACGACATGAGTGTCTTCACGCTGAAATTGTCATCAAAAGCCTTTACCGTTTCCAAACGGCTGAAATTCTTGTTGTACCTTACGGTGGCTTTCTTGAACCATGGCGAGAACGGGGAGAACACGTTGTCGGTCAAGAACAGTTTGGTGACGTCCACAGTTACGGATTGACCGTCATTGTTGTAGAGCGGGAGGACGGCAAGGAAGTAATCCTTGTTGTTGTCCTCTATAGATTGGCATTCATTGGGGTTCTTGTCATCGCCCACGATGTTGGTGGCTCTCTGCTTGAGATACACCTTGTTGCCCGCCAACTCAAAGTAGGTCAGCAGCACCTTGGGACGTGTGCCCACTTCTGCATATTTATAATGTGTGGTACTTTTCACGCAAGCCGACATGAGGATGTCTCTTCCAAGGTAACTCTTGGGCAGGGTGAGCAAGAGAGAACTTCCTGCGGAGCTGAAGGATGCGAACTTGCTCTTTGCGTCTACTTTCTTTCCTGTAGCGAAAGCCTCCAGCACATTGCTCGTGTGCTGGGCGTAGCTCCCCGTAAGCGATGCCGCCAGGATGCCGAGGCTTAATATGTATCTTTTTCCGTCGATAATCATATGCTGTTTCTTATTTTTCAGGATTTATATCTGTCAAAAAACTCCTTGTTGGCCCCGCCATGTCAATAACCGGGATTCTGCGTCAAGTTGGGGTTGTTGTCGCGGGCTGTGGTCGAGATGGGCCAGAGCAACTCATGACCGTCATCGCTGATGTTCATGTGCTCTGAGGCAGTGGAACGGCTGCCTGCCGCTTCTCCCGTCTGGTATTTCCTCAGGGCGAGAACCGCTTTCTTTCCGGCTTCTCCACTGTTGAACCAACGGCGCAAATCATACCACCTGAAACCTTCTGCGATAAATTCCACCCTGCGCTCTTGCATGATGTGGGCAATGAAATCGTCGTTGCCCGTGATGTCCGCAACGGTCAGTGGACTTAGTCCTCGTTTGCTCCTCAGCTCACCCAGTCGGGTCAGGCCGTTGGGATAACCCTGTGCTTCCGCTGATATGAGATACATTTCCGCAATGCGCACTACGGGGTAGGGGTCTGCGCCGTCATAGCTGGGGAACTTGGTGACATCGTAAGTCTCCTTGCCGTCATATTCGAGGTGTCTCACGGAGCCTGCCTTTCTGGTGTCGCCAGGTTCGAAGGCGTTCCAGAGGGCTTCGTCCACGGGGAACTCATATCGTCCCAGGTCACCGTAGCCTGCCGCCCCGGCACCATTGGCAGTATTGTAGTTGTTGACCAGATTGGAGCGCAAGAACCACCCCGGACTTCCACTGTCTGAGGAGTTGTTCTCCCAAGCCAAGATTATTTCGCTGCTGGTCTTCTTGTGGAAAATGTCCTCGAAGTCATCGGCGAGGGTGAACTGACCGTTGCTGATGACCTCTTCAGCCAGCTGATAGGCTCGACTCTTGTCCTGCACTTCCGAAGGACCGATGAGAAGGAGGCGTGCCAGCAAAGCCTTGGCGGCGATGTTGCTTACCTCTGCCTTGTTGGAGTAGGCAGGTGCGTTTTCCACACCATACTCCAAGTCTTCTTTCATCTGTTTCCAGATGTCGGCTTCAGGAGCCCTGGAGCAATTCTCTGCCTCGTCACTGCTCATGACCAAAGGGGCGTCGCCCCAGAATGTCACTACGCGCTGGTAGAGCCATGCCCTGATTACGCGTGCCTGTGCCTCTATTTCCTTGTCTTGCTGGGTTGGGGTGGATTTCGCCTCGATGAGGTTGATGAGGTTGTTGGCAAGCTGGATGCGGTAGTAGAGTTGGTTCCACCATCCGTTGATGTTGTAGCTGGTTCCCGTACAGGTGTTGTTGTCGATGTCTGTACACCAACTGCGGCTGTTCAGGTTGTCGGCTGCCACGTCATCCTGTACGTTCTGCAGTCCCATGGAGAATTGCTGCGCCCCGTCATATACGCCCACCAGGAGATACTGGTAGTCGTCTTCCGTGAGCGTGGAGTTGGCGATGGCATCTGTGGGGTTGTAGTCCAGCTTGCAACTTGCGAGTGACAGGCTCAATGCAATGCCTGAGATGATATGTAGATATTTCATAAGCTCTCGATTAGATGTTTAGAATTGAACGTTGATGCCGAATACGAACGAGCGGAGTCTTGGCACGGATCCCATGTCATAACCTCTGTAGGTCGCACGGCTGGGGAATACGCACACCTCGGGGTCGAAGCCGTCGTAGGAGGTGAAGGTGTAGAGATTGGAGCCTGTGGCGTAGACACGCAAGCGACTGATGCCCACTCGCTGGGTGAGTGCCTTGGGCAGAGTGTAGCCCAGCGTAATGTTGCGGATGCGCAGGAAATCGGCACTCTCGAGATAACGTGTCGTGTAGTCCAGCGTGTTGTTCTCAAAGGCTGTGCCCGATGCCACGGCTCTCGGTACGCTGTTGCTGTGGTTGCTTTCTGTCCAGCGGTTGTCCCACTCTTCCTTCAGGATGTTGTAGCCGTTGTCGTCGCCTCCGATGTTGCCAAGTCCATGGTCGCCGGCTTTCCAGCCAGCATAGAGCTTGTTGCCCAAGGAGTACTGTAGGTCTATCAAGAGGTCGAAACCGGCGTAGCGGAAGGTGTTGGTTACCGAACCGTATACATTCGGGAATGGCGATCCACAAACCACGCGGTCGTCGTCGTTGATCTTTCCGTCGCCATTCTTGTCGTAGTATTTCACATCACCGGGACGGATGCCGCTGTCCCAGAGGTCTTGTCCGTTGGGCTGACTGAGGATTTCTTCCTTGCTTTGGTAGATGCCTTCCTCCTGGATAAGGTAGAAGGCTGCCATCGGCTCGCCCACTCTCAGCAGGTTGCAGTAACCGGTCTCTACATCGGCGTTGCCCTCGGCGAGTGCGGTGACCTTGTTCTTTACCCAACTCAGGTTCACTTGCGTATCCCACTTGAAGGCATGGGTCAGGTTGTGCGAGGTGATGGACAGGTCGATGCCGGTGTTGGTGATGCTGCCCACATTGCTCGTCTGGGTACTGTAGCCACTGATGGAGTTGATGGAGTGGTTGAGCAACAGGTCGCGCGTATCTTTCTTGTACCAGTCGAAGGTGAGGTCGATGCGGTGGCAAAGAAGAGACAAGTCGAGTCCGGCACCATACTGGAGCGTCTTCTCCCAAGTCAGGTCCTCGTTGGGCTTTTGGTCGGGCAAACTGAGTCCTGGGTTGTTGTTGTAATCGGCGGAACCTTCGTATACGCTCTGGTAAGCATAGCTTCCTATGCCTTCTTGGTTGCCGGTAAGACCCACGCTGGCTCTCACCTTCAGGTCACTGATGGCAGTGCAGTCCTGGGGGAACCATTTCTCGTCACTGATTCTCCAACCTGCCGATGCTGCGGGGAAATAGCCTACGCGGTTGCTTTTGGAGAACTTGGAACTGGCATCGCTTCTGATGGACAGCTCCAGCAGGTATCTTTCTTTGTAGTTGAAGTTGAAACGGCTGAACAGACTTTGCAAGGCATATTCTTCGACGCTGGATGAGCCGCCGTTGATCTGACCGGCTGAGACCAGGTATTTCAAGGAAGGTGACAGGAAGTTGATGCCGCTCACATAGGCGTTGTCCAACTTGGTCTTTTGGTAACTGTAACCTCCCAGAGCGTTCAGTTTCAAATCGCCCCATGTATGCTCATAGGTCAATGTGTGCTCTATCAACTGGGTGAAGGAGAAACCTCTGTAGTCGTTGGCCTCGCCCTTCGATGTGGCTCCCTGTATGGACGTGACGGGGAAATAACCATACTCGTGGAGAATATTGTAGTCGCCACTCAGTCCCAGATGGTAGGAGAGTCCTGGCAACAGCTTGAGGTTGCCCTTGAGGTTGACGAGGGCACGGTATTTCTTGGTGTCTTGCGTCTGGTTCTCCGTCAGGTTCACCGGGTTGTAGAGGGAGGCGTTCACATTGTTGAAGCTGCCGTCTTGCGCGTAGATGGCGTAGTCGGGAGATGCTTTCAGGGCGTTCACCCAGGGGGAGTAGATGTTGCCGTCGCCTGTCGACCTGCGGTTGTCGGAATAGCTCAGGGCAATGTTCGAACTGATGGATATGCGCTTGTTGAGCTGATGGGTCAGGTTGCTGCGCAGGTTGTAACGGTGATAGTTGGTGTTCTTGATGATGCCGTCCTGGTTGTAGTAGCCGCCGGAAAGATAGAACTGGGTGCGCTCGTTTCCGCCGGAGACAGTGAGCTGGTGACTGGTCTGGACGGCTGTGCGTGTGATGGCGTCTATCCAGTTGGTGTTGGCACCTTCGTTGGCGGCACTGACGTGCTGCTTGTAGGTGGCATCGCTCGCTGTAAGTCCGTATGAGCTGTTGTAGTTGTCAATGGCTTCATTGCATGCGGCAATCAGACTCGTGGCATCCAGGGTCTCTATCTGTTTCCACATGTCTTGAACGCCGATGTAGCTGTCCCATGTGATGCGGGTCTTGCCCTTGCCTCCGTGCTTGGTGGTGATCAGTACCACACCGTTGCTCGCCCTTGAACCGTAGAGGGCCGAAGCAGACGCATCTTTGAGTACCTCGATGCTCTCGATGTCGTTGGGGTTGATGTCTGCAATGCCGCTGAGCGAGTTCCCCTGGTAGCCGCCACGTTGCGACAGGTCTTGTGAGAGGATGGGGAGTCCGTCCACGACATAGAGAGGCTCGTTGCCTGCGGAGATGCTGCTCGTTCCTCGCACGTTGATGCTGACGGCACCGCCCGGGGCTCCCGTAGACTGGGTGACCGACACGCCTGCCATCTTTCCTTCCAGAGCTTGTTCGAGAGAGGTGATGGGGGATTCCGTAAGGGTGGAGCTGCCGACCCGTGCGATGCTTCCCGTCAAGTCACGGCGTTGTTGCGTGCCATAGGCAACGACCACGACATCGTTGATGGCCTTAGGGTTGTCCATCAACTTGACGCGGAGACTCTCTTTTGCCGAAACTGTTGTACTTTGTTTGCCAAGATAGGAAATGGTGAGCTGTTCGCCCTTGGGTATGCTGAGCGTGAACTCGCCGTCAATGCCGGTTACAGTGCCGGTCTTTGTACTTTTGATGATGACGGACGCACCCACGATTGGCTCTCCGCTTTCTGCATCTACGACCACGCCTTTGGTGACGATCTTCTGGGCTGTGGCTGTGGCTCCAAAAAGCAGCGTGATGAGCAGTGTGCATATTGCTTTCTTCATAAGCTTTCTTGTGTTTTTGTGGCTGGACGCACTTGGTTGATAGATATGCAAGCCCCCTGTAGGGGCAAATGCCTGCCCCTACTAAGGTGTTGCTTGTATGCTGATGATGGAATGGTCTGTGACCTGACGTAAAGGAAGTTAGAACACTTCTTCTACGTCATTGTATTTGATGGAGTCGAAATCTTTGCGAATCTGGTCTTTGCTGGTCTTGGTCTTGTCATAAGCGATGGCCACCTCCTTGGTCTCGATGTTGATGGCAATGTCTTTGACTCCGGCATCGGCCGTCAAGGCATTCTTCACCTTTCCTGCACAACCGCCGCATTTCATCTGTGGGGCTTTGTAGGTGGCGTATTCCACGTTGGCGTCTGAGGGGAAATAAAGCTGGGATGAGTATTCGATGGAATGGAAAGCGTCCTTCAGGGCGTCAACGCTGGTTTTTGATGCGTCAAAAGCCACTTTCACGGATTTTGTTGCCAAGTCTATGTCCACGGAACTGACACCGTCCACGGCTCCGAGTACGTTCTTTACCTTGTTGGCACAACCGCCACAACGCATGGCTGCTGCCTTGAAATAAGCGGTGCTTTCACCTTCTGTGACGACAGAGGTGGCTGGCTTGGTTGCTGCTTTTCCGCTACATGCACACTGTGCGTTACCTGAAAGAATGGCAGTAAAAAGTACTGCGCCAATCAAAAATAATCTTTTCTCCATAACTTCTCTCTTTATAAATAAAATTACCTAATTTTTACTTTCCGGCTGCAAAGGTACTGCCTTTTCTCATACCGCAGTATCGCTATATAATGTGATTCTGACTCACACAAATGTGGTATATTGTGTTCTTTTTCGTTTGCAAAGGTAATCATTTTGTTGTTAAAAAAGATATAATGTTTGCAAAAAGTTATTTGAGAGAGATGCTTGGTTGCAAAATGAACATAAATGATAGGATATTTGTAATCTTTGTGACAAATGGGAATAAAAAGCCCTCCTTTCGTGGCTAATTGATATTTTGGGCGATTTTGCTCGTTTGTTGCAAAGGTCGTAGGACAAGACACAAAAGTCCTCGCCTGTCTCTTCTGTGGGAAGAGAACGGGCGAGGGCGAATCTTCTCTATGTCCTATAAACTCTTAACTCTTAACTATCAATAAACTATTGAAGGTAAGTGTAGCCAAAGAGGCCGTTGCGGTAGGTGCCGAGGAACTCCTTGCCCTCGTCGAGCGAGATTTTGCCTTCCTTCACGCTCTTGGTTACCCACTGCTCCAACTGGCGCACGAGCTTCTTGGGATTGTACTGCACATAGTCCAGTACCTCCTCCACGGTCTCGCCGTCGAAGATCTGGTCGATGTTGTACTTGCCGTCCTTCACAGAGATGTGGGCAGCGTTGGTGTCGCCGAAGAGGTTGTGCATGTCGCCCAGGATTTCCTGGTAGGCACCCACGAGGAACACGCCGAGATAGTAAGGCTCGCCCTTCTTCAGGGGATGGAGGGGAAGGACGTGACCGATGTGGCCGTCGGTGACGAAGTTGGCTATCTTGCCGTCACTGTCGCAGGTGATGTCCTGCAAGGTGGCGTTGCGGGTGGGAGTCTCGTTGAGCCGCTGGATGGGCATAATGGGGAAGAGCTGGTCTATCGCCCAACTGTCGGGCAGGCTCTGGAAGAGGGAGAAGTTGCAGAAGTACTTGTCGGCAAGTATCTTGTCCAGCCCCCTCAGCTCGTCGGGCACGTGCTTCATGTGCTTGGCGAGGTTGTTGATCTCGTGGCACACGCTCCAGTACATCGCCTCGATCTCCGCACGGGTCTTCAGGTCCACGATGCCGTGGGAGAAGAGCTGCAGGGCCTCGTCGCGTATCTGCTCAGCGTCGTGCCAGTCCTCCAGCATATTGCGGGGGTTCAGGTTGTCCCAGATTTCGTAGAGGTCTTTCACCAACTGGTGGTCGGTCTCCTTCGCCTCAAACTCCTCGGGCATCTCGGGCAGGGAGGCGGTCTCCAGCACGTCGATGACCAGCACGGAGTGGTGGGCGGAGAGGGAACGTCCGCTCTCGGTGATGAGGTTGGGGTGCTCGATGTTGTTCTTGTTGGCTGCGTCCACGAAGGTGTACACGCAGTCGTTCACATATTCCTGGATGGAGTAGTTGACGGAACTTTCGCTGCTGGAGGAGCGGGTGCCGTCGTAGTCCACGCCCAGTCCGCCGCCGCAGTCGACGAAGTCCACGTTGTAGCCCATCTTGTGCAGGTTGATGTAGAACTGCGCAGCCTCGCGCAGTGCCGTCTGAATGCGTCGTATCTTGGTAATCTGGCTTCCGATGTGGAAATGGATGAGGCGCAGGCAGTCGTGGAATCCCATCTCCTCGATCTTGTTGAGGGCAGTGAGCAGTTCCGCGCTGGTGAGACCGAACTTGGAGGCATCTCCGCCGCTCTCCGCCCACTTGCCCGAGCCTGAAGAGGCGAGCTTGATGCGGATGCCGATGTTGGGCTTCACGTTGAGCTTCCTCGCCACCTTGGCGATGATGTCGAGCTCGTTGAGCTTCTCCACCACGATGAAGATGCGCTTGCCCATCTTCTGCGCCAGCAGGGCAAGCTCGATGTAGCTCTCGTCCTTGTAGCCGTTGCACACGATGAGCGAGTCGCTCTGTGCCTGCACGGCGATGACGGCGTGGAGCTCAGGCTTGGAGCCTGCCTCCAGTCCGAGGTTGAACTTCTTGCCGTGAGAAATGATTTCCTCCACGACGGGCTGCATCTGGTTTACCTTGATGGGGTAGATGACAAAATTCTCTCCCTTGTATCCATACTCTTCCTTGGCTTTCTGAAAACAGCTGGCCGTCTTCTCTATGCGGTTGTCGAGGATGTCTGGGAAACGGAGCAGTACGGGGGCGTTGATGTCCCGCAGTGCCAACTCGTCCATGACGTCGCGCAGGTCTATCTGCGTGTTGTCCTTGCATGGAGTTACATAGACATCGCCCTTGTCGTTGATGCCAAAGTAAGAAGTGCCCCAACCGTTGATGTTGTAGAGCTCCTTCGAGTCCTCAATGGTCCATTTCTTCATTTCTTCTTGATTTGTTTGCTGATGTTTTTGATGGGTGAATAATGTTTTTTTATACGTCCAGCAGCTGTCGTAGCTGCCGGACGGTATCGTTTACTTTCTCGAAACTGTTCATGACATTGATGTCGAACACATGCTTGGCCTTGCTGTAGAACACCTCGCGCTTTTCGAGTTGTTCTCCGATAAACACGCGCACCTCCTCCTCTGTCTTGCCCAGGAGCAGCGGGCGCACTCCCTTGCCCATCTTCAGGTGGGCGTGGAGCACTTCGGGGGAGGCTTTCAGGTAGACGGTCTCCCCGCACTGGTTCATGTACTCCATGTTGTCGAAGAAGCAGGGTGTTCCGCCGCCGCAGCTCAGTACGACGTTCTCGAACTCCGCCACCTCGTGCAGCATGTTGTGTTCTATCTGGCGGAAACCGTCCTCGCCCGCCTCGTCGAAGATCTGCTTGACGGTCTTGCGCATACGGCTCTCAATGTACCAGTCGAGGTCGTAGAACATGACCCCGAGGGTCTTGGCGAGGGCTTTGCCGATGGTGGTCTTGCCCGCGCCCATGTATCCGATGATGATGATGGGTCTCATGTCTATTTCCTTCTGCGGGTGGTCTTGGGTTCAGGGGCTTCCTTCACGATGGTCATGCACTCCTCGAAGCTGAGGGTCGCCGCCTCCTCGTGCCTTGCCTTGGGGATGCGGTAGTTCTTGCCGTCGTAGGCGATGTAGGGGCCGTACTTGCCGTTCAGGATTTCCATCTTCTCGTCTTCCGCGAAGCTCTTGATGTGGCGTTTCTGCTCGGTCTCGCGCTTCTCCCTGATCAGCTCCACCGCCCTTTCGAGGGTGATGGTCATGGGGTCTTCGCCCTTGGGTATGGAGACGTACTTCTTGTTGTGCAGCACGTAGGGACCGAAGCGGCCTGCGCCGATGGTGACGGTGAGTCCTTCGTACTCGCCCACTTCCCTCGGCAGCTTGAACAGCTCCAGTGCCTCTTCGAGCGTGATGGTCTCGATGCTCTTGTCTGCGGGAAGCTGGGCAAACTTCGGCTTCTCCGGGTCATCGGCACTGCCTATCTGCACGACGGGACCGAAACGGCCGATCTTGACGAAGACGGGCTTGCCGTTCTTGGGGTCGTTGCCCAGCTCGCGCTCGCCTGCCTTGTGTTCGCTGCGGGCGTTCATCACCTTGTCCACGTTGGGCTCGAAGTCCTTGTCGAAAGTCTTCATCCACTTGGTCCAGTCGGTCTTGCCCAAGGCGATGTCGTCGAACTTCTGCTCCACGTTGGCGGTGAAGTTGTAGTCCATGATGCCCGGGAAGTTCTCCATCAGGAAGTCGTTCACCACGATGCCGATGTCTGTGGGGAGCAGCTTGCCCTTCTCGGAGCCTGCCATCTCCTTCTTCACCTTCTGCGTCACCTGAATGCCCTTCAGCACGTCCACGGTGTACTGGCGCTCCTCGCCGCTCTTGTCGCCCTTCACGACGTACTCGCGCTGCTGGATGGTGCTGATGGTGGGGGCGTAGGTGGAAGGACGGCCGATGCCTAAGTCTTCCAACTTCTTCACGAGGCTTGCCTCTGTGTATCTTGCCGGTGCGAGGGAGAACTTCTCCGTGGCGCAGATTTCACGGCGCTGCAACTCGTCGCCCTCCTTGAGCACGGGCAGGGTGTGGGAGGCATCCTCAGCGTTGTCATCGTCGTCGGTAGACTCTCTGTACACCTTGAGGAATCCATCGAAGGCCACCACCTCGCCCATGGCGACAAACTTCTCCTCGGCGTTGTCTATCCGGATGTTGACCGTGGTCTTCTCTATCTGTGCGTCTGCCATCTGCGAGGCGAGGGTACGCTTCCAGATGAGGTCGTAGAGGTGCTTCTCCTGTCCTGAGCCATTGATGAAATGGGCGGTCATGTCTGTGGGGCGGATGGCCTCGTGGGCTTCCTGTGCGCCCTTGGAACTGGTGTGGTAGTTGTGCTCCACACTGTACATCTCGCCATAGACCCTTTTGATCTCCGAGGCACTCGCCTCCTTGCAGAAGGTGGAGAGGTTGACGCTGTCGGTACGCATATAGGTGATGAATCCGCTCTCGTACAGGTGCTGGGCGATCATCATCGTCTGGCTGACGGTGAAGCCCAGCTTGCGGGCGGCTTCCTGTTGCAGGGTAGAGGTGGTGAAGGGAGGTGCGGGCGTGCGCTTCAGGGGCTTCTGGTTCACCGTCTCCACGCTGAACTTGGCGTTCTTGCATTTCTCCAGGAAGGCTTCCACCTCGTCGTGGGTCTTGAAACGGCGGTCCAGCTCCGCCTTCACCTCGGAGGCACTTCCGTCGGCACTCATCAGGGCGAAGACGGCTGTGATGCGGTAGTAAGGCTCGCTGCTGAACTTCTGCACCTCACGCTCACGCTCCACGATGAGTCTCACGGCGACGCTCTGCACACGGCCGGCCGAGAGGGCAGGCTTCACCTTCCTCCACAGCACGGGAGAGAGCTTGAAACCTACGATGCGGTCGAGGACACGGCGTGCCTGCTGGGCGTTCACTAAGTTCATGTCCAGGTGGCGCGGATGCTGGATGGCTTCCAGGATGGCGGGCTTGGTGATCTCGTGGAACACGATGCGGCTCGTCTTCGCCTCGTCCAGTCCGAGTACTTCGCAAAGGTGCCAGCTGATGGCCTCTCCTTCGCGGTCCTCATCGGATGCCAACCAAATCTTCTTGGCGTCCTTGGCGTTCGACTTCAGTTCGCCGACGAGCTTCTTCTTCTCCTCTGGAATCTCGTAGTCGGGTTCCATGGTCTTCTCGTCTATACTCAATTCCTTCTTCTTCAGGTCACGGATGTGGCCGTAGGAAGACATCACCTTATAGTCTTTACCTAAAAACTCTTCGATTTTCTTAGCCTTTGCCGGGCTCTCGACGATTACTAAATTTTCTTGCATAGCTTCTGTACGTTTCTTTTGGTTGGCAAAAGTAAATAAACTTTTTGCTTATACCTTATTATATAGTGTTTTTTTTGCTTTTTTTAATGATTTGGCTTACTAATGGACGGCTTTTTAGGGAAAAGTCGTTGCATCATGAGTGTTTTTGGTTTTTTCCGCTTTTTATGATATTATTATGCTAATTTACCAACGAGAAAAGCGGAAGAACCAGATAATTTCGAGTTTGTTACTGTTTTGTTGTATACAAACTGTTATGCATAACGAATGCCTAAGTCTCTCCATTTTCGGAAAGCGTCTTGAAAGTACTATGTTATAGACGCAAACTTCAACGAGGCTATACCTCAATGTACTTCGAGGCTATACCTCAATGCACTTCGAGACTATACTTCATCAGCCGATGAAGGTATACCTCACCGGGCAACGGTCAATAGCATAAATATGCCTACCTTTGTATCTGAGTTCGGGATAAGAAAAAGTATTAAAAAGTTGGTAATCTCCGATATTTTTTTCGTGTCTTTGTAACTGTAAACCAAATAGCTATAACAACACAAAATATATCATCATGGAGATTACCAAGAACAAAGTTACGGAATTAAGGGTTTAAAATCGTAAATTTTCAATTTGGCTATTTGCCGTAGGTTTGCACGAACCGTTGCAGGCCTTTCTTGATGGAGTCGAAGGCGAACTGGTCGATGTCCAGCTCCGGGAGCGGAATCCAATAATACGCCGCGGCATCGTCCATTGCCTCGATGTGGGAGAGGCTCTTCACCTTGACCAGGTAAAACATGTCGAGCGTGTGGACCAGGAAACCGGAATAGAGGTAGGTGTTGGGGTAGCTGAAGAGGTAGGTGGTCTCCGTAGCGTCGAGCCCCGTCTCTTCCTTCACTTCCCTTGCCACGCCTTCTTCGTCCGTCTCGTACATGTCGATGAAACCGCCGGGCATGTCGAGCATACCCTTGCCTGGGGCGTTCTTGCGGCGTACCACCAGCAGCTCGTCCTTCTCGTTGAGTATCAGGGCAACGGTGGCACTGCTGGGGTTCAGGTAATAGACGAACCCGCAGTCAGCGCATTTCTTGCTCTTGACGTTGTTAGCCCCGAAACGGTGCGAACCGCATACGGGGCAATACTTGAACTTGTCTAAAACGTGTGCCATGATTTACCAGTTGTCGGTTCGGAAGGGGAAGAGGGGCAGACCGCCGCCGTTCGCCAGGTTGCCCAACTGGAAGTTCTTGAAGCAATAGCGCAGGGCTACGGGCTTCTTCACCTCGGGACTGGTCACAATGACGCACTCGTTCCAACTGTCGTTGCCCGGTTGCCAGAAGTGTTTGGCGGTCGCCTTGTGGAAGACCTTGTCCTCTCCGGCCACCTCGAAGCCCTCGATGCCCTCGAAGCGGCTGTAGGCACCAAACTCGTTGTCGAAATGCACGCACACCGTGTCGTTCTTGACCTTCATCTCCTTGAAGGTCATGCAGTCGCCGATGACGTTCTTCATGCCGTAGGTCTTGTTGAGTGCCATGAAGCCGAGACGTTCGCCCACCTTCTGCTTCTGGCAGGGATGGATCTGCTCCTTCTCGTAAGGATAAGCGCAGTCGTTGGTGCTGATGATTCCGCTGTTGGGGATAATCTTGGCGGCGTTGAACTGCTGCTCGCGGAGCCTTGCGCCCTGGTCGCCGTCAACATTGTCGTAATGGTAGGGGGCGATTTCCACGAAATAGAAGGGGAGGTCGCCCTGTTTGAAGTCCCTGCGCCACTGTGCCACGAGGTCGGCGAGGCGCCGGGTGTACTGTCCTGCGGGGTCGCCCACGTTGGAGCAGCCCTGATAGTAGATGATTCCCTTCACCGTATAGTTGAGGATGGGGTGGAAGGTGCCGTTGCCCCATACGAGCGGACGTAGGTAGTCCCATTCGAACTTCTTCGCCATACGTACCGAGTCGAGGTCTTCCCGGGTGTTCTTCTTCAGGTAGTCGCGGTCGAGCCAGCTCTCCACGCGGCTTCCTCCCTTGTTCGCCATGACCAGTCCCACGGGCACGTCCTGTGCCTTGTTGATGACCTGTGCGAAGAAATAGCCGGTGGCAGAGGCTTCGCCCACGGTCTCGGGGTTTACTTCCTTCCATTCGCAGTTGGCGTCGTCGAGGGGCTTCATGCTCATCACGCTGGGAATCTTGACATAGTGGATGCCCTTGTAGCTGTTGGCCTCTACCACGGTCTTGTTGTAGTCCTTGACGGGACAGTTGCCGAATCCCTTGACGGGCATTTCCATGTTGCTCTGTCCTGCGCACACCCACACCTCTCCCGCGAGGATGTTGCCGATGGTGGTCTTCTCTCCGTCGTCGAAGGTGATGGAGAGCGGGGTGTAGCTGGCCTTCGGTGTCTGTATCTTTACGCTCCACTTGCCGTCCTTCCCGGTCTTCGCCGAGTATTTCCCGGACGACCATGAGGTGGTGACGTCTACCTGGGTTCCGGGCTTGTCCCATCCCCAGAGGTTAGCTTCCGTGTTTTGCTGCAAGATCATGTTGTCGCCCAGGATGTGGGGCAGTCTCACCTTAGCCTGCACTCCCGTGAAGGTGAGTGCCAAGGCTGCCAATGTCAATAGTTTCTTGTTCATTTTTAGTGTATTAAGTTCGTTTATGGGTAGGGGGATCTTTCTCCACCGCCTTTACAGGAGGTTCTGTATGGCGGTGTCGATGTCCTTGATCTGTGCGTCCCGTGCCTGCAGGGTGTTGTTGCGGTCTATGAGGAAGAAGGTGGGGATGCTCTGCACGTTGTAGCTCGCCACGCTCGCCCCCTGTATTCCGTTGTCATCCCTCACGCTGACCCAGGGGAGGGCGGCGGTGGAAGTCTTCCAGAAATGCTCGTTGGGGTCTACTGACACCTGGTAGATTTCGAAACCGGCGGCATGGTACTTGTTGTAAAGTTCGCGGAGCATCATGATGCGTTTGGTGCTCTGGTCGCTGGCGAAGAGGTGGAAGTCGAGCATCACCACCTTGCCCTTCAGATTGGAGAGCCGGCGCACCACACCCTTGTTGTCCTGCAGGGCAAGGTCGATGACGCCGTTCTCCCTCACCTTGGAAGCCTCAATCTGCTGGCTTGCCATCTGGTTCTGGATGATGCGGACATCCTTCATGCCCTGGAGGGCGATGTTGTGCAGGTTCTTGCCGCGTTCGGCGTTGGGGTAGTAGGTATCCCAGCTCGTGGCTACGGCGGCGAATACCTTGATGTCTTCCTTGTTGTTGCGGGGGTTGAAGATGAGCATGTTGGCGTTGCCCGACTGGATGGTCTGGAACAGGGCGTAGTAGGCGTATGCCTTCATCGGCTCCTTGAAGATGTATTGGGTCTTCACTTCCTGCTTGTAGGCTTCCAGCATCCTGCCGACGAGCATCTGGGCGGAGTCCACGCCGATGTTGGGGTTCTTCGCCACGCTGTTGATCTGCGCCTGCAGGTTCATCTGCTTGAGGGAGAGCTCCTTGATCTTGTCGCAGTTCTCCGAGCCTTTCGTCTCGTACTGGTAGCTCATGGTGGGGTAGGAGGCCTTGACGTAGAGGGTCTCCGTTGAGTCGATGGAGAGGTTGATGCTCTGGTCGGCAATCCTCAGGCGGTAGAACTCGGGTGCGACGGAGTCGGCGGCGTTCTCCTCGAAGGCGAAGGTGCCTTCCGTGCCCAGCTTCACGGAGTCGATGGCGACGGGGCCGTTCAGGCTGATGTGCTCCAGATAGAGCATGGAGTCCCCGGCACTGGAGATGCATCCGTCGATATGGAATTTCTTGTTGTTGCAAGAGGCGAGGGTCAGCGCAGCTGCCATGACGGCTGCCACTGGATAGAGTTTCGTTATCTTCATTTGTTTCTTGTTATTTTGCAAAATATCGCTTGCAAAGGTACTAATAAAATCGGAATTATGCGTCTGGTATGGATAAAATATTCAAAAATAGGAAAAATAAATGGTGTTTTATTCGTTTATTAATGATTAAAAAAGTATCTTTGCACCGTTTTATATAATTAGATGTTAGACAAAACAATAAGTTTTTAAATTTTAGATGAACGTAATTACAAAAAGTGTTCAGTTGCCTGATGGAAGAACCATCACAATTGAGACCGGAAAAGTTGCAAAACAGGCTGATGGTGCTGCGGTTCTCCGCATGGGTAACACAGTGCTTCTCGCAACTGTTTGTGCAGCAAAGGATGCAGTTCCGGGTACAGATTTCATGCCTTTGCAAGTAGATTATCGTGAGCAGTACAGTGCTGCCGGCCGTTTTCCTGGTGGCTTCACCAAGCGCGAAGGCAAAGCCAGCGACGAGGAAATCCTTACCTCTCGCCTTGTGGACCGCGCATTGCGTCCACTTTTCCCTTCTAACTACCATGCAGAAGTTTATGTACAGGTAATGTTGCTCTCAGCCGATGGCGTAGACCAGCCGGATGCCCTCGCAGGTTTCGCTGCCTCTGCTGCCATGGCTTGTTCAGATATTCCTTTCGAGTATTACATCTCCGAGTGCCGTGTGGCCCGTGTCAACGGCGAGTATGTCGTGAACCCTACCTTCCAGCAGATGGAAGAGGCCGACATGGACATCATGGTGGGTGCCACCAAGGACAACATCATGATGGTGGAAGGCGAAATGAAGGAGGTTTCCGAGCAAGACCTCATCGGTGCCCTCAAGGTGGCTGCCGAGGCCATCAAGCCTATGTGCGAGCTGCAGTATGAGCTGGCCAAGGAGAAAGGTACTGACGTGAAGCGCGAGTACGACCACGAGGTGAACGACGAGGAGCTGCGCGAGCAGATTAAGAGCGAGCTTTACAAGCCTGCATACGACATCAACCACCAGGCGCTGGAGAAGCACGCCCGTGCCGAGGCCTTCGAGAAGGTGCTCGCCGACTTCCTGGAGAAGTATGACGCTGCCCACAGCGACCTCTCCGAGGAGGAACTGGAGGAGAAGCACGCTGAGGCTACACGCTACTATGACGACGTGATGCGTGACGCTATGCGCCGCTGCATCCTCGACGAGGGCTTGCGCCTCGACGGCCGTGCCACTACAGAAATCCGTCCTATCTGGTGCGAGGCTTCACCTCTGCCAATGCCTCACGGAAGTGCCATCTTCCAGCGTGGCGAGACCATGTCCCTCTCTACCTGTACCCTCGGTACCAAGATGGATGAGAAGCTCATCGACGGTGTGCTCGAAAAGAGCTACCAGCGCTTCCTCCTTCACTACAACTTCCCTCCATTCTCTACAGGCGAGGCCAAGGCTCAGCGTGGCGTAGGCCGTCGTGAGATTGGTCACGGTCACTTGGCTTGGCGCGGTCTGAAGGGCCAGATTCCAGCAGACTTCCCCTATACAGTACGTTTGGTAAGCCAGAT
>CAVEJY010000164.1:0-19945 GCA_963616155.1 Acutalibacteraceae bacterium
CACGGTCGTGGACTTCTGACCGCCCCTTTTCCCCTTACAGTGCATGCGGACAAATGCACTGAGGCCAGATAACAGAAACTTCATACTGTTTGGCAATTGCCATCCATGTGGCTGGCAGTTGTCGTAATGGTTGTTGGCAATTGCCATCTACATTGTCGGCAATTGCCATAATAGTTGTTGGCAGTTGCCAACAACCGTGCGAGACGGCATTTTTGCACCATAAAGCCTGGGGGCTTGCATCATGCCACAAAGCATTGAGAAATCATGCAATTGCCTCAGAAAGGACAAGAAAAGTTCTTGTTGAAAGAAGATTAACGTTTCTCAGGCTTCCATCTCCCCCAAGACGTACTTGAGGATTTCCTCCTGCTCGTCGGGGTGGAACCAGCGGATGTCGGGGGCGCGCTTGAACCAGGTGAGCTGCTTGCGCATGTATTCGCGGCTGTGCGACTGGATCTGGCGCACGGCCTCGGCGAGGTCTGTCTCGCCGTCGAAGTGGGCGAAAAGTTCCTTGTAGCCCACGGTGCGAAGCGAGGTGAGACCGCGGCGGGGGTAGACGGCACGGGCTTCCGCCTCCAGCCCCTCGTCCATCATCTGGAGCACGCGGCGGTTGATGCGGTCGTAGAGCTCGGCACGGTCGCGGTTGAGTCCCACCTTGACGATGCGGAAAGGGCGGGGCTTCTTCTTCGCCGTGCGGAAGGAGCTGTAGGTCTTGCCCGTCTGGTGGCAGATTTCCAGGGCGTGGACCACGCGGCGGGGGTTCTTCCTGTCCACGACGGCCCAGTGTTCGGGGTCCATCTGGCGGAGTTCCTCGATGAGTGCCTCCAGTCCTTCGTTTGCCAGCCGCTGCTTCATCCAGGTGCGGATGTCGTCGCGCACGGTGGGGATGTCGTCGATGCCCCGGCACACGGCGTCGATGTACATCATGCTGCCGCCCGTGAGCAGGGCTGCGTCGTGGCGGGGGAAGATTTCCCCGCTGAGGAGGTTCATCACGTCGGCCTCGTACTGAGCTGCGCTGTAGTAGTCTTCGATGTGGTGGTTGCCCACGAAATAGTGCTTCACCCTCTGCTGCTGTTCGGCTGTGGGGGCTGCGGTGCCTATGGGCAGCTCGGCGAAGATCTGCCGGGAGTCGGCGTTGACGATGGGGGTGGCGAGGCGCTCGGCGATGGTGAGGCAAAGCTCGGTCTTGCCCACGCCCGTGGGCCCGAGGACGACGATCAGAGTCTTCATGTGGTGTTTTACCTTTTTACCTTTATCTGATGATTCCCCTCTGTGCGGACTCCACGAAGTCGATGATGTACTGTATTTCCTTCGTCACCTCCATGTTGTTCCTGATTTCCATGATGCCTTCCTTCAGCACGCCCTTGGAGTAGAGCAGGCGGTAGGCTTCGTGGATGCTGTGGATGGTGTCGGCGGAGAAGCCGCGGCGGCGCAGGCCGATGAGGTTCAGTCCGCAGTAGCGGGTGGGCTCTTTGCCGGCGATGATGTAGGGAGGGATGTCCTGCGAGAAGCGGCAGCCGCCCTGGATCATCACATAGCCCGCAATGTGGCAGAACTGGTGGACGAGGACGTTGGCGCTGATGATGGCGCAGTCGTCCACCACCACCTCTCCGGCAAACTTGGTGGAATTGCCGATGATGAGTCCGTTGCCCAGTTCGCAGTCGTGCGCCACATGTACGGTCTCCATGAGGAGGTTGTTGCTGCCAACGACGGTCTTGCCCTTGGAGGCTGTTCCTCGCGAGACGGTGACGTTCTCGCGGATGCTGTTGTTGTCGCCTATCTGGCAGAGGGTCTCCTCGCCCTTGAACTTCAGGTCCTGGGGTTTGGTGGAGATGCTGGCTCCTGGGAAGAACTCGTTGTTGCTGCCGATGCGCGCTCCGGTGTGGATGGTGACGCTGTTCTGCAGCACGTTGTTGTCGCCCATGACGGTGTTCCCGTCAATGTAGCAGAAGGGTCCGATGACGTTGCCGTCGCCGAGCTTCGCCTCTGGGTGGACGTATGCTAATGGACTTATCTGGTTCATAGTCTTTTTATTTGTTTTTGATGATTTGCGCAGTGAACGTGGCTTCCGCCACCACCTGGTCGCCCACGAACATATAGCCCTTCATCGAGCTGATGCCGTGGCGCACGGGTGCGAGCAGCTCCACGCGGAAGAGGAGGGTGTCTCCGGGCACCACCTTCTTGCGGAACTTCACGTCGTCGAGTTTCATGAAGTAGGTGCTCCAGCGTTCGGGCTCCTCCAGCTGGTTGAGTACGAGCAGTCCGCCGCACTGTGCCATTGCCTCCACCTGGAGCACGCCGGGCATTACCGGTTCCTCGGGGAAGTGGCCCTGGAAGAAGGGCTCGTCGCTGGTGACGTTCTTGATGCCCACGATGCTGTTGGAACCCATGGCGATAACCTTGTCCACCAGCTGCATGGGGTAGCGGTGGGGCAGGAGCTGGCGGATGCGGATGTTGTCCATTACCGGCTCCTCGTTGGGGTCGTAGATGGGTGCCTGGATCTCGTGCTTGCGGATCTCGCGGCGCATGAGACGGGCGAACTTGTTGTTCACCGTGTGGCCCGGGCGGGTGGCAATGATGCGGCCCTTGATGGGCTTGCCGATGAGGGCCATGTCGCCGATGATGTCGAGCAGCTTGTGGCGCGTGCACTCGTTCTCCCACTGCAGGGGGCGGTGCTGGATGTAGCCGAGCTTGGCGGCGTCCATGCGGGGCACCTTCAGGTGGTCGGCGAGCTTGTCGAGCTGCTCCTGCTCCACCTGACGCTCGTAGATGACGATGGCGTTGTCGAGGTCGCCGCCCTTGATGAGGTTGGCCTGGAGCAGTGGCATGATGTCGCGCACGAAGACGAAGGTGCGGGCGGAGGCAATCTCCTCGCTGTAGGTCTCCATCTTGTCGAGGGTGGCGAACTGGCTGTTGACGAACTTGCTGTCGAAGGAGCACATCGCCGTGATGCTGAACTCCTCGTCTGGGAGGATGGTGATCACGGATCCGCTGTCGTCCTTCACCTCTATCTTGTGGCGGATGATGTAGTAGTCTTTCTCGGCGTTCTGCTCCTGGATGCCCACGCTCTTGATTTTCTCCACATAGATGGCAGCGGAGCCGTCGAGGATGGGAAATTCGGGGCCGTTGACCTGGATGAGGCAGTTGTCGATGCCGAGGGCGTAGAGTGCGGACATTCCGTGCTCGATGGTGCCTACGCGCACATCGCCCTTGCCCAGGACGGTGCCTCGCTGGGTCTCCACCACGTTCTCTGCCACGGCAAGGATGGTGGGCTGGTCATCGAGGTCGATGCGTTGTATTTTGTATCCGGTGTTCTCGGGTGCGGGGTTGAAGGTGACGGTGAGGCTCAGGCCCGTGTGCAGTCCCTTTCCGCAGAGTGAGAAGCTACCTTTCAGTGTCTTCTGTTTTGACATAGTCGTTTTTTAAAAATTAAGAATTAATTATTCTTCAGTTTCTCTATTTCCTTTCTCAGCTCGCCGAGTTCCTTGTACATTTCCGGCAGTCGGCGGAAGATGGCCTGCGACTTGAAGTAGTTGCGCTGCTCGATGGGCGGGGTTCCGATGAGCTGCTGGCCGCTCTTGATGCTTCCCGGCACGCCGCTCTGCGCACCGAGGAACACCTTGTCGCCGATGGTGATGTGGCCGGCGATTCCCACCTGTCCGCCGAACATACACCATTCGCCCACCTTCGTGCTTCCGGCGATTCCCACCTGCGAGGACATGACGGTGTTCTCGCCGATGTCGGTGTTGTGGGCAATCTGCACCAGGTTGTCGAGCTTCACGCCCTTGCGCACATAGGTGCTGCCCATGGTGGACCGGTCCACGCAGGTGTTGGCTCCAATCTCCACGTTGTCCTCGATGGTGACGATTCCTATCTGCGGAATCTTGTCGTAGCCCTCTGGACCCGGTGCGAAGCCGAAGCCGTCGGCTCCGATGACGCATCCGGCGTGGAGAATCACGTTGTCGCCCACCTTACAGCCGTGATAGACGGTGACGTTGGGGTAGATGAGGGCATCCTTGCCCACCTTCACTCCCTCTCCGATGTAGGCGTGGGGATAAATCTGGCTTCCCTCGCCGATTTCTGCTCCGTCAGCGATGTAGGCGAAGGCCCCGACGTAGACGTTCTCCGCCACCTTGGCGTTGGGGGAGACGAAGGCGAGTGGGTCGATGCCCTTCTTCTTGGGCTTCATCGACTCGTAGAGCTGGAGCAGTTTCGCCACGCACTCGTAGGCGTTCTTCACGCGGATGAGGGTGGCGGCGACGGGCTTTTCGAGCTGCACGGTCTCGTCGATGAGCACGATGCTCGACTTCGTGTCGTAGACGTAATGGGTGTATTTGGGGTTGGAGAGGAACGAGATGGCTCCCTCCTTTCCTTCTTCTATCTTGGCGAAGGAGTTGACGGTGGCGTTCTCGTCACCCTCGACGGTGCCCTGTACGAACTGGGCTATCTGCTGAGCGGAAAATTCCATAATTATATTCTATTTCTCTGATATTTTTTGCAAAAATAGCAAAAATATTCATATAATCGTCATGTTTTCGCGATATTTTGCGAAAATAGGGGCTATTTTGCCGCCGAAGGCCGTGGAAGGCGGCTTTTCGGCGGCTTGGTGGCTTGTTTTGTAAGGGTTACAGTTTGGCGAGTTCCTCGGCCATCTGCTCCTGCAGTTCCTTGGCTTTCTGGGCTGCCACCTCGGCGAAGTCGTCGCCCTGGCTGGCGTAGATGATTCCGCGTGAGGAGTTGACGAGCAGTCCGCAGTCCTTGGTGATTCCGTACTTGCACACCTCCTGGAGGCTGCCGCCCTGTGCGCCCACGCCGGGCACGAGGAGGAAGTGGTTGGGGGCGAGCTTGCGGATGTCGGCGAACATGCTGCCCTGGGTGGCTCCCACGACGTACATCATGTTCTCGTCGTTGCCCCATTCCTGGCTCTTTGTCAGCACCTTCTCGAAGAGGCGCACACCGTCCTTGTCCTCGGTGAGCTGGAAGTCGTGGCTTCCCTTGTTGCTGGTGAGGGCGAGGAGGATTACCCACTTGCCGTCGTACTCTAAGAAGGGCTTCACGGAGTCTTCGCCCATATAGGGGGCCACGGTCAGGGAGTCGAGGTCGTACTCCCCGAAGAAGGTCTGGGCGTACATCTTGCTGGTGTTGCCGATGTCGCCGCGCTTGGCGTCGGCGATGATGAAGTGGTGGGGATAGTACTGCTTGAGATACTTGATGGTGTTCTCGAAGGCGACCATTCCGTCGATGCCGCGGCTCTCGTAGAAGGCGAGGTTGGGCTTGTAGGCGACGCAGTAGGGGGCTGTGGCGTCGATGATGGCCTTGTTGAAGCGGAACATCATTTCGGCGGTTGCGCCCTGGATTTCCTCACTGTCGGTGATGCACTTGGGCAACTTGTCGGTATCCGTGTCGAGACCCACGCACAAGAAACTCTTCTTGGCGAAGATCTGTTCGATAAGTTCTTTGCGGTTCATATTTTCTAAAAGTTTAAAGTTCTGATTCCTTCAGTTTCTCCGCGTTCTCCGCCACGGTGAGGGCGTCGATCATGCCCTGGATGTCGCCGGCGAGGAAGCCGCTGAGGTCGTGGGTGGTGAAGCCGATGCGGTGGTCGGTGACACGGCCCTGGGGGAAGTTGTAGGTACGGATCTTCGCCGAGCGGTCGCCGGTGGAGACGAGGCTCTTGCGGCGGCTGGCGATGTCGTCGACGTACTTCTGGTGCTCGCGGTCGTGGATGAAGGTGTAGAGGCGGCTCAGGGCGCGCTCCTTGTTCTTGGGCTGGTCGCGGGTCTCGGTACACTCGATGAGGATTTCCTCCACCTCGCCGGTCACGGGGTTCTTCCAGGGGTAGCGCAGGCGCACGCCCGACTCCACCTTGTTCACGTTCTGTCCGCCGGCTCCGCTGGAGCGGAAGGTGTCCCACTTGATGTCGCCCTCGTTGATGTTCACCTCGAACTTGTCGGCCTCGGGCAGCACGGCCACGGTGGCGGCGGAGGTGTGCATACGACCCTGCGTCTCGGTGGCGGGCACTCGCTGCACGCGGTGCACTCCGCTCTCGTACTTGAGCGTGCCGTAGACGTCGGTGCCGCTCACGGCGAAGTCAATCTCCTTGAATCCGCCCACGGCTCCCTCGGAGACGGAGGTGACGCTGACGGTCCAGCCCTTCGACTCGCAGTATTTCTTGTACATGCTGAAGAGGTCGCCTGCGAAGAGTGCCGCCTCGTCGCCGCCTGCTCCGCCGCGGATTTCCATCTGCACGTTCTTGGCGTCCTCGGGGTCCTTGGGCACGAGGGCGATCTTGATTTCCTCTTCGAGCTTGGGCTGCAATGCCTCGTTGGCGTTCAGCTCCTCGCGCGCCATCTCCTTCATGTCGGGGTCGCTCTCGTTGGCGAGGATGTCCTTTGCTTCCTGGATGGCGTTGAGGCAGCTGACGTAGCGGTTGCGTGCGCTCATGATGTCGCCCAGGTCTTTCCATTCCTTGGTGAGCTTCACATAGCGGCTCTGGTCGGCGATTACGGCGGGGTCGGTGATGAGGGTGCTTACCTCCTCGTAGCGGCTCTCCAGACCTTCCAGCTTCTGTAGTATGTTGTTGTTGTCCATCTTCTTTTGATTAATATTCGAATGTTCCAAACTCGCTCTTGATGGTGAGGCTGCGCTTGCCCTGCTCGATGTGTCCCACCACTTGTGCGTCGATGCCGAAGCCCTGGCTGACGGCGATGACCTTCTCGGCAATCTCTGGGCGCACATAGATTTCCATACGGTGACCCATGTTGAACACCTTGTACATCTCCTTCCAGTCGGTGCCGGAGCAGTCGTGGATGGCCTTGAAGAGGGGAGGTACGGGGAACATATTGTCCTTCACCACCTTGCAGTCTTCGCTTACGAAGTGGAGCACCTTGGTCTGTGCACCGCCGGTGCAGTGGACCATTCCGTGAATCTCGGGGCGCAGCTCGTCGAGCAGCTTCTTGATGACTGGAGCATAGGTGCGGGTGGGGGAGAGAACCAGCTCTCCGGCGTTGACGGGCGCACCCTCCACCTCGTCGGTGAGCTTGTACTTGCCGCTGTAGACCAGTTCGTCGGGCACGGCGTGGTCGAAGCTCTCGGGGTATTTCTCCGCCAGGTACTTGGCGAAGACGTCGTGGCGCGCCGAGGTGAGTCCGTTGCTGCCCATTCCGCCGTTGTACTTCTTCTCGTAGGTGGCCTGGCCTGTGGATGAGAGGCCCACGATGACGTCGCCGGGACGGATGTTGGCGTTGTCGATCACGTCGCTGCGCTTCATGCGGCAGGTGACGGTGGAGTCGACGATGATGGTGCGCACGAGGTCGCCCACGTCGGCGGTCTCACCGCCTGTGGGGTAGATTCCGATTCCCATCTCGCGCATTTCGTGGAGCAGCTCGTCGGTGCCGTTGATGATGGCGGAGATGACCTCTCCTGGCACGAGCATCTTGTTGCGCCCGATGGTGGAGCTGACGAGGATGTTGTCGACGGCTCCCACGCAGAGCAGGTCGTCGGTGTTCATCACGACGGCATCCTGTGCGATTCCCTTCCATACGGAGAGGTCGCCTGTCTCCTTCCAGTACATGTAGGCGAGGCTCGACTTGGTGCCTGCGCCGTCGGCGTGCATGATGTTGCAATACTCAGGGTCGCCCCCCAGGATGTCGGGGATGATCTTGCAGAATGCCTGCGGGAAGATACCCTTGTCGATGTTCTTGATGGCGTTGTGCACATCTTCCTTGGCGGCGCTTACACCGCGCATCATATAACGGTCGTTCATTTTTATTTTTTATTTTTTAATTCTTAATTATCTCTGGTGCCAGAAATCCCAGGATGCGAAGGCCTGCAGCAGGAGCATTTCGAGTCCGTTCTTGGCGGTGGCCCCGTGTTCCTTTCCCCGTCTCATGAAGAGGGTCTCGTCGGGGTTGTAGATGAGGTCGTAGAGGAGGGTGTGGGTGTCCATCGCCTCGTAGGGCAGACGGGGGCATTCGTCCACATGGGGGTACATTCCCACGGGTGTGCAGTTGACGATGACGTTGTACTCCTTGACGGTGTCGGGCGTGATGTCGTCGTAGGTGATTACGCCGGGTCGCGGGTTGCGGCTCACGAAGAGGGTCTCCAGCCCGAGCGACTTCAGCCCGTAGTTGATGGCCTTCGATGCTCCGCCGGTGCCGAGGATGAGTGCCTTCTTGTGGCAAGCCTCGATGAAGGGCTCTATGCTCTGCGTGAACCCGATCACGTCGCTGTTGTAGCCCCTGAGGACAGTGTCGCCGCCCTGATGCTCCACCTTCACCACGTTGACCGCCCCGATGGCGTTGGCCTCGGGACTGATGGAGTCGAGGTAGCTGATTACCTTCTCCTTGTAGGGGATGGTGACGTTGAAGCCCTTCAGCTCGGGGTTGGAGTCGAGCACCTCGGGCAGGTCCTCGATGCCGGGAATCTCGAAATTGATGTACTTGGCATCGATGCCTTCGTTCTGGAACTTCTCGTTGAAGTAGTTCTTGGAGAAGGAGTGTCCCAGCGGATAACCTATGAGTCCATACTTGTCCATACTTTTTTAGTTTATAGTTTAAATAGTTTATAGTTTATAGGGCAATCTTGCTAAACGGCGCAGCCGCTATTGACAATAAACTATCGACTAACATTTAATTATTTTGTTGCGAAATACATGGTGCAGATTCCGAAGGTGAGCCTCTTGAACTCTGCCTTCTCGAAGCCTGCCTTGTGCAGCACCTCCATCATGGTCTCGCCCTGGGGGAATGCCTCGATGGTGGCGGTGAGGTAGCTGTAGGCACTGCTGTCCTTGGAGATCAGCTTGCCGTAGACGGGCAGCACCGTGTGGGAGTAGATGCTGAACAGCTGCTTCATGGGGAAGGAGACGGGCGTGGTGAGTTCCACGATGCTCAGGTGTCCTCCCTTCTTCAGCACTCGGCACATTTCCTTGAGCCCCTGGTCGAGGTTTTGGAAGTTGCGGATGCCGAAGGCTGCCGTCACTGCGTCGAAGGTCTCGTCGGCGAAGGAGAGGCGGAGACAGTCTTCCTTCCTGAAGGAAATGACGCTCTGCAGGTTCTCCCGCTCCACTTTCTTCCTGCCTATCTCCATCATTCCCTCGGAGATGTCGGCCCCGATGAGCTGGGCGGGGTGGAGCATCTTGGCGGCGAGGATGGCGAAGTCGCCCGTTCCCGTGGCGATGTCGAGCATCTTCTGCGGGCGGTGGGGCTCCAGCTTCTTGATGGCCTTGCGCCGCCACCCCTTGTCGATGTCCCAGGAGAGGCGGTGGTTGAGGGTGTCGTAGGTGGGGGCGATGTTGTCGAACATCTCCTCCACCAGCTTTCCCTTTTCTCCCTGCCCCTCGTAGGGCTTGATCTGTTCTTGCTTGTACACGATAGCTTAATTTATAATTTATAATTAATAATGTATAATTGTCCCTGTCTGTTTCATTTTACATTGTACATTATAAATTATACATTTTACATTATAAATTATGCATTGTACATTACTTTCTCGTTGCCAGCCACTCGCTCACGTTCTTCTCGATGCGGGCGTTGATGTCGCCTTCCTCGGCTGCCTTGTCGAAACGCTCGCCGGTGATGTGCTCGAAGAGCTCAATGTAGCGGTCGCTCACGCTCCCGGCGTACTCGTCGGTGATTTCGGGCATGGTCTGGCCGGGCTCGTTCATGAAGTCGTGCTCGATGAGCCACTGGCGCACGAACTCCTTGGAGAGCTGGCGCTGGGGCTCGCCCTTCTCGAACTTCTCCTCGTAGCCTTCGGCGTAGAAGTAGCGGCTGGAGTCGGGGGTGTGAATCTCGTCGATGAGGTAAACCTTGCCGTCGCGCTTGCCGAACTCGTACTTGGTGTCGACGAGGATAAGACCCTGCTTGGCGGCGATCTCCTGACCGCGCTTGAAGATGCGGCGGGTGTAGTCCTCCATCACGGCGTAGTCCTCTGCACTAACGATGCCCTGGGCGATGATTTCCTCCTTGGAGATGTTCATGTCGTGACCCTCGTCGGCCTTGGTGGTGGGGGTGATGATGGGCTCGGGGAAACGCTCGTTCTCGCGCATTCCGTCGGGCAGCTTCACGCCGCAGATCTCACGGCACCCCTTCTGGTACTCGCGCCATGCGCTGCCGGTGAGGATGGAGCGGATAATCATCTCCACGCGGAAGCCCTCGCACTTCAGACCCACAGTGACCATGGGGTCTGGTGTCGCCAACTTCCAGTTGGGACAGATGTCAGTAGTGGTGTCCAGGAACTTGGCTGCAATTTGGTTGAGCACCTGTCCCTTGAAGGGGATTCCCTTGGGCAGCACAACGTCGAACGCCGAGATTCTGTCGGTAGCGACCATCACGAGGATGTCGTCGTTAATGTCGTACACATCACGCACTTTACCGTGGTAAACACTCTTCTGTCCATCGAAATGGAAATCTGTCTTTGTTAATGCTTTCATCTTTATGTAATTAATAATTTGTAATTAACAATTAATAATGGGGCTTGCGCTCTTGTGCCCGTTAGGCCAATTCTTAATTCTTAATTTTATTTTTAATTCTTACCCTCCGTCCTCTCCTTGTCGTGCCTGTCGTAGGCATTGACGATGCGGGTCACGAGCTTGTGGCGCACGATGTCCTCCTTTGCGAGGTTCACGATGCCGATGCCTTCCACCCCGTCGAGAATCTTGAGTGCCTCCTTCAGTCCGCTGCGCTGCTCTCGGGGCAGGTCTATCTGGGTAATGTCGCCGGTGATGATCATCTTGGTGTTCATTCCCATGCGGGTGAGAAACATACGGAGCTGCTGCGAGGTGGTGTTCTGCGCCTCGTCGAGGATGACGACGGCGTCGCTCAGCGTCCTTCCCCTCATGAAGGCGAGTGGGGCAATCTGGATGACGCGCTTCTCCATCATGTCCTGCAGCTTCACGGCGGGAATCATGTCTTCCAGCGCATCGTAGAGCGGCTGCAGGTAGGGGTCGATCTTGTCCTTCATGTCGCCCGGCAGGAAGCCCAATTTCTCGCCTGCCTCCACGGCAGGCCTGGAGAGGATGATCTTCTTGATGGCCTTCTCCTTGAGTGCCTTCACGGCGAGGGCGATGCTGAGGTAGGTCTTGCCCGTTCCCGCGGGTCCCACGGCGAACACCATGTCGTTCTTCTCGTAGGCATCGACGAGCTTCTGCTGGTTCTCGCTCCGGCTCTTGATGGGGCGGCCGCTGATATTGTAGACCAGCACACCCTTCACGGAGTCGGCCTTGGTCTTCTTGCCCTTTACGATGTCGAGGATGTCCTCCTCGGCGATGGTGTTGTAGCGCAGGATGTGCTTGCGCATGGCCTCGATGTCTTCCTCGGCCTTCGCCATCTCCTCCTCGTCACCGAGCAGCCGCAGCACGTTGTCGCGCGCCACGATGCGCAGCTTGGGGTAGAGCGACTTCACCATCTGTAGGTGGGCGTTGTTCACGCCGTAGAACATCAACGGGTCGATGTCTTCGAGTACTATATGCTTCTCTGTCAATGTATTTATTCCAAATAGTTTATAACCAAAATTTTATATAACGCTGCAAAAGTAATAAATTTCCTCGAAATGAGAAAGAAAAAACGGCTTAATCTGTATTCTGTAAATAAAAAATGGCGGATAACTCGTTTTTCTCATGTTTTTTTCTTACTTTTGCGCTTCGGAAATAAGTGTCATTCATTATAAAAAGGTGATTTTCGGATGAAAAGGAAGATAACGAAGAGAGGATACATAAAAGGTTTCATGGCGGTGGTGCTGGGGCTTGCCGTGGTGAGACTGGTGTTCCCCGGCGTGGCGGGTCCCAAGGGAGAGGCTGACGGGGGCGACGCTGGCGGAAAGGACAGTGTCACAACTCCCTTGGCAGCGGTGGACACGTTGGAGACGGGGAATCGGCAGGGCTGCTTCTTCGATGACGACGGCAAGGAGGTGAGGCACCGCATCTTCTCCGTGCCCCATTTCGGCAACACGTTCCCCGACCAAAACGACGTGCAGCTGCTTGCCGCCACTGAGCATGGCGTGAGTCCCGTGGAGGACCGCCCCGATGCGGAGAAGCGCAAGGGCGAACTGGTGTATGTGGGCAGCAATCCCTATTTCTTCGTTGACAACCTGAAGAGCAGCGTGCCTTACCTCGTGCCCCGTGCCTCGGTGCTGCTGCAGGACATCGGACGGGCTTACTTCGACTCCCTCCAAATGAAGGGAATCCCCCTGCACAAGATCATCGTGACCAGCATCCTGCGCACCAAGCAGGACGTGGAGAGGCTGCGCACCCACAACGGCAACGCCACCCAGAACTCGTGCCACCTCTACGGCACTACCTTCGATATCTGCTACAATCGCTACAAAACCGTGGAGACTGACGAACAGCCCCGCCGCAGCGTGAGGAACGACAGTCTGAAATGGGTGCTGAGCGAGGTGCTCCGCGACATGAGAGAGAATGGTCGCTGCCTCGTCAAGTATGAAGTGAAACAAGGCTGCTTCCACATCACCGTGAAATAGGTGGATGTGGAGGCAGCCCTGTCTTTTTTATAGTGGGTGTAGGAAAAATCAGTCGGTGGACTCTATGCGGATGTTCTCGCCAGAGTCGAGGGCAGACTTGATGTCCCTTCCGCCGCTCTGCACCTTGCAGAGACTGATGTCGTCGCCCATCACCGAGGTGAGTCTCAGCTTGCCAATCTGCCTCTTTGCCTCCTTGCCGGCGATGGTGGTCACGACGTACACGCCGAAGTGGATGCCTGCGTAGACACCCTTCGTGGCGGAGCCGAGGTCGATGTAAACCTCCTTCTGCTTGTCTTTCTTGTCCCTGGCACCCTCGATGATGTTGGCACGCAGGGGCAACAGGCAGTCGAAGTAGTCGTTCACGCGGTAGGCGAGGCGGCCGAGGGCGTTGTTGATGGCTCCGTTGGCAGTCTCCACCCACGACACGTCATAGTCGGAGATGTTGAAGCTGGGGCTTGCCTCCACGGTGTTGGTCTTTGCGTTCTTTACATGCAGGGTAATGCCGATGTTGGCCTTGTAGGTGGTGGTGGTGTGCTTCTTTCCGTCCTTGTCGGTGCTGTCCTCCGTTTTGGTGGTGGTGCTGACGTTGGAGAGGGTTCCGTCCACATAGTAGTCGGCATCCTCTGTACTTCCGCCGTCCACGATGGTGAAACGTCGGCTTTGGGCGATTCCCTTGATGGCGGAGGCTCTCACTGCCTCCACATAGCTTGTTTCCTGCTGGGTCGTTTGTCCCGACACCAGGTCGGTGATGACTCCCAACACGCTCGCCACGCCCTTCTTGGCTTCCGGCTTCTGGTAAATGAGGTTGTTGAACACTACCTTTTTAATAGGGTTCTTGTCCTGAGGGCTCTCCTGGGCAAAGGTGCTGAAGACCATGCACATCAGCATGCATCCTGCAGCGATGGTTCTCTTGTAGTTCATATTCTTTTCCTTTCTTGTAGATTCTTGTTCGTTAATTATATTCTTGGTTCCTTAATACTTTTATATTCTCGTTACTTGCTTCACGCCCTTCACGGTGCTGAGCTTCTTGATGAGCGACTCGGTCTTGCTGGCATCGTCAATCATCACGGTGACGTTGCCCGAGAAAAGTCCGTCCTTGGAGGAGATGTTGATGCCTCTCATCACGAGCTTGTCCTCCTTGGAGATGATGTTGGTGATGTTGCTCACGATTCCGATGTCGTCGTGTCCGATGATGCGCAGGGTGATGGCGTACTTCGACGTTCCCTTGCCGCTCCACTTCGCCTTCACGATGCGGTAGCCGAAGCGGCGGCGCAGTTCCTTGGCGTTGGGGCAGTCTGTGCGGTGGATCTTGATGCCCTTGTTGATGGTGACGAATCCGAAGATGGGGTCGCCGTAGATGGGGTGGCAGCAGTGGGACAGCTCGAAGTCGATGCCCTTCAGGTTCTCGTCGATCACCAGCACGTCCTCGTTCTGCTTCATCATCTCCTCCGTGGGGTTCTCGTAGGCGAAGTTGGCTGCGCTGGCGGCTGGCTTGCTGGCGTTGGTGACGTTCAGGTCGTGGTCGCGCTCCTCGATGTAGCGTTCGATGACGGTGTTCACGTCGAGTTTCTCCTCGGAGATGTCCTTGTAGAAGTCGGAGTTCTCCTTGTATCCCATCTTCTTGATGATGCGCGCCATGGTGCTCTCGTCGATTTCCATCTTGCGGTTCTTGAAGCGTCGCTCCAGCAGTTCCTTTGCCATGAGTCCGTCCTTCTTCTGCGTCTCCTTCAGGGCGAGTCTTATCTTCGCTTTCGCCTTGGAGGTCTTCACGATGTTGATCCATTCCTGGCGGGGTTTCTGGTTGCTCTGGGTGAGCACTTCCACCTGGTCGCCGGAGTGCAGTTCCTGGCGGAAGCTCACCGCCCTGCCGTTGATTTTTCCTCCCACGCAGTTGTTGCCGATGCGCGAGTGGATGTGGTAGGCGAAGTCGAGAATGGTGGCTCCCTTGGGGAAGTTGAGCAGGTCGCCTTTGGGGGTGAACACATATACCTCCTCTTCCTTCAGGTCCATCTTGAACTGGTCCATGAGCTGCAGGTCGTCGTTGCTCTCCAGTGCGCTGCGTATATTGGCGAGCCACTCGTCGATGCCTCCCTCTCCCTGCTTGATACCCTTGTAGCGCCAGTGGGCAGCGAGTCCGTGCTCGGCGATCTCGTCCATGCGCTCGGTGCGTATCTGCACCTCCACCCACTTGTTCTCGGGTCCTAATACGGTGGTGTGCAGGCTCTCGTAGCCGTTGCTTTTGGGCACGGAGAGCCAGTCGCGCATTCGCTTGGGGTTGGGCTGGTACATGGCGGTGATGAGGGCGAACACCTGCCAGCACTGCATGTATTCCTTTTCTCTGGGAGAGTCGAGGATGATGCGGATGGCGAAGAGGTCGTAAACGCCCTCGAAGCCGCAGTTCTGCTTCTTCATCTTCTGCCAGATGGAGTGGATGCTCTTGGTGCGTCCCTTCATGTGGTATTTCAGTCCTGCCTCGTCGAGCTTCTGCTGGATAGGGCCGATGAAGCGGGCGATGTAGGCATCGCGGGAGGCCTTGGTGGCGTTCAGTTTCTCCTTAATCATATAGTAGGCATCGTGCTCCAGGTATTTCAGGCTCAGGTCCTCCAGCTCGCTCTTCAACTTGTAGAGTCCAAGTTTGTGGGCGAGCGGTGCGTAGAGGTAGTTTGCCTCCTCGCTCACCTTGTGCTTGGCTTCGAACTGGTCGGTGTCTCGTATCTGGCGCATCACGTTCACTCGGTCGGCAATCATGATGAGGATTACGCGCATGTCCTCGGAAAAGGAGATGAGCAGGTTGCGGAAGTTCTCACTCTCGATGACGGGATTGCGCTTGTAGAGGTCGCGGATGCGAAGCAGTCCGCCGATGATGTGCTCCACGCTCTCTCCATACTTGCGCTTGATGTCGTCGAGCGTCTGGTAGCCGTCGAGCACGCTGGTCTGCATGAGGATGGCAATCACGCCCTCGCGCTTCAGACCGATTTCGTTGACGGCGATTTCGGCGGTCTGCAATGCGTGCAGGATGGGGTTCAGCCCGAACACATCGCGACGTATCTGGTGGTTCTCGAAAGCGTGGTGAATGTCCTCCCGTATGAGGGGTTCGTCTTCGGGTCTGAAGGAGTCGCCTACGGCGTTCCTCAGCCTGTCCAGGATGAGCAGTGTTTGCTCGCGTTCTTCCGTTGTAAAACTGAAATTTTCATTCATATTCTTGCCTCCTTATTAAAATTTTCATGCAAAGGTACAAAAAAACGCGTAAAAATTTCACATTATCAGAAAAAATAACTATATTTGTGCCATATTAATAGCATAAATCACATAAATATGGTATTATGAATCAACAAGACCTAAACCAAATCAAGGCTCGCGGCATCAGCGAGCAGCAGATTGAGCGCCAGTTGGAGCAGATCAAGGAGGGCTTTCCTTTCTTGAAGTTAGAGGGTGCGGCTGCCATCGGAAAGGGCATCGTTGCCCCCGCGGCAGACGAAGTGAAGAATTATGAGGCTGCCTGGGATGCCTATAAGAAGGAGGGACACCATGTGGTGAAGTTCGTGCCCGCATCGGGTGCGGCGAGCCGAATGTTCAAGAACCTCTTTGCCTTCCTGGACGCTCCTTACGACGAACCTACGACCGATTTCGAAAAGCATTTCTTCGAGGACATCAAGAAGTTCGCCTTCCGAAAGGCTCTTTGCAGCAAGTGCAAGGAGAACGAGGGTAAGGACATCAAGGAACTCATTGCCGAGGGAAAGTACAAGGCTGTCGTCGCCAACCTCTTGCAGGAGAAGGGGCTCAACTACGGACAGTTGCCCAAGGGACTGCTCCAGTTCCATGAGTACAAGGATCCCGAGGAGGTGCGCACGCCGATGGAGGAGCATCTCGTGGAGGCTGCTCTCTACGCCAGCAGCAACGGCGAGGCGAACGTCCACTTCACCGTTTCCCACGACCACTTGGAGCTGTTCAAGAAGATGGTGAAGGAGAAGGCAGGGAAGTATGCTGACCGCTACGCAGTGAAGTACAACATTTCCTTCTCCGAGCAGAAACCCAGTACCGACACGATCGCCGCCAACCCCGACAACACGCCCTTCCGCAATGAGGACGGCAGCTTGCTCTTCCGCCCGGGTGGACACGGTGCGCTGATCGAGAACCTCAACGAGATAGACGCCGACGTGGTGTTCGTCAAGAACATCGACAACGTGGTGCCCGACCGTCTGAAGGCAGAGACCGTTACCTACAAGCAGGTAATTGCCGGCATTCTCGTCAGCTTACAGAAGAAGGCGTTCGGGTATCTGGAAGTGCTCGACTCCGGTGCCTACAACCACGAGAAACTGGAGGAAATCATCCGGTTCGTACAGCGCGACCTGTGCTGCCGCCGTCCCGACATCAAGGAACTGGAGGACGCTGACCTGGTGATTTACCTGCGCAAGAAACTCAACCGCCCGATGCGTGTCTGTGGAGTGGTGAAGAATGTGGGTGAACCTGGAGGCGGTCCGTTCCTCACTTACAATGCCGACGGAACGGTAAGCCTGCAAATCTTGGAGAGCTCGCAGATAGACAAGGACAACGTGGAGTACATGAAGATGTTCACACAGGGCACTCACTTCAATCCCGTAGACCTGGTGTGCGCCACCAAGGACTACAAGGGAAATGCCTTCGACTTGCCCAAGTATGTGGATCCCAGCACGGGATTCATCAGCAGCAAGAGCAAGAACGGCAAAGAACTGAAGGCTCTGGAGCTTCCGGGACTCTGGAACGGTGCCATGAGCGACTGGAACACGGTGTTCGTGGAGGTGCCTCTCGGTACGTTCAACCCCGTCAAGACTGTCAACGACCTGCTGCGCGACCAACATCAGGGATGATGAGTTCACATAAAAAAAGAGGAGGGTGTGCTGTGTGTTGCAGCGCACCCTCTTTTCTTCATCTGTTACTTATTAGAATCTTGCTAACAGTGTAAACTCTTGATAACCGAAATGATGTGTGTGTAATCAGTTATACCAAATCTCTCCTCCCAGCACATTGGAGGAACTTTCCGCTTCGATGGGAGATGTGACGTTCACAAACTCACCATACATCTTCATTTCATTACTGTTCATGTCTTCAGGTTTTTGTTGGTTCAACTATATTTGTCTTTTCTCGGTACAAAGATACTTAAATAATTGATATAAGTCAAGTATTTTGGTTGATATTATGTGATAATTAACAAACTTTATACCTGAAGGCGCATGAAAACCTTATAAACATGAACAGATGACCTCGGCGAGTTTATCCTTGAACACCCTCACGTCTGTGGCTGGCTGATAGTCGAAGTCTGCGAAGTGGAGCAATTGCACGGCGGCAAACCGCTTGTCTTCTGACACACAGGCATCCAATCTGTACTTTCCCATGCTGACGGTGGAGATTTCGTATTTTTTGAGGAGTTCCATCGCCACGTCGTCTTCGGCATTGAGGATCAGTTCCCAGCGATGTCCCGTCTCGGGCGAATACTCACCTTGTCTCACTTTCACGGGACTGCCCGTGGGGGTGTAGGTGATGGAGGTCTTGAGACCGAACAGGCTTTTCTTCACTGCAATTTCTGGGAGTGCCAACACGTCGGCACACATATCTAAGTGTTTGATATTTGACATAATCTTATCCTTTTTATTAAATTACTGAATGTGTTATAATATATATGGTGTACTGTTTTTTTGAGTGTGTTTTTCGCCTTTAGAAAAAGGGCATGGTTGTCCCTTTTCGTCAGCACACCAGATGCCGCAAGCAAATGACATAATACCTGCTGGCGACATCAAAGTGGAAGGGGGCGGACTCCATCCGCTGCCTGCCACGGAAATTCAATAAGAAGGATTCGTAAAACTTGTTATAGTAAAATGATGGCTTGTCTTGCTCTCGCTGGAACGTCAGGTTCCAGGATGGGATGAGTCGTCCGGGGCGACTGTTGCAGATGCGGTAGAGGTGGGAGGCATCCGTGATTGTGCCCTCTTTGTCGGCATTCTGCTGGTGTACGACGGCGGCGAGTCTGTCTTTCCTCTCCCCGGAAGGCTCGGCGACCTGTCCCATGGGCTGTGGCGCATGGGCGGCTGATGCTTTGCAGACCCATCCAAGGGTCATTGCAATGATGAGCGTGATGAGGAACAACAGATGTTTTGCCTTCATGTTTTTTTCGTTTTAATATGGAAATCTCTCTCTTATACGGAAATCTCTCCGGCGAGCGATTGCTCCATGTACTTTCTGACCGTCTCGTTGTCGGAGTACCTTCCTTGCAGGTACATCAACTTGGTGACGGCGGCTTCCACCGTACTGTCGTGACCGCTGATTACATGGGCGAGCTTCAGTTGGAATCCCGCTCCATATCTCTCCATCTCCACGCTGCCCGTGAGGCACTGGCTGATGTTGACGATGTTCACGCCGCGGTGGGAAGCCTCGTCGAGCAGACGCATAATCCAGGGAGCATGGGGAGCATTGCCCGAACCGTAGGACCGCATGACGATGCCCCTGAGCGAGGGTGACCCCAATACATGGCGCACGATGGTGTCCTGGATGCCTGGGAAGAGGCTGAAGACAATGACGTTGGGGTCCAGCTTCAGGTGGGGTACCATGGGCTTCGAGTAGTCGGGTGTCAGGATGTGGTGGTCGTGGAACGTGAAGCTTACGCCCACATCGCAGAGGTGGGGGTAGTTGAACGAGTCGAAGGCGTGGAAGCCGTCTGCGTTCATCTTGTAGGAACGGTTGCCTCTCAACAGCTTGCCGTTGAAGAAGATGCACACCTCGGGCACCATGGGGTGCCCATCGGCGTTCTTCATCGAAGCCAGTTCGATGGCGGTCATCATGTTCTCCTTGCCGTCGGTGCGCAGCTCGCCGATGGGCAGCTGGCTTCCCGTGAGGATGACTGGCTTGGTGAGGTTCTCCAGCATGAACGACAGGGCGGAGGCTGTGTAAGCCATCGTGTCGGTGCCGTGGAGGATGACGAAGCCGTCGTAGTCGTCGTAGTTGTTGCTGATGATTCCCACAATCTCCGCCCACCGCATGGGATCGATGTCGCTGGAATCAATGGGAGGGTCGAACTTTCTCACGTCTATGTCGGCGCGGATGAGCTGGAACTCGGGCATGGATGACACCAGGTGGGCGAAATCAAGCGGCTCCAGCACTCCGTTCTCGGGATCTTTTCCCATGCCGATGGTGCCACCTGTATAAATAAGGAGAATTCTCGTCTTTTCCATACTCGTCTCTCTTGCTCGTTTTACTTATATCTTAAAATTGTTTGCAAAAATACAATAAAATTCTATTTTCAGCAAAAAAAGTCGGGAAAATATGTGCGTCGTATGCAAAAAAGCAGTACTTTTGCAACTGATTTAATAAAAATACTAAGTTGTTATGGTAAAAATCACATTCCCAGACGGATCTGTTCGTGAGTATGAGCAGGGCGTAACTGGTTTACAAATCGCCGAGAGCATCTCGCCGGCTCTCGCCCGCAACGTTGTATCTTGCG